>JBBRQL010000094.1:0-14814 GCA_038226425.1 Verrucomicrobiota bacterium
AGGCCGCGCCGAGGAAGACCGCGGCGATGAGCGCTAGGTTGAGCGCGATCTGCGCCGCCCAGCGCCGGACCAATCCGGCGGCGAAGCCCGTCTTCCGCCGGCTGCCCAAGGTGCCGATCCAGGCCGTGTAGACGTCGAGCTGGTCGAGCAACGGCCGCGGCGCGGACCGGTCGAACCAGGCCGCCAGCCCGTCGGTTCCCCGGATGAGGTAGGGCGTGAGCAGCGTCGTGATCGCCGAGACGGCGACGCCGATCGGGTAGAGGAACTTGCTCGTCACCCCGAGCGAGAGGCCCAAGGACGCGATGATGAAGGAGAACTCGCCGATCTGCGCGAGCCCCATGCCGACACGCAGCGAGTTCTGGCGGTCGTTGCCGGCCACGAAGGCGGCGACACTGCAGGTCGCCACCTTGCCAGCGACCACCGCCGCGGTGAGGACCGCGATCGGCAGGGCGTGCTCGACGATCATCGCCGGCTCGATCAAGAGCCCGATGGAGACGAAGAAGATCGCGCTGAACATGTCACGGACCGGGCCGACGAGGTGCTCGACCTTGCCGATCTCCCGGGCCTCGGACACCACGGCACCGACCACGAAGGCTCCCAGCGCCGCGCTGTAGCCCAGCTTCACGGCCAGCAGCGAAGAGCCGAAGCAGAGCCCGAGCACCGTCACCAGCAGCATCTCGTCGCTCTTGAACCGCCCCACATATCCGAGCAACCGGGGCACCGCGATCAGCCCGCCGACCAAGGCCGTGACGAGGAAGATGCCCAGCTTGCCGATCGTGGCCCCCACCTCGCCCGCGCTCAGCGAACCGGTCATCGCGATGCCCGACAACAGCGCGATCATCACGATGGCGATGATGTCCTCGATGACCAGGATGCCGAAGATCAGCCCCGCGAACGGTTCCTTGGACCGGCCCAGCTCGGCCAACGCCTTGACGATGATGGTCGTCGAGGAGACCGACAGCATCGCTCCGAGGAAGAGGCAGTCCATCGGCTGCCACCCGAAGGCGCGGCCCAGCTCGTAGCCGCCCCAGACCATCAGCAGCGTCTCCAGCACCGCGGCCAACAGCGCGGTGAGCCCGACCTGGCGGAGCTTGCGCAGGTTGAACTCCAGCCCGAGCGCGAACATGAGGAAGATGATCCCCAGCTCCGAGAGGGTCCGGATCGTCTCCTCGTCCGTCACCAGCGGGAACGGCGGCGTGTGGGGGCCGATGATGACGCCGGCGATGATATAGCCGAGCACCACCGGCTGCTTGAGGCGCCGGAAGACGACCGTGACGAGCGCCGCCACGATCATCACGACGGCCAGATCTTGCAGGAGATGATGCATCGTCGGTCCCGTCCGATAAGCTCCAGATCACCGGCCGGAGCAACCACTTCCGCTTTGCGAGGGAGAAAATCAACCGCCGGCGCGTTCTTTGTGGCCGGACCGGGCGACTCTGGTGGGTCGCGTCCGATATCCATTCTCCGCCGAACGCTCGACCGGTTCCAAGGCGCGACGCCGGCCAAGGGATCCACCGAGGCGCGTCCTTCGCGAATTGATCAGGGCGCGGGTGGAACCGACGCCCTCCCGAGGATCTCTTGTCCGCGAGGGCTGCGGTTCCACCCGCGCCCCATATTGATTCTCCGTCGCTCGTCTGCTCGGCAATTCTGCGCCACTTCCGCCGTCCGCCGCTTGCGCGCTCCGACGCCGGACCCGCACACTCCGTCCCGTCGCCCCGTGATCTGATGAACGCTCGCACTCTAGCTTGGCCCCCTTGGTTTTGGGTGTCGGTAGTCCTCTGCCGGTTCTTTGTCGGATCGCTCGGTCGGCTGCGCGCCGACCCCGTTTTCGAGGGCGACTATCTGTGGACCGACCGTTCCGCCGCCAAGGTGGTATCCCAAATCGACCTCTACGCCGTCGGGACCAACCTCTGGAAATCCGCTGAAGAGGAACGAGCCGGCAAATTCCTCGTCCGTGCGGCCCTCGACAAGGCGCGCTATCAGCTCGGCGAGCCTATCCATCTCTTCCTCTATTACCTGCATCATTCACAGGAACGCATCGTTTTACCTCATCTTGGGGGATGGGAACCCATCCGACCCGCAGTGGTTGATCACCGGAACGGCCCGGTCCCGTTGACACCGGCAGGCAAGTGGCAGGCCTCGTTCTCCGACCTGTTTGCAATCAGTTACCAAGGGTTTCCGACCAACCGGGTGAAAATGATGCACATCGATCTCACCGAACTGGTGAGGCTCACGGAGCCAGGCCAGTATCTGGTGTTCCCGCGGATTCTCCTTTTTTCCGGGCCTGGAACCCTAGAGCAACCGTCTTCGGCCGAGTTGCGGGCCATCCCGTTCGAGGTGACCGCCAAGCGTTTTGAGCGGCCCGCCAACGCGCCGCCCAGTGTCTTGGCGATGATGTATCAACAGCACCTCGACAAGCTGGCCGGCCATGAGCCGCCACTCACGGACGAAGAGAAGAGGATTCGCGCCGAGCAGGAACAGGGGGCGAAAGAGCAATACGAGCTGGCCCGGCCGTTCTTTGAGGCCGAAGCCCTCAAGGCCGCCGCCACCAATCCGTCCACGGCCCCGCCGAGACCGGTCGCGCCCGCGTCCGAAGGGGGAACCGTTACCCCGCCCCGTCCTTCGCTCCGCTGGCCGTTGCTCGCCGCCGGGGCGGCGCTGCTTGCCATCCTCGGGTGGTTGTGGCGGCGGCGTGGCGCCTGACCCTTGGCGAGAAACGTCCGCTTTCGGTAGGGGCACGATTGAATGTGGCGGCCATACGCAGCGCAGACTGGCAGCCGTATCGCCGACTTGTAGCCGGCCAGGGCGCGACGCCGGCCACGGGATTCACTTGGGCGCGTCCTTCGCGAATTGATCGGGGCGCGGGTGGAACCGACGCCCTCCCGAAGATCTCTTGTCCTGGAGGGCTGCGGTTCCACCCGCGCCCCATATTGGTTCTCCGCCGCTCGACCGCTCGGCAATCCTGCGACACTTCCGCCGTCCGCCGCTTGCGCGCTCCGATGCCGGACCCGCACACTTCGTCCCGTCGCTCCGCGACACACCCGATGCCCGAGCTCATCATGTCCCCCGCGCCCGGCACGCGCTTCGTGCGCCATGCCGGCGACCACGTCACCTTCACCTTGCGCGGCGTCCCGCCCGGATGGACCGCCCGCCTCCGCACGGACATCGGCCGCGCCGCGACGTTGCGGGATGAGATCGTCCGCGCGCGGTTCGAGAAGGTGCCGCTCGCCGGCGCGTCCTGGCGCGACCTTCCGCTGAGCGATGCCGGGAACGGCGAGCACGTGCTCACGCTGCCGCTCGCCGAGGTCGGCTTCTTCAAGGCCAAGGCCTACGCGCTCGACGAGCGCGGACACCAGCACTGGCCGTCCGGTGCCGATGCCGGCGTGAGCGTGCATCCGTCGTGGACGCGTTCCGGCAACACCATCTACTGCGCGTTCGCCCGGCAGTTCGGCCCCGGCAAGACGCGCCGGGCCACGGTCGATCCGGTGCTGGACGCCCGCCTCGCACCGCTCGAGCAGGACGGCTACACGGTCATCCCGCCGAGCGGCAAGCTTCGCGACCTCGTCCGCGAGCTGCCGCACATCACCGGCACGCTCGGTTGCAGGATCCTCCATCTGCTGCCGGTGAGCCCGGTGCCCACGACCTTCGCGCGGTTCGGCCGGTTCGGTTCGCCCTACGCGCTGCAGGACCTGACGGCCATCGATCCGGCGCTGGTCGAGTTCGACCACCGGACGACAGGCGTCCAGCAGTTCTGCGAGCTCGCCCGCGCCACCCATGCGGCGGGCGCGCGCCTGATGCTCGACCTGGTGATCAACCATACCGGCTGGGGCAGCGCACTCCATGAGCAACATCCGGAGTGGTTCCTGCGGACGGCCGACGGACGTTTCGAGAGCCCCGGAGCCTGGGGCACCGTATGGGAAGACCTCGTCGAACTCGACCAACGCCACGTCGCGCTGTGGGAACAGTTCGCGGAGGCGTTCCTGACCTGGTGCCGGCGCGGTGTGGACGCCTTCCGCTGCGACGCGGGCTACAAGGTCCCCCTGCCCGTCTGGCAATACATCACGGCGCGTGTGCGGCAGGAGTTCCCGGACACGGTCTTCCTGCTCGAAGGCCTCGGCGGATCCTGGGAGGCGACCGACGACCTGCTCGGCGAAGGGGGCATGCAGTGGGCCTACAGCGAGCTGTTCCAGAACTTCGGCGGCCAAGGCGTGCAGTGGTATCTCGACCACGCGCTGGCCACCAGCCAGCGGGCCGGCACGCTCGTCCACTACAGCGAGACGCACGACAACTCCCGTCTCGCGGCACGCCATGCCGTCGCGTCCCCGGTCGCGCTCGGCGCTGGGATCGCTGCCGCTTCGCCGGATCGGACCTGGTCGCTGCACCGGAACCTGCTCTCCGCGTTGACGAGCGTGGACGGCGGGTTCGGCTTCACCAACGGCGTCGAATGGCTCGCCACCGAACAGGTGAACGTCCACAGCGACCGCGGCCTCGCCTGGGGCAGCGCGGACAACCTCGTGGCCGAACTCGGCGCGGTGAACCGCCTGATCGCCGGCCATCCCTGCTTCTTCGCCGGAGCGGCCATCACGCGCGTCAGCCCGGACGGTTCGGTCGTCTTCGCGCTGCGGCGCGATTCCGCCGAGCGCATCGATTCCGTGCTCGTGGTCGTGAACACGGACGTCGAGCGCTGCCAGAGCCTCGAGCTCGATGCCAAGCTCTGGCGCGAGCTCGGAGAACCTTCGACGGACCTCGCCGGTCCGGCCAGCGGCCTGCCTGAAGTGGAACCGGTCGCACAATCGTCACGCATCCGGATCACGCTGAGGCCGGCCGCGGTGCATTGCCTCGCGGCCTCGACACATCCGCGCGGCCTTTCCGGCGAAGCCTACCGCCGGGTCTGCGCCCAAGCGGATTGGGCGGTCGCCGCATCGGCTTCGGGCGGTTGCCCGATCGGTCCGGTGACCGACCGGAAGGCGCTCGCGGCCGAGGTCGCCGCGGATCCGGCAGGATTCCTGGCCCGCGCCTCCGGCGCTACTGCCGGTGGGTATCGTCCGGTCGTGACGTGGCATCTCGCCGACCGTTCGCGGATCACACCGGTGCCGCCCGGACATTGGCTGCTGGTGCATGACGACGGCCCGTTCCGCGCGCGGTTGAAGGGGGCGGGAGAGTTCCCGGAGAACGCAGTCGCCATCCCGGTCGCAGAAGGTTTCGTCGCCGCGTTCCCGCCGCGGTCGCCCGCGAAGGCGTCCGACGCCTCGCTCGCGCTCGAACGCCACGGCGTCGGCACCGAAGACGCCGTCGCGACGCTTCGTTTCCTCGCGGCGGACCCGTTGCCGACCCACGGCACCGCGGAGGCCGGGCCACGCTCGCTCGTGCTGCTCACGAACGGCCGCGGCGGCATGTCGCGGCTCCACGCGGACCTCGGACGGATCACCTCCAAGTACGATTGCCTGCTCGGCGCGAACCTGGGCGCGAGCATCCCGGTGGACCGCCATGTCTTCGCCAAGCGCATCCGCGCCTGGGTGGACGCCGACGGTTTCATCACCGCGCTGAACGGCGACAACCTCGTCGACATCGAGCCCGGGCCGCCGGCGCACTGGCGGTTCATCGCGAACGCCGGCGACGGGCGCAGCGTGGAGATCCATCTGGTGGCCGACCTGCTCGACCAGCAGAACACGGTGGTGCTCCGCTTCACGCGTCCGGACCGCACGGGCACCGGCCGGCACCTCGGGCGACCGCTGCCGGCCGACGCCCGGGTCCGGCTCACGGTGCGGGTCGATATCGAGGACCGGAATTTCCACTGCGAGACCCAGCGCAACGAAGGTTCCGAACGCCATTTCAGCGCGCATTGCCGAGAGATCTCCACGCGTGATGCGGCTCATGCACAGTCTTCGTTCAATGGATTCGCCTTCACACCCGCACCGGACCGCGGCCTGCGCGTCTGGGCGGACGCCGGCGAGTACCATCAGCATCCGGAATGGTCGGTCGGGATCCCGCATCCGGTCGAGGGCACGCGCGGCCAAGAAGGCTCCGGCGACGCGTACAGCCCCGGCTGGTTCGAGCTGCCGATCGCCCAAGGCGAGAGCGTGACCCTGGTGGCCACGGCCGAATCGACGGGGCCGACGCCGGAGGCGGTGAAAGATTTCGTCGTGGCGCGGTTGAGGTTGAATGAGGCGGCCGTGGGACAGGCTTCCAGCCTGTCCGCTCCCGGGCTTCCAGCCCGCGAACACGACGGAGGGAAAGATTCGGCCACCGCGGTATTGGACGCTTTCACCCAGACTCTTGTCCGGGCCGTGCAGGCTTACGTCGTCCGCCGCGACGACGTGAAGACCGTGATCGCGGGTTATCCGTGGTTCCTCGATTGGGGCCGTGATTCGCTCATCTGCGCGCGCGGCCTGCTCGCGGCGGGCATGACGGAGGAGGTGGGCCAACTGCTGATCGCTTTCGGTCGTTTCGAGAAGGACGGCACGTTGCCCAACAGCATCCACGGCGCGGACGCCTCGAACCGCGACACGACCGATGCGCCTTTGTGGTTCGGCGTGGTGTGCGAAGAAGTCGCGGAAGCGCAGGGGCGCAGGGGCGCAGGGGAGAACGATCTCATCCCCCCCGCTCCCCTGCCCACTTTCTCCCCTGCTCAGTCCTCCGCCCTCTACTCCACCGCGGTGGACGCCACCGGCCGGACGCTGGGCGAGGTCGTCCGCTCCATCGCCTGCGGCTACCTGCGCGGCACGCCGAACGGGATCCGCGTGGATGCGCAATCCGGACTCGTCTGGAGCCCGAGCCATTTCACGTGGATGGACACCAACCATCCCGCCGGCACCCCGCGTGAGGGCTATCCCATCGAGATCCAGGCGCTGTGGATCCGCTTGCTGCGACAGCTCGCGCGCCTCGGAGCCGAGCCGTGGGAAGGCCGCGGCGAAAGCTGGGCCGACCTCGCGCGCCGCGCGGAGAAATCGTTCGAGAACTACTACTGGCTCGAAGAGTGCGGCTGGTACGCCGACAACCTCCGTTGCCCCGCCGGCCAGCCTGCCCGCACCGCGCCGCCGGACAACGCGCTCCGCAGCAACTGCCTGCTCGCCGTGTCGCTCGGCCTCGCCACCGGCGAACGCGCGCGCCGCACGGTCGAGGCCGCGCGCCGATGGCTCGTCATCCCCGGCGCGCTGCGTTCGCTGGCACCGTTGCCGGTCGTGCCGCCGCTCGCCATCTACGGGAACCTCGGCGGTCTGCTCAACGACCCCGACCGGCCGTACTGGCCGCGCTACGAGGGCGACGAGGACACCCGTCGTAAACCCGCCTACCACAACGGCACCGCGTGGACCTGGACTTTCCCCGTCTTCTGCGAGGCGCTGGTGAAGGCCTTCGACGGCGACCCGAGGGCCGTCGCCGCGGCGCGGGCGTATCTGGGCAGCACCGACCGCTTGTTGGCCGAAGGCTGCCTCGGGCATCTGCCCGAGATTGTCGACGGCGACGCGCCCCACATCCATCGCGGTTGCGACGCACAGGCCTGGGGCGCGACCGAGGTGCTGCGCGTGTGGCGCTGGCTGGCAGTCCAATCGCCTGGGTGAAATGAGATCGAATGGTCCGGCAGCCGCCGGCGTCGGTCGGCGCGTGTCCAACCGTCGGTTCTTTCAGCTCATCCTGGGCTTTGTCTGCCTGTCGCTCGCTTTGCGGGGAGCCGAGTTGTCCTCCCGCTACTCGTGGCCCTTCCCGCAGCTCGACTCGAAGAAGGGCCTGCAGATCCAGATGGTGGACGACGCCATCGCGCTCGGTGTGAAGCACGCCGGAGTGAACCTCAACCTCACCGGTCTCGTGGACCTCGCCGGCGACACCAACAACCCCGCGTGGGAATCCGGCGGGCGCACCTTCCGCTTCCAGCGCGGTTACGTCGCCGGCCTCGACGACCAGGTGAAGCGCCTCACCGACGCGGGCGCGGTCGTCACCGCCATCGTGCTCGCCTACGCGAGCGGCCGGCCCGGACTCGACGCGGTGATGCTGCATCCCGGCTACAGCACCAACTGCCCGAACCGGCTCGGCGCGTTCAACAGCCGCACGCCCGAGGGACGCGCATGGTTCACCGCCGCGATGGAGTTCCTCGCCGAGCGCTGGTCGCGTCCGACCAAGGAACACGGACGCGTCGCGAACTGGGTCATCGGCAACGAGGTGAACTCGCACTGGTTCTGGGCCAACTGCGGCCGCGTGACCATGGAGCAGTTCGCCGACGACTACGTCGAGGTGATGCGCCTCGCGCACGACGCCGTGCGGCGCGAATCCGCGAGCTCCCGCGTGTATGTCTCGCTGGAGCACCACTGGAACATCCACTACCCCGGCGGCGACGATTTGCAGACCTTCGCCGCCCGGCCCTTCCTCGCCTACTTCGCCAAGAAGGCCCGCGAAGGCGGCGACTTCGGCTGGCACGTCGCGTTCCATCCGTATCCCGAGAACCTCATGGACCCGCGCACTTGGCTCGACAAGTCCGCGACGACGGACGTCGAGGCCACGCCGCGGATCACGTTCAAGAACTTGGAGCTGCTGCCCGCGTATCTGCGCCGTCCCGAGCTGACGTATCGCGGTGAACCGCGCCGGATCATCCTCAGCGAACAGGGCTTCCACACACCCGACGGACCCGACGGCGAGACTCTCCAGGCCGCCGCCTACTGCTACGCCATGCGCAAGATCGCGGCGCTCGACGGCGTGGACTCGATGATCATGAACCGCCATGTGGACCACCGCGACGAGGGCGGCCTGCGGCTCGGCGTGTGGCGGCGCAACGAGGCCAGCACGAATCCGTGCGAACCCACGGCGAAGAAGAAGCTCTACGAAGTCTTCCGCCTCGCCGACACGCCCGGATGGGAACCGGCCTTCGCCTTCGCGCTGCCGGTGATCGGGATCAAGAGCTGGGATGAACTCGCACGGTGACGTCGAACCTCGGCTACGCCGCAAGCGGTAGCTCCGCACTGCACCGCAGCCGCTCAATGACACTACCGCGATTCCTCCGCCTACCGACCCGAGGTCACGAGTCTCATCCTCGGCCTTCGGGACGGAAGGCTGAAGGTCTTGGCCAAGCCACACGCCCTTGATGGCCTCGATGACGCCTTCCTTGATGCCGCCGAAGGGCGAGTTCTCCACGCGGAAACCGGGCCGTGCCCGCGATTGCGTGTTGTGACTACGGCGGGTAGCTTGCGGATGATGACGCAGGGAATCGACCCAGAGCTGCGAGATGATCCGCTCTTTCAGGAACTGATGGCGGAAGGGTTGGCCATGCAGGAGCGGTTTGCGGCGGAACCGGTCTACGAGCGGACCGGCCGGGGTTTCCTCAAAAGCGAAGGGGTGGTGGAGCTCCAGCGCATCAGGGCAGCGGAAGACCGGGCCGGCGTATCCACGGGCGAGGAGGAGAAGGCGTTCCGGGAATTCTGCGGATCGCTGACCCGGTGATGTGCCTTCCGGCAACGACGCCCGGGCGCCGTTCCTCACCACGGAAGGCTGAAGGTCTTCACGAAGCTATACGCTTTGATGGCCTCGATGACGCCTTCCTTGATGCCGAGACCGCTGTCCTTGATGCCGCCAAAGGGCGAGTTCTCCACCCGGAAACCGGGCACTTCGTTGATGTTCATGCGGTCGCTCTGGGAATGGTCATCCGGTCCAGGCGACCCGCTGCGACGTCCTGCGGTGGCGCTCGAACACCACGATTCCGGTCGGACCCGCTGTCAACACCGTGCCCAACCGTTTGGCCATGGTGTCGAACTTGGGATGGCGCAGCAGTCGGCGGGCGTATTCGGCAAGGAAGTCCTGTCTCACGGAGAGCCAGACGAGGCAGTAGGCGGGATGGCATCGTGCCGGGCCGGAGAAGTCCCGGTCGTGGGTGAAGAAGGTGACCTGTCCGAGACCGTGCAGCAGCGTGACAATCTCGTCGTCAGTGATGCCGAAGCGGCCCTCCTCTTGGCCGATCTGGCGAACGGCGACGCCGAACTTGCGCAGCAGGTCGCGCTGGTCGTCCGGGAAATTCTCGTCGAGCAGGTTCACGCGGCGGCCAGCACGGCGGGCCGCGGAACGCGCGGCTTTCGCACCAGCCCGCCCTCGCGGTCGAGCAGGGCGTGCTGGGCCAGACGCACGGCCTCCGCGATGGCGGCGACGGGCAACCGCCCACCCCAACGCACCTGGCTGATGAAGTCCAACGACTTGCCATCGGCCACATCCTCCAGGACCTGATTCACCAAGATGCGGGTGCCTTTGAACGTCGGCTTGCCGTGACAGACGCGCGGATCAGCAACGATGTGCGCGCCCAGTTCTATCGCGGTCCCGTTCTTCATGGGTGTAACGTTGCCAGCCACGGCCTCCGGCGTCAAAGCTCGTCCTACCACGGCAGGCTGAAGGTCTTCACGAAGCTATACGCCTTGATGGCCTCGATGACGCCTTCCTTGATGCCGAGACCGCTGTCCTTGATGCCGCCGAAGGGCGAGTTCTCCACCCGGAATCCGGGCACTTCGTTGATGTTCACCGTGCCGCATCGGAGCGTCCGGATGGCTTTGAGCGCGCTCTGCAGGTTGTTCGTCACCACGCCGGAGCTCAGGCCGTAGGCGGTGGAGTTCGCGAGCGTCAACGCATCGTCGAGGTCGCGGACGGTGAGGATGGGCGCGAGCGGACCGAAGCTCTCCGACACCACCATCCGGCAGTCGCGAGGAACATCCGCGATGACCGTCGGCGGGAGCAGCGCGCCGCGTCGCTGGCCGCCCAGCAGCACCTTCGCGCCGGCGGCCACGGCCTCCGAAACGACCGCCTCCAAAGCGATGGCCGACGCCTCGTCGATCACGGTGCCGACGCGCGTCGCCTCGTCCATCGGGTCGCCGCAGACGTATTCGCGCGACTTCTCGACGAAGCGCCGGGTGAACTCGGCCGCGACGCCGTCCTGCACCAGGATCCGCTTCACGGCGGTGCAACGCTGGCCGGAGTTCCGGTAGCTGCCCTCGGCGGCGAGCGTGACGGCGAGGTCGAGGTCGGCATCGTCGAGCACGATGAGCGGATCGTTGCCGCCGAGCTCGAGCACGAGCTTCTTGTAGCCGGCGGTCGCCGCGATGCGCTTGCCCACGGGCACGCTGCCGGTGAAGGCCACGACCTCGACGTCGGGATGCTTCACCAGCACCTCGGCGACCTCAGCGGTCGGCCCGAGCAGCACGCTGAGCATCGGGCCGGGCAATCCCGCGGCGTACAGCAGCTCGGCGAACTTCACCGCGACGAGCGGCGTCTTCTCGGACGGCTTGAGGATGATCGGCGTGCCGGCTGCGATGGCGGGCCCGAGCTTGTGCGCGACCTGGTTGAGCGGGTGGTTGAACGGCGTGATGGCCACGGCGCAGCGCAACGGCTCGCGCGTGGTGAAGATCTTGCGCGCCTTGCCCTGCGCGGAGATGTCGCAGGAGAAGATCTGGCCGTCGTCGCGCAACGTCTCCATCGCCGCGAAGCGCAATACGTCGATGGTCCGACCGACCTCGTAACGGGCCTCGCGCAGCGCCAGGCCGGCCTCGCTGGTGATGATCCGCGCGAACTCCTCGCGACGGGCCTCCAACGCCGAGCGCGTCTTCTCCAGGATCTCCGCGCGCTGGTAGCGCGTCGGCGTGTCGCGGAATCGGACGGCCGCGGCGATCGCGGCCTCGGTGCAGGCACGGTCCACCTGGGTGACGGTACCGGACACCGAGCCGTCGTACGGGCTGCGGATGGTGAGCGTCGAGGTGCCGGTGATCGGCGTTCCGGCGAGGTAGCTGGTGAGGTTCATGGTCGGAGAAACTGCGGCGACAGCCATCGGGCGACAGGCTGAAAGCGGTACGTTGGCGAGGGGAGGAGATGTCGATCGGCGCATCACGAAGTCGTCCATGACGAACCCGCCGCCGATGTCCTGGCAGAGCGCTCCGATGTTCTCGAACCCGGCCCGTTGGTAGGCGCGGATGGCGCGCGCGTTGCCCTTGTTCACCCGGAGCGAGACGGCTTCCGCGCCGGATCGCGCGGCCGACGCCAACACATGCGCCAAGGCCGCTTGGCCGATGCCACGGCCATGGTGCTCCGGCTTGAGGTAGAGCTTGTGCAGATGGACTTGGCCTTCGGTGGAGACGAGGCCGAAGGCGAGGTAGCCGACCGCTTCGCCGGCCACCTCGATGAGTTCGATGCGGATGCCGTCCCGAAGGTCGCGGCGAAGAGCCTCGGCGCCGTACATGGCGGCGAGCATGTGGTCGACCTGCCCGGCCGGCAGCAGGTCCGCGTAGCAACGGCGCCAGATGTCGTCGGCGAGCGCGCGGACGGCCGGGATATCGGCCTCGGTCGCCGGACTGAAGACGAGCGACGGGATGACGGCGGAAGGGTTCACGCGGCAGTCGTGCCGTTGCAGGCGAAGTCGAAGATGTCGAAGTTGCGCGGATCGCCGAGCGCCTTGGCGGCGTAGGCCGGGCGGAGCGGGTCGCTGAGGACGAACGGCACCATTTCCTCGTACCGGCCGCCGTGCGAACGCAGACCGCCCTCGATCGCCTTGAGGTCGTGATAAGCCGGCGTCCGGCCGAGCACGACGTTGCGGCCGGAGCATACCACCAGGTCGCCCATCCGGTCGGCCGGCAGCTCCATCAGTCGCGCGGCGGTGTCGCGCGGATGCGCCTCGGTGATCCCGGTCCGCGAGAGCAGCCAATCGATCACCGCCGGAACGGTCGCTCGCGACGCCGGATCGACGGGCAGATGGACTTGGGCGAAGGACCCGAGCGCGCCGTGGTGGACGACGTACGGATCGGTGATGGGCAGGATCACCCGGAAGCCGTCGCCGAACTTCTCCACCAGCTCGGATTCCAGGTAGATCACCTCGGGTGAACCGTCGGGCCGTTGCTTCGCGTTCATGCCGTGGTCGGCGGTGATGCCGACGACCGCGCCGAGGTCCAGCAACCGGCCGATCTCGACGTCGATGGCGGCGTAGAACTCCAGCGCCTCCGCGACTTCCGGCACATACTTGTGCTGCATGAAGTCGGTCGTGCTCAGGTAGAGGAAGTCCGCCCGGCCGGCCTTCAACAGCTCGACGCCGGCCTTGAGCACGTAGATCGAGGCGTCACCGCTGTAGATGGCGGGCGTCGGGCCCACGAGCGCCTCGACATCGGCGATGCCGTGCGTGGCGAGCTGCGCGTGGACGGCCTTCTCCGACGAGAAGGCGATGCCGCCGATCGCGATCAAGCCGCTGGCGAAGATGTCGCGCAGCTTCTCCTTGGCGGTGACGACCGCGACCTTGCGGCCCGCGGCCTGGGCGGCGGGGAAGATCGTCCCGACGCGGAGGAACTTCGACGAGTTCATCATCACCTCCTGCCCGACCGAGGTGTCGTAGAAGAAGTTCCCGCCGATGCCGTGCACCGAGGGCGGCACGCCGGTGACGATTGAAGAATTGTTCACATTCGTGAACGTCGGCATCGCCGCCCGGGCGAAGCCGCGCCAACCGCGGATGCTGATGCGCTGGAGATGCGGCATGCGGCCGCGGGCGATGGCGGCGTCGAGGTACTCGTCGGCCGAGCCGTCGAGGCAGATGACGACGACGGGACGGGCAGGCGGAGCGTAGGTGCGCCCGTTGACGGCGAAGGAGACGGAGGGGATGGACATGGTCAGAGAGGTTCAACCACAGATGGACACGGACGGACACGGATGAGGCGGCGCGTGAGCGAAGGGCTTCCAGGGCTGAAAGCCCGCGTCATGACAGCCTGGGGTGCAGCGAGCCGTGCGAGCGAAGCCCCAGGTGACCAGAACTTTGGGAGAGGAGCGCTGTAAGCGCGAAACAGAGGGCAGAGCTCCACGAAGACGCTTCGGGCCTTCAGCCCTGGGCAGATCGTCATCCACCTGGGCCTGCGCTCTCTGCGCTCGCTCCACCTCAGGCTGTCCTCGGGCGCTCTTGCAGCGCAGAAGACGTCGGCCCCGCAGCGTCGCCGGGGACGTGCGCGACGGCGTGCGGCCATACCGTCCGGCGCGAGCCTGAACTGACCAGACGCCTTCTCCCATCTGTGTCCATCTGTGTCCATCTGTGGTTGAGAAAAATCAGTTCGTCTTGGTAGCGACCAGCGCGTCCGCGAAACGCGCGCCGAACTCGTCGATGACGGCGTCGTCATGCGCGAGCGACAGGTAGAGCTTCGTGCCCATCGGGTTGAGGAACACGCCGCCGCGGAGCAGGCCGTGCATGAGCGCCTTGCCCCGCGTGCGATTGCTGGCGAGCCACGAGACTTGGTCGATGACCGGATGCGCCGAGAACGCCGCCTGGGCGAGCGGTCCGTCGCCGAGCACCTGCGCGACCTCGCCGGCCTGCTCCAAGGCCTCGCCCATCCGTTGGCGCAGGCGGCGTCCGGCGGCGTGCAGGCGCGGGTAGAGCCCCGGCTCGGAGAGCAGGTCGAGCGTGGCGAGCGCGGCGGCGCACGAGACGGGGTTGCCGCCGGTGGTCGAGGCGGACCACGCGTAGTTCGGCCCCGGCAGGCGATGTTCGTTCACGACCTCCATGAGATCCGCGCGGCCGGCGTAAGCCCCGATCGGGAAGCCTCCGCCGAGTCCCTTGCCGTAGGCGACCAGGTCGGGGCTCACGCCGTAGTATTCTTGGGCACCGCCGAGCGCGAGCCGGAACCCGGTGACCACCTCGTCGAACACGAGCACGATGCCGAGCGAACGAGTGAGGTCGCGCAGGCCCTGGAGGAATCCCGGTGCCGGCGTGAGGCAACGGTGCAGCGGCTCGACAATGACGGCGGCGAGCTCGTGGGCGTGGTCGCGCAGGATCCGCGAGGTGGTGTCGAGATCGTTGTACGGCGCGACCAGCACGTCACGGGCGACCCACGA
>JBBRQL010000095.1:0-14669 GCA_038226425.1 Verrucomicrobiota bacterium
CATCGTCGACACCCCGGGCCACGCGGACTTCGGCGGCGAGGTCGAGCGCATCATGAACATGATCGACGGCGTGCTGCTCGTCGTGGACTCCGCGGAAGGCCCGCAAGCGCAGACCCGTTTTGTGCTCCGCAAGGCGCTCGAGGCCGGCGCCAAGCCGATCGTGGTGATCAACAAGATCGACCGCGAGAACGCCAATCCCAAGAAGGTGCTCGACCTCGTGTTCGAGCTCTTCATGAGCCTCAACGCCACGGACGAGCAGCTCGATTTCCCCTTCATCTACTGCTCCGCCAAGCTGGGCTATGCCAAGGTCGAGCTCGAGCACGTGTCCGGCACCATGGAGCCACTGTTCGACGCCATCGTGAAGCACATCCCGCCGCCCCGCGCGCACGCCGGCGAGGGCTTCCAGATGCTCGTGGCGAACCTCGACTACAGCGATTACCTCGGTCGTATCGCTTTCGGCAAGATCTACGAGGGCAAGGTCAAGATCGGCGATCCCGCCATCTGCCGCCACGGATCCGGCAAGGTCTCCAAGGGCAAGATCACCGCGATCTACCACTTCGAGGGCATGAAGCGCATCGAGGTCCAGGAAGCCCACGCCGGCGACATCGTCGGCCTCACCGGCTTCGAGGAGGTCTTCATCGGCGAGACCATCTGCGACAGCGAGGCCCGCACCGGCCTCCCGTACATCCCCATCGATCCGCCGACGATCCAGATGGAGTTCGCCGTCAACGACGGCCCGCTCGCCGGCACCGAGGGCAAGCAGGTCACCGCCCGCAACATCTGGGACCGCCTCGTCAAGGAGGTCCGCACCAACGTCGCGCTCCGTATCGCCCAGACCAGCGACCCGAAGATCTTCTCGGTCGCCGGCCGCGGCGAGATGCAGATCGCCATCCTGGTCGAGCAGATGCGCCGCGAAGGCTTCGAGGTCCTCGTCTCCCGCCCCGAGGTGCTCTGGAAGAAGGACGCCGAGGGCAACGCGCTCGAACCCATCGAGAAGCTCTACGTCGAGGTCCCGAGCGAGAACCTCGGCAACATCATGGAGAACCTCTCCAACCGGAAAGCCCAGATCACGAACATGAACCACGTCGCCAACCAGGTCTCCCTCGAGGCCTTGGTCCCGATGCGCGGCCTCATCGGTTTCGAGACCGACCTCGTGAACAGCACCAAGGGCATGGGCGTGATGAGCCATCTCTTCCACGAGTACGGCACCGACCGCGGCGTCATCCCGGCCCGCAAGAACGGCTCGCTCGTCGCGATGGAAGCCGGCGAGGCCACCTCCTACGCCCTGAACATGATCCAGGAGCGCGGCCGCCTGATGATCGAGGCGAAGGACCCGGTCTACGTCGGCATGATCGTCGGCGAGAACGCCCGCGAGGACGATATCATGGTCAACGCGGTGAAGGAGAAGAAGCTCACCAACATGCGCTCGCAGGGCGACGGCAAGGGCATCCAGCTCAACGCCCCGCTCAAGCTCAGCCTCGAGCGCGCCCTCGAGTACATCGACGTCGACGAATACGTCGAGGCCACGCCCAAGAGCCTGCGTCTCCGCAAGAAGGTGCTCGACGAGAACGCCCGCAAGCGTTCCGAGAAGAGCCGCCAGATCAAGTTCGTGACCGAGTGATCCGGGCTCCGACCCGCCCGCTGCCGTCACACCGCCCGTCTCCGCGAGGAGACGGGCGGTCTTGCTTTTCGAGCTCCTCCGGGATCCCAGCTCTCGAAGAGGAGAGCCCCGTCGCCCTGCCTCCGCCGGCGATATGTCCGACATCCTTGGTGTTCCTGCCCGTAGCGAGTCTGCTTACGATCGGTCCACGCCCCGGTGTCGCCTCGACCGTCGCGGCTCCAGATCCCGAGCAGTCCGTCGATCCGCGTCGCACGCGGAAAACGTCCATGGGCAGCCGATAAGCGGGTCTTCTCCGTGGTCGCCCGGATTCTCGATGAAGGTTCGCCGTCCCGGAGGCGTCCTCGTGGGGCGTGCTTTCGGGTGCGATCAGAAGTGGCGGTCAGAAGGATGAGCGCTGTCGCAAGCGGTCGCGGTTGCAGAACTGGCCGGACGGCAACCGAAGCACCCACGGCATCCGGCGGCTTTCCCATCTCCCAGCGGGAGAGGGAGGACCGCAGGGCCGCATCGGAGCTTCCGTCGCCGGCCCGTCGGACGAATGAGGTCCGATGCAAGCCCACGGACAGGGCAGGACAGCCGTGAGATCAGGGTGTTTCGTTCCCTCTCCGGATGCTGCTGACCGCCACTTCTGATCGCACTCCTGTCCGACTCCTCGCTGGTGAATTTTCAAACCGGCGCTTAGGAATGCCCGCCGCCGATGGACCACGACATCTTCCTCTCCTATTCCCAGCGTGTGCCGGAGCCGACCGTCGCGTTGGCGGACGAGCTGACCCGGCGCGGCTTCCGGCCGTGGTATGATGTGAATCTCCTGCCGGGCCAATTTTTCGGCAAAGTGATCGACGACGCCATCGACCGCGCCAGAGCCGTGGTCACGCTATGGTCCCCGCCCGCGCTCACTTCCCTCTGGGTGCCGGCGGAGACCGCCCGCGCTCTCCGGCAAAACAAGCTCATCTGCGTGCGCACTGCGGACCTCGACCCACAGAAGCTGCCGACGCCCTTCCACACGATGCATGTGCCCCTCTGCACCGAGATCGACAGTCTTGTGCAGGCGCTCATCGCCATGGGCGTGCGGCCCGGTGGCATTGCCGCGGCCGCCACCGATCTCGAAGCGTTGATGCAGGAGGCGCAACTCGACTGGCGGATGATGCCGGAGAACAATGCCGAGGCGCTCGAGACCTATCTCGAACTCTACGGTCAGTTCGCCATGTTCCGCCGCATGGCCCAGAAGCGGCTGGACGCCTTGCTCGCCACCGGCGCGCCCAGCCTGCGCCCGACCCCGCTGCCCGAGCCGCCGCCGGTCAAGCCGGAGGACGTGGTGCTCCGCCTCGATCCCGGTATGCACACGGCGATGATCACTCGCATCAGCGTGTCGGCGGATGGCCGGCTGCTGGCCACGGCGAGCGACGACAAGACGGTGAAGCTCTGGGCGCTGCCCGATGGCAGATTGCTTCGCACGCTGCATCCGCCGATCGGACCCGGAGACGAAGGCAAGGTCCATGCCGTGGCGCTCGACCCAGCGGGCCGCTGGGTCGCGGCGGGGGGGGGGATGTCGAAGAGTGGTCTCGAAGAGTTCGTCACCTTGTTCGACACCGGCACCGGCGCGGTGAGGGCGCGGCTCGGGCCGCTGCCCCACAGGGTCAGAGACCTCGCCGTGTCGCCGGATGGCACGCACCTCGCCGCAGGGCTAGGCGGCAAGAACGGCGTCCGGGTGTGGGACGCGGCCCGCGCGCTCAATGGGGACGCTCGCCCGGCGTTCGAGGATCGCGAGTTTGGCGGCGAAGTTTACGGCCTCGCCTTTGGCCCGGCGGGAACGTCGGCCGCAGGCCGCCTGGCCGCGACGAGCTTAGACGGTCATGTCCGGCTCTATTCACCCGTTGGTCAGTGCCTCGCCAAAGCGAAGGCGCCGGGCGGCGAGCGGCCCTACGGAATCGCCTTTTCACCCGACGGACTCGTTCTGGCTGTGGGCTATGAAGACGCCGTGCGGGTCGATCTACTCGACGCCGGGACGCTGCGCCCCGTCGGCTCTGCGGATGTCGCGGGCCTCTCGGGCGGAAACGTCAGTAAAGTCGCCTTCCTGAATCCGGACCGCCCCGGCGCAGCCCCGCGCTTCGCGGCGGGAGGCACGCACTGGAGCGGCGGGCGATGCCCCATCTTCGTCTGGGCCGATGCGGGCCGCGGTGCCCGCACCGCGTGGCCCGGACCGGAAATCACGGTGATGGCTCTCGAGCCTCTGCCGGATGGCGCTCTCGCCTTTGGCTCGGCCGATCCCGCCTTCGGCCTGATCGACACCGCCGGACAGCGCACGCTGATCCGCAGCCCGGTTACGGCCGACCTGAGCAACAAGATGCGCGAGCATTTCACCATCAGCGACGATGGGCGCCGCGTCCGCTTCGGGGTGGGTTACGGTTCTGAGAAGCCCGTCCTGTTCGATCTCGCCGCGCGGCGTCTCACCGATGCGCCGCAGCCATTGCCTGACCTGGCCCCGGCCAACACCGACCGTCTCCGCATCGAGGACTGGCAAGACACCACTTCGCCCAAACTCGACGGCACGCCGCTCCCGCTCCAGCTATACGAAACGGCCCGCAGCCTCGCCATCGCGCCGGACGCCCGGAGCTTTGTCCTCGGTACGGAGTGGTGTCTGCGTCGCTTTGACGCCAAGGGTGCTTTGCTTTGGGAGAAGCCGGTCCCGGGAATTGTCTGGGGTGTGAACCTCGCCTGCGAAGGCCGGCTGATCCTCGCGGCCTACGGCGACGGCACCATCCGGTGGCATCGCGCCGAGGACGGGGCCGAGTTGCTGGCGCTCTTCATCCACCTGCCGGAGGGCGCGGACGGCCCCCGCGAATGGATCCTCTTCACGCCCGCGGGCTATTACGACGCTTCGTCGCCGGCGGCGGAGAAGCTCATCGGCTGGCACCTCAACCGCGGCCCCGGCGAGGCCGCCGACTTCTACCCCGTGGAGACCTTCGCCTCCGTCTATAGGAAACCCGACCGCATCGCCGCCGCGCTGGCCGCGCTGTGAGGCAAGGCGCAGGAGATGGGGGCATGTCCCGTCCTACGCCCCTCCGGGGCGCGGGACATTGCGGCCCGCAATCCGGTGGCTGACGCCACCGGCTAATTTCCGTTACGCCTCCGGCGTCATCCAGCCACATCCAGCGTCATCCAGCGTCATCCGGCGGTGTCCGATGGCATCGGCGTCATCCGGCGTCATGTGGATGCGTCCGGTGGCGTCGGCGTCATCCGATGACTTTCGGTGTCGTCTTGTGGCCCGGAGGGCCGTTGGAAATTAGCCGGTGGTGTCGACCACCGGAACGTCGTGCGATACGTGATCCGCCCCGGCGGGGCGGCGGAACCAGGTTCACCACAGATAGCGTTCGTCGTATTCCACGCCGCTGCGTTGCAGGAGTTCGAGATATTCCTCCTGAAAGGTGCGCTGCCGGTGATGTTCCTCCTGACGCGCGATGTACCCGCGCACGGTCTCGCGCTGCGCTGCGCCCACGGTGAACGCGCCGTAGCCCTCCTGCCAGGCGAACGCGCGGTCGCCGATCTGCTCATGCACCCAACGGGACGAGACCGCCTTCACATCGCGCACGACCTCCGCGAGGCGGGCGGTGGCGCGCAGGCCGAGGAGCAGATGCGCATGGTCGGCAACGCCGCCGACGGCCTCCGGCACGCCGTCCACATTTCGAACCACGCCGCCGAGGTAGGCGTGCAATCGCTCGCGCCACGCGGCGGCGATGACGGGCGCGCGGTCCTTGGTGCTGAAGACGACGTGGTAGTGGAGCGAGAGATGGGTGGATGGCATACGGGGCGGAGTTCCGGCACCCCTGCCGGGGCGCATGGTGCTTCTATCCGTACTCCGGCGGCTGACGCCACCGGCTAATTTCCGATGGCCCTTCGGACCGGGTCATGGTGCCGGTGCCTGATGCGCGCCGATGCGCGCACGGACCGTTTGCTTCCAGCTTCGCCGTCGGCTACTTCTCCCCGGCTTTCTTTATGTCCGCCACCACCGACACGCGCATCCCCGTCACCGTCCTCACCGGGTTCCTCGGCGCGGGCAAGACGACCCTGCTCAACCGCATCCTCACCGGGAACCACGGCAAACGGATCGCCGTCATCGAGAACGAGTTCGGCGAGATCGGCATCGACAACGCGCTGGTCATCGGCGCCGACGAGGAGATCTTCGAGATGAACAACGGGTGCATCTGCTGCACCGTGCGTGGCGACCTCATCCGCATCCTCGGCCAGCTGCTCAAGCGCCGCGAAAAGTTCGATTACATCCTCGTCGAGACCACCGGCCTCGCCGACCCCGGACCGGTCGCGCAGACGTTCTTCAGCGACGAGGAGATCAAGGCCAGCTACCGGCTCGACGGCATCGTGACGCTCGTCGACGCCAAGCATATCTACCTCCATCTGGACGACGCGCCCGAGGCCAAGGCCCAGATCGCCTTCGCCGACCGCATCCTGCTGAACAAGTGCGACCTCGTCTCCGCCGCGGACCTTGACCGCCTGGCCGAGCGCATCCACGGCATCAACGCCGTCGCCAAGGTCCATCGCACGACCCAGGCCGACCTGAGCGTGGACCAAGTGGTGAACCTCCACGCCTTCGACCTCGACCATAAGCTCTCGCTCGACGGCGATTTCCTGGAGAAGGAGTTGCCCTTCGAGTGGAGCGGCGCCTACCACCTCGACGTCGGCGAGCACACGCTGAAGCTCGAGGCCGGCCCCGACCCGGTGATGGGCGTGGTGCTCTTGCAGCTCGACACGCACGACCACGGCCATGGCGAAGAGCACGCGCACGACTGCGGCCATGACCACGGGGCCGAAGGCCACAAGCACGACCACGAGAGCGGTCACGACCATGGACATGACCACGGGCACGAGCCGGCGGGACACGGGCACACGCACGAGTGCGGACATGACCACGGCGAGGAGGACCATTGCCACGGCGGGCTGCACGACGCGCTCCACACGGCCGAGGACGAGGCGACCACGCTCTTCAGCTATCCCGCCGCGACCGTGCGGAACGGCGGCGAGATCAAGCCCGGCAAGAAGCTGCACAAGCTAGTGATCGGCGAGGACGGCGGCACGTATCGTGTGACGATTCCGGCGCACGGCGACTACGCGCTCTTCACCCAGCACGGGCTGGCCGAGTTCTCCGGCCGTCTGGAGAAGGCCGGCAAGACCATAAAACCGGAGCACGAGCACGACCACGGCGGGCATGTCCATACGCACACGCACGACGAGACGGTCACCAGCGTCGGCATCGAGGAACCGCGCGAGCTCGACCCGAAGAAGCTCAACAACTGGCTGAGCGAGCTGCTCCAGAGCAAGGGAGCGGACATCTTCCGCATGAAGGGCATCCTCAACCTCAAGGGCAGCCCCAGCCGCTTCGTGTTCCAGGGCGTCCACATGATGTTCGAAGGCAAGGCGGACCGTCCGTGGAAGGACGCCGCGGAGCGGAAGAGCCAGCTCGTGTTCATCGGGCGCGACCTCGACCGCGAAGCGCTGAACGCCGGGTTCCGGCGTTGCTTGGCCTGAACCGGAGCCAGCCGGCCTCTGAAGGGCGCCGGTGCCTGGAGACCGTGAGGTTCCAGGTCCGGAGCACCTACGGCGCTACCGGACCTGGCCGTGCGCGCTGTGATTGGTTCGCCGGGGATCAGCGCCGGAGCGTCTTCACCGACTCCGCGCGCTGGATGAGCCACGCGCCTTCGCGCTTCACGAGCTGGAGCGCGAACTCTTGGGCGGTGAAGCCTTCCTGCTTCCCGCTCGACATGCTGGCGGTCAGCTCCACGCGCGCCGTGCCGGTCTGGGGCCCGAAGGTGACCACCACGTCGTAGACCTTCACGTCGAGGCCGCCGCTGAGCTTCTGCGCCAACGCCACCACTTGGCGGATCTCGTCGCGTCCGGACACCTCGTGCAGGGGGATGCCCAAGCTCTCGAACCGTATCTGCGCGTCGGCCGCGAAACGGCCGGTCACCGCCTCCATCTTGCGGAGGCGGACGATGTTGCCGTCGCCCGGCTTGAACGAGGCGTCCGCCGCGAAGCGCTCGACCATCCGCGTCACGCGCTTGGTCTCGGTCGGCCACAAGAGGACGAACCCGCCGATCGCGCTGGCGAGCAGGACGAGGCCCAAAGTCCATCGGAACCCGCGGCTCATCGCAGGACCCTCCCGACCAGCTTCTCGCGCTTGGCCGCGCCGAACTCATGCTGCTCGACCGGCATCGAGCGGTTGTCGCCGACCATCAGGTATTCGTCCGGGCCCATGACCTCTTCGCGTCCGCCCGAAGGCCAGTTCCACAACGCGCGGTTGACGAGATACGGCTCGTCCAGCTCCTCGCCGTCGACGAACACATGGCCGCGCATGATCCTCACGTGTTCGCCGGGCAGTGCGATGACGCGCTTGAGGAACATGTTGTGTATCCCGGAGGTACGGATGGCGAGGATGTCGCCCCGCTGCGGCGGGTGCAGCCAGAGCGATAGGCGGTTCGCGTAGGCTTTCGTGCCGTCGCGATAGGTCGGGGCCATGCTGATGCCGGTCACGCGGATCGGCAGCAGCACATAGCGGAATCCGACGACGACGATCGCCACGGTGACGAAGAGCCGCAAGGCGGTCACCCGAAGGTCGCTCCCGACGAGCACGACCCGCCACCAAGGTGCCCGGACCGGTCGTTCAGGATGCGTCTCCAAAGTATCCATGGGGCTCCCTGCGGAGCGGCGGGACCGTAGACGAGGCACCGCGCCGGCGACAGGGACATTTGTCGGAGATGGAGGCGACCTGTCCTTCGCCGCGACCGGGCCCGGAGCGCACCGGATACATCCCCTGCCTTGCGCTCCGCCGACCATGTGGCAAGTGTCCGTGCCGTCGCACCGAAACATCACGCCCCCATGAACACGCTCTCACGTCGCCAAGCCCTCAAATCCGCCGGCCTGCTCAGCGCCGGCTTCTTCCTCAGCACGTCCCTGACCCGCGCGCTCGCCCAGACCGCGGCGGCGGCCGGCCCCCACAAGCTGCCCGCGTTGCCGTACTCCTTCTCGGCGCTCGAGCCGCACTTCGACGCGAAGACGATGGAGATCCACCACGGCAAGCACCACGCGGCCTACGTGAACAATCTCAACAAGGCGCTGGCCGACTATCCCGACCTCCACAAGCTCAGCCCCGAGGAGTTGTGCAAGGGCCTCGACAAGGTCCCCGAGAAGATCCGCACCGCGGTGCGGAACAACGGCGGCGGCCACTACAACCACTCGCTCTTCTGGCAATGCCTCCGCAAGGAAGGCGGCAACGGTCCGGAAGGTCCTTTGGGCGAAGCGCTCGGCGAGCTCTTCACCGACAAGGAGGAAGGCGAGAAGATGTTCGCCGAGAAGGCGCTCAGCGTCTTCGGCAGCGGATGGATCTGGATCTCCGTCAACAAGGACAAGAAGCTGATGCTCGAGACCACGCCCAACCAGGAAAACCCCCTGATGTCCGGGCGGCAGCCGCTCATCGGCCTCGATCTCTGGGAGCACGCCTACTATCTCAAGTACCAGAACCGCCGCATCGACTACGTGAAGGCGTTCGTCAACCTCGTGAACTGGGAGTTCGCGGCGGAACGCTTCGAGAAGATCACCGCCTGATCCAGGATCCCCCGGAAAGACACCGAGCAAAGGCCGCGCGCGAGCGCGGCCTTTCCGTTTTCTTCAGCGCAGCTTCTTCACCAGCACCTTGGAGTTGCGGCCGCTGGCGTCGTAGCGCTCGCGGCGGGCGGGCGGCAGGTCTTCCGGCGTGCCTTCGCTGAAGCCGGCCTTGCTCTGGAACCAGGTGAACGCCTGCGTGGAGAGCGTGACCAGCTCGGTCAGCCCCTGCTCGCGCGCCTTGGCCTCGACGAACTGGACCAGCTTGCCGCCGATGCCCTGGTTCTCGTGGGACGGGTTCACGAACAGGAACGCCAGCTCGCCTTTCTTCTGCTCCGGGTAGGTGTGGAGCGCGACACAGGCGACCGGGTTCTTGTCGATCTCGAAGAGGTGGTAGTCGCCGATCTGCCGCTCGATCGCGGCGCGGGTGCGTTTCACCAGCTCGGCGCTGGCGACGGAGTTCTTGGTCAGGATCAGCAGGCTGCGGATGTCCTTCTTCAGCGCGCGGCGGATCTGCTGGTATTCGTTGGCGTACACCATCGTGCCGACGCCCTCGTTGGAGAAGACCTCGGCGAGCAGGCCTTCGTCGACCCGGCCGCTGATGATGTGGACGCGCGGGACACCGGATTCGCAGGCGGAGACCGCGAAGCGCGCCTTCGAGAGCAGCTCGGCCGGGAGTTCGCCGGGATGCTGGGCGATGACCTGCTTGAGGTCGCTCACCGCGACCTGCCGGAGCATCTTGTCCTGCCGGGTGAGGCCTTCGCGCGAGGTGATGTAGATCAGCTTGGTCGCGCGGAGCTGTTCGGCGAGCGCGCAGGCGATGGCGTCGGAGTTCACCCGGTAGGTCTTGCCGTCGCCGTCGAACCCGAGCGGCGGCACGACCGGCACGATGCCCTGCGCGACCAGCGACTGGAGGAACTCGACGTCCACGCGCGCGACCTTGCCGGTGAACTGGTGGTCCACGCCGCCGATGATGCCGAGCGGATGCGCGATCACCGCGTTGGTGGAGACGGCCCGGAGGTCGTTCGTCGCCAAGCCCTCGAGGATCTCGTGCGTGAGCCGGTTCGCCGCGGTGAGGGCCAGCTTCAGCGTGGCCTCGTCGGTGACGCCGCCGCCGTCGAGGTTGGACGGCACCACTCCGGACTCCGCCCCGAGCGAGCGGATCTGCTCCGCCGCGCCGTGGACGAGCACGATCCGGATGCTCAGCGAGCGCAGGACCGCGAGATCCAGCAAAAGGTTCGGGAAGTTGTCGTCGGTGACGATCGCGCCGTCGACGGCGACGACGAACGTCTTCTCACGGAAACGCGGGATGTAGCGGAGGATCCCGCGGAGATCGGTGGGCTTCACTTCTGGATTTCTTTCGGCACGGCGGGGCGAAGTGTCAAGCCCGCCCGGAACGTTGCAACACCGGACTTGCGCCCAGGCCGGGAGCGGTCACTTGGCGAATTCGACGCACCGGGTCTCGCGGACCACCGTGATGCGGATCTGGCCGGGATATAGAAGCTCCTCCTCGATCCGGCGCGCGAGCTGGCGGGCCATCAGCAGGGACCCGCTGTCGTCGACCTGCTCGGGCCGCACGATGACCCGGAGCTCGCGTCCGGCCTGCACGGCGAAGGCCTTCTCGACCCCTTCGAAGCTCATCGCGATCTGTTCCAGGTTCTCGAGGCGCTTGATGTAGGTCGTCATGCTCTCGCTGCGGGAGCCGGGACGGGACGCGCTGATCGCGTCGGCCGCGGCGACGAGGATCCCGAGCAGGTTCTCGTGCGGGACCTCCTGATGGTGGCTGGCCACGCCGTTGAGGATGTCCGGCGCCTCGCCGTGCCGTTTGAGGAAGTCGGAGCCGACGATGGCGTGCGGTCCCTCGATCTCGTGCGTCATCGCCTTGCCGATGTCGTGGAGCAGGCCGGCGCGCTTGGCGGCCTGGATGTCGGCGCCGAGCTCGGCCGCCATCAGGCCGCACAGGTGCGCGACCTCGACGGAGTGCTCCAGCACGTTCTGCGAATAGCTGTGGCGGAACCGGAGCTTGCCGAGCGTCTTCGCGACCTCGGGATGCACCGGCGAGAGCCCGGAACGGAACACGGCGTCCTCGCCCGTGCGATGGATGAACGCGTCCATCTCGGTCGTGACCGCGGCCACGACCTCCTCGATGCGGGTCGGATGGATCCGGCCGTCGAGGATCAGGCGCTCCATGGACTGGCGCGCCACCTCGCGGCGGACCGGGTCGAAGCCGGAGAGCACAACGGCGTTCGGTGTGTCGTCCACGAGCACGGTGATGCCGGTCGCGGCCTCGAAGGAGCGGATGTTCCGGCCTTCGCGGCCGATGATGCGGCCCTTCATGTCGTCGCCGGTGAGCGCCACGGTGGCCGTGGTGGTCTCGAAGGTGTGGGTCGCCGCGTAGCGCTGGAGGGCGGTGGCGAGGATCCGGCGGGCCTGTTCCTCGGAGCGGTGGCGGGCGTCGTCGAGGATGTGCCGCGACAGGTCCGCCGCGTCCTTGGACGACTCGCGCTCGACCTCCTTGAGCAGGAGCGTGCGGGCCGATCCGCTGTCGAGTCCCGACACCTGCTCGAGACGGGTCTTGCACTCGACCGACAAGCGATGGAGTTCGGCGCGTTCCGATGCAAGACCGTCGCGGGCGGATTCCAGCAGCTCCGCCCGGAGCCGGAGGTCCTGCTCCTGCTGGGCGAAACGGTCGAGCTGACGGTTGACCACGGCCTCGCGCTCGGCGAGCCGTCGTTCGTCGTCGTCAAGGGCGGCGCGCTGGCCGCCGAGGGCCTGCTCGGTCTCGGCGCGTCCGCGGGCGACCTGTTCCTGGGCGGCGACCTTCGCGGAGAGCTGGGCGGACTCGGTGTCCCGCCGGAACTTTTCCTGGAGGTCGCGCTCCCGGTTGGCGGACTCGGCACGGACGGCCCGTTCCCGCGAGAGGGAGAAGGCGTAGGCCAAGCCGCCGCCGACCACCGTGCAAACGGCGGCCGTGACGATCTGTTCGGTCAGCATCGGTATCAAAGCGGCGCGGGACCGGCGAGGATCTGTCCCGTCGGCGTCCACACCCGGTGGAGTTTCACATCGTGCGGCTCCACCGGCACAAGGGCCACGACCTGTCCGTCGAAGCCCACGCCGCAGGAGACCGCATCCGGGCTCAAGGCCAGCATCCGGTCATAGAAGCCCCTGCCCCGTCCGAGCCGGTTGCCAGCACGGTCGAAGGCTATGCCCGGCACCAACACCAAGTCCAGCGCGCTGAACGGCACGACCTCGCACCCTGCCGCCGGCTCCAGGATCCCGAACCGCCCGGGCCGGAGGTCGGCCTCCGAAAGGACCCGCTTCGCGACGTAGGCACCGGTCGCCGCGTCCGACGCGGGCAGCGCGACGGACTTGCCGGCCGCCCATGCCGCGTCCACCAGCGGCCGGATGCGCACCTCGTCCGGCAGCGGCATGAACAAGAGGATCGACCGCGCGGCCTGCCACGCCGCGTCCGCGACGACGTGTCGGACCACTTCGACGCTCTCCGATGCGCGATGTTCTTCCGGAATCGCCGCGATCCGCGCGCGGACCTCGCTCCGCAACGCCGCCTTGGCCTCCGCAACGGTGCTCATGAGGGCCGGTCCTTGGCCGGGGTAGCATGGATCCGCGCGGCTTCGGTGAGCGCACGCCAGCGGTCGACGCGCTCCTTGATCTTCTTCTCCACGCCTTGGTCGCTCGGCTGGTAGTAGCGGCGCGGTTCGCCGAGATGGTCTTGCGGCACGAAATGCCCTTCGTGGTCGTGCGCGTACTGGTAGCCTTCGCCGTGGCCGAGCTGCTTGGCGCCCTTGTAGTGGGCGTCGCGGAGATGGGACGGGACCGCCAGCGTCCGACCGGACCGCACGTCCTCGAGCGCAGCGTCGATGCCGACGATGACGGAGTTGCTCTTGTTCGCGGTGGCGATGTAGAGCGCGGCCTCGGCGATGGGGATGCGGGCCTCGGGCCAGCCGATGAACTCCGCCGCCTCCGCCGCGGCCCGCGCGAGCACCAGTGCCATCGGATCGGCCAGCCCCACGTCCTCCGCCGCGTGGACCACGATCCGCCGGGCGATGAAGCGAGGGTCCTCGCCGGCGTGGATCATCTTCGCCAGCCAGTAGAGCGTGGCGTCCGGATCGGAACCGCGCATCGATTTGATGAACGCGCTGATGGTGTCGTAGTGCGCGTCGCCGTCGCCATCGTAGACGACCGCCTTCTTCTGGATGCACTGCTCGGCGACCGCGAGGTCGATGGGGATGATCCCGTCCGCCCCCGGCGGCGTGGTGAGGGCCGCGATCTCCAGCGAGTTGAGCGCCTTGCGCGCGTCGCCATCGGAGACCCGCGAGATGTGGGCCAAGGCGTCGTCGTCCGCCCGGATCCGGAGATGGCCGAGGCCGCGGTCGCCGTCCGCCAGCGCGCGGCGGAGCAGCCCGAGCAGCTCTGCCTCGGTCAACGGCCGCAGCTCGAAGACCTGCGACCGCGAGACGAGCGGCGAGTTGACGAAGAAGAACGGGTTGTGGGTCGTCGCACCGACGAGCTTCACCACGCCGCTCTCGACATCGGGCAACAGGACATCCTGCTGCGCCTTGTTGAAGCGATGGATCTCGTCGATGAAGAGCAGCGTCGGTTGGCCGGTGTTGAGCAGGCGGTTCGACGCGCCGGACAGCACGCGCCGCATGTCGGCGACATTGGATTCCACGCCGCTCAACCGCTCGAACTTCGCCCGGGTCTGCGCCGCGATGATCTGTGCGAGCGAGGTCTTCCCGGTGCCGGGCGGGCCGTAGAAGATCAGCGACTGGACGCGGTCGGCCTCGATGGCGCGGCGCAGCAGCTGGCCGGGAGCAAGGATGTGGGACTGCCCCGCGTACTCGGAGAGATCGCGCGGACGCATCCGGGCCGCGAGAGGCGCGCTTGTGGCGTAGGCCGCCGGCCTCGGCTCCTCCGCGGGCGCGGCGGCGGGCGGGACGGGAGCGATGAAAAGGTCGGCCTGGGCCACGCTCGATCTTCTGCCAACGGGCGCCCGGCTTCCAAGCCTGCGGAACGAAAATCCCCGCCCTGGCCGTGGGAGACAGTTCCTTCTACCTGAGGACTAGGTGGGAGCAACGGGCAACGTTCGCCTTCCAGTTAAGGCCTGGCGGCTGTTTATAGCACCGTCTTTGCGCTCCCGTGTTTTGTTACAAGGTCGAAGGACAGTTGTCTCGATACACGAACCGGGCAGGGAAAAATCAAAAGATCGGCGCCGCACTGAGGCGGCAAGCACTTGTCGTCCACCGAAGCGGCCGGCACAAGCGGAAACATCGGAAGGGCGCTGAGTCAGGACCGTTCTTTTGGACAGAAGGGAACAAAGGAAACGAAGCGACCAGCATGGGCGACCAAGGGCTTTGTGGACGCACACAGCCGCCACCCTTTGGTGGACCCTTCCCTTTTGACCCGCAGTTCAATTCCCCGCCTC
>JBBRQL010000096.1:0-14465 GCA_038226425.1 Verrucomicrobiota bacterium
CAGCAGGGCTTTCCGTCGCTCGGCGCGTGGCTGCTTCACGGGCTCGGTAGCGAGAACCCCGACCTGCCCGGCTTCTGCGTGATGGTGCAGAAGAACGCGCTCGTGAACGGCGGACCGGCCAACTGGGGCGCGGGTTTTCTCGGCGCCAACTATCAAGGCACCTATCTGCGCAGCGGCACGACGCCCATCCTGCATCTCGAGGCACCGGCTGATTTCCCGCCCGCTGCGCAGCGGGGAAGTCTGGAATTCCTGCGTGCGCTCAATCGCGAGCACCTGCGCGGACGCGAGGACGACCCGGATCTCTCCGCGCGCATGGCCAGCTACGACCTCGCGTTGCGGATGCAGGAGCGGATGCCGGAGGCCGTGGATATCTCCAAGGAATCCGAAGAGACCAAAAGAATCTACGGTCTGGACGATCCGGACACCGAGGACACCGGCCGCAAATGCCTGCTCGCGCGGCGTCTGGTCGAGCGCGGCGTGCGGGTGGTGCAGATCTACAGCGGTTCCTCGCAATGCGGCGGCGCGTGGGATGCCCACAGCGGTCTCAAGGACGGCCATCGCAAGTGCGCCAAGTGGATCGACCGCCCCATCGCGGGTCTCTTGCAAGATCTCAAACGCACCGGGTTGCTCGGCGAGACGCTCGTCGTGGGGTTGAGCGAGTTCGGCCGGATGCCCATCTCGCAGGGCGGCAACGGCCGCGATCACAATCCCGGCGCGCAGACCATCTGGATGGCGGGTGCGGGCATCAAGCCCGGCACGCTCGTGGGCGCGACGGATCCGCTCGGCTACCGAGCCATCGAGTCGCCCTACCACATGCGCGACCTGCACGCGACCCTGCTGCGCCTGATGGGACTCGACGACATGCGCCTGACCTTCTACTTCAACGGCCGCAACTACCGCCTGACCGAGAACGGCGGACAACTCATCCAGCAGGCGCTGGCCTGAGGGACGACATCGCATCCATTGAAATGGCCCATCTCCAAAAAGGCTCTCAGCCGGAACCAAGCAGTTATCGGCTGGGGGGAACGGGCCACCGGCCCGCCGCGTCGGGTGCGCCGGGCACGCACCCTCCGGTGGGTGCGTCCTCGTGCCGAAGCTCGGCAGCAAGTTGCCGCCGAGAACAGCCAGGTTGGCCGTTCCACCCTGAACCCGCTGCATGGTTCGGGCTCAGATCACCCGCGTGATGTTTCTCAGCCGTCCGATTTTCGGGGGCCAAGAGAACCGGTCGTCGAAGGGGACGAACCGCTGGCATCGGGGGGACGAGAAGGCCATGCCACGCGGCGTTCGTCCCAACTTCCATGAAGCCATGCCCAACCGTGTTGAGACCCCTGACCCGCTCGTGAAAAACCGATCCCAGATCCTGTTCCGCTCCTTGGCTTTGCTTCTCGCTTTCAGGTGCCTCGGCACGAGCGCAGCCGAGCCCCCGCCGTATCCGCCGACGAACTTTCCCGCCGTGGACGGCTTCGGAAGAAACGTCCAGCGCACGATGCGGCTCCTGGCGACGAGCACGGCGGAGCGACGGAACACGGTGCGAATCCTGTTCTACGGGCAGAGCATCACGGAGCAGAAGTGGGCGAAGATGGTGGAGGAGGATCTTCGGCGGCGGTTTCCTCACGCGGATCTCGTCATCGAGAACCGCGCGCTCGGCGGGTTCGCGTCGCAGATGCTGGTGAAGACGGCCGAGACCGACCTGTACCCGTTCCAGCCCGACCTGCTCATCTTCCACGTCTATGGCGCGCACGACCGATACGAGGACATCATCCGCCGCACGCGCGAACGCACGACGGCGGAGATCCTGATGCAGAACGACCACGTCACCAAGCAGGCGGACCTGACCGAGGAGACCGACGCGGCGAAGCTGCCGCCTGCGGGCAAGCATTGGGACGCGTTCATGAACCACAACTGGCTGCCGTCGCTGGCGAAGAGATATGGCGCGGAGCTGTGCGACCAGCGCTCGTTGTGGAAGGCCTATCTCGCGGAGAACAAGCTGGAGCCGAAGGCGCTCCTGCGCGACAGCGTGCATCTCAACGAGCACGGCGAATGGTTCATGGCCGAATGCGTGAAGGCGTATCTCCGGTACGACCCGAAGCTCGGTCCGTCGCCCGCCGAGGGATGGGTGAAGACCTACCAGGTCGGCAAGGACGTGCACTGGGCCGACGGCAAGCTGCGGCTCGACTTCGACGGCAGCCGCGTGGAGGTGGTCGGCGCATCCGGCAGCGCAGCGCCCGCCACCGTCCGCATCGACGGCCGGAAGCCTTCCGAGTTCGCCGAGCTTTATGGCTTCACGCGCGCCGTGACCACGCCGGAGGGCAAATGGCTGGTGAAGTGGCCCGTGATCGCGCCGATCACCTCGGAGAAGCCGTTGCTCGTCGAGGACTGGACGCTCGAAGCGCGCAAGGACGCCGCGAACGAGACGCTGTTCACCTTCACGCTCAACGGCTCCAGGACCGGCCCTGACGGCGAAGGCCGCAGCGACGCGCGTTTCGTCTCGAAGTCCGGACGCGTGGTCATCGGGACCAACGATTGGAACGTGTCCTACGCCACGAGCCTCGCCGGCATCAAGCCGGTGCCGGAGCGGTTCACCGTGAAGTGGAAGGCCGGACCGCGCTTCGTGGACGAGTTTGTGTTGCCCGGTGTGAAGGATGCGACCGTCGAGACGACGGTGACGCTCGCGCAAGGCCTACCGGACACGAAGCACACGCTGGAGATCTTCGGCACCGGAGCGACGCCCGTCACGGCGATACGTGTGTATCGCCCGCCGCTGGCGAAGAAGACGGAACGCTGAAGGGTCCGCACAACGGGACGGACACGGCGCCCACGGGATCGTCCAAATGCTTGACCGGTTTCTCCAAGCCATCGGCCAGGCGTGCTCCTACCTTTGCCTCATGCAAATGCGTGCGGCTCTGACCGTCCGGATTCTTTCGCTGATCGCGGCAACGTTGACGGCGTACTCCGCCGACCTCACCGGCCAAAAGCTGCTCGTCACGTCCGTCCGGACCGGAGACACGGAGGTCTTCGTCGCCGATCCGACGACGGGCGACATGACCAATCTCTCCCGTTCGCCGAAGTCGGAGGACCGCTATCCGTGCTGGTCGCCCGACGCGAAGCACGTCGTCTTCATGAGCGACCGCCAGCATTCGACGAACCTCTGGGTGATGGGCGCCGATGGTTCGCACGTCCGCCGTCTGCTGACTTCGCCCAAGGTCTGCTACATGCCGAGTTGGCAGAAGACCGTGCAGGGAGAACGCATCGTCTTCGGTATGCACGGCGACAAGCCGGAGATGGCGAGCATCCGGCCCGACGGCAGCGACCTGCGCATGCTGGGCGAAGGTCACGACCCGACGCTGTCGCCCGACGGTAAGCGCATCACCTACACCGGCCATCCGCCCGAAGGCGGCGTGACGGTCTATGTGATGGATTGGGACGGCTCCGGCAAACGGCGCGTCGTGCAGACCGCGAGCAAGGTCGGCGCGACGTTCCCGAACTGGTCGCCGGATTCACGGCAGATCGTGTACTCGTTCCCGATCGGCGACGCCCTCGAGCTCTTCATCATCGGCGCCGACGGCACGGGTCAGCGCCAGCTCACGACCTTCGGCGGCACGAGCATCTGCACGCCGAGCGCGTGGTCGCCGGACGCGAAGTGGATCTCCTTCCGCCGGACCGACGAACGCTACTGGAGCAATCCGGAGCGGATGGTGAAGATCTATTCCGAGAAGCCCGCCGACAAACGTCCGGTCTGGGTCGTCCGCCCGGACGGCACCGATGCCGCGCTGATCGAGCCGCTGCGCTTCCAGATGGCCATCGACGGCAGCCGCGCGAGCTGGAAGCCGCTGCGATGAAGGCCCGGTCGGTGCGCGTTTCGTTCAAGCGATGCGACCATCCGTCCTATCGGTCGTCGGGCTGCCGTCGATAGCTTGTCCCGACTGAAACTGAAGGCCGCCCGTGTCGATGACCGGAGGGGCGGCCGCTTCCTCACCAAAATCAGAATGACCACGATCACCCTCGTCGGCGCTGGCGGCAAGATGGGCTGCCGGCTGACCGATAATTTCCTCAAGACCGGCTACCGGCTCCACTATCTCGAGGTCTCACCCAAGGGCATCGAGAACCTGAAGCAGCGAGGTGTCGCGCTTTCCGATCAGGCGACGGCGGTGCCGCAATCGGACGTCGTCATCATCGCAGTGCCGGACGTCGTCGTCGGCGCCGTGGCCCGTGAGGTGGTGCCGCTGATGAAGCCGGGCGCGCTCCTGATGACGCTCGATCCCGCCGCGCCCTTGGACAACCAGCTCCCGCACCGCGAGGACATCGGCTGCGTGATCGCGCACCCCTGCCATCCGAGCGTGTTCAACTGGGAACCGACCGAGGCCGCGTTCCGCGACTTCTACGGCGGCATCACGGCCAAGCAAGGCATCGTGGTCGCCCTGATGTGGGGCGCGGAGAGCTACTACGAGCTCGGTCTTGAGGTCTCCCAAGCCATGTATGCGCCCATCAGCCGCGCGCATCGCGTGACGCTCGAGCAGATGGCCATGCTGGAGCCGGCGCTCGTGGAGACGCTCGCGCAGACCTGCATGGAGGTCGTGAAGGAAGGCCACGACCGCCTCGTGGCCGCCGGCGTGCCGAAGGACGCCGTGCGCGACTTCGTCCTCGGGCATCTGCGCATCCAGATCGCCGTGTTGTTCGGCGAGACGAACGGCACCTTCTCCGACGCCGCCTACAAGATCAGCAAGCGCGCGAAGCCGGTGCTGTTCAAGGAAGGGTGGCAGAAGATCTTCGAGCTGGCGGATATCCGCGAGCAGGTCCGCGACATCACGCAGAAATAGTTCGTCGTCCCGTTTTCCGTGGTTCGTTGAGAACGTTCCGCGGACAGGGGACCAAGGACCACGGACGATGCAGCTAGGCATCAGCAGCTACACCTACGGCTGGGCCATCGGGGTCCCGGGCCATGAACCCGTGCGGCCGATGGACGAGCAGGACTTGCTCGACCGGGCCCGGCGGCACGGCGTGAAGCTCGTCCAGGTCTGCGACAACCTGCCGCTGCTCGGGCTCCCGGAGGACCGGGTCGTCCGGTTCCGGGAGCGCGCCGTCGCGGAAGGCGTCCGCATCGAGGTGGGCTCGCGCCGGCTCACGGTGGAGCACGCGATCGAGATGGTCGCCTTGGCGCGTCGTCTGGACGCGAGGCTGGTCCGTTTCGTGGTCGACGGTCCGGACCATCATCCCGGCGCGGGCGACGTCGTGCGGATCCTGCGGGCCATCGTCCCGATGCTCGAAGGCGAGCGGATCGGGATCGAGAACCACGACCGGTTCCCGGCCGCGACGTTGCGGTCGATCATCGAGCAGGTCGGCTCGGACCGCGTCGGCATCTGTCTCGATACCGCCAACTCGCTCGGTGCTGGTGAAGGGCTGGCCACCGTCGTCGCCGAGCTGGTGCCGTGGACGGTGAACCTTCACGTCAAGGATTTCCAGATCGCGCGCTTGCCGCATCTCATGGGCTTCAAAATCGAGGGGCGTCCTGCCGGCGGCGGGCTGCTCGATATCCCATGGCTCCTCGCGGAGCTTGGCCGGCACGGACGTTGCGGGACGGCTGTCCTGGAGCTGTGGACTCCGCCCGAGCCCGCGGTGGAAGACACGATCGCGAAGGAAGAAGACTGGGCTGGGCAAAGCTTGGCGCACCTGCGACCTCTGTTCGCCTCCAAGGCATGAGACCACTCCGCTTCGCCATCTTCGGCACGGGATTCTGGGCCCGCGTCCAGCTCGCCGCCTGGCGCGAGGTCGGCGGGACTGAATGCGTCGCGGTCTACAACCGTTCTCGCGACAAGGCGGAAACGTTCGCCCGGGATCTCGGGGTCCCGGCGGTCTTCGACGACGTCGAGGAGCTGCTGCGCGAGGTGAAGCCCGACTTCGTGGACAACATCACCGAGGTCGGCGGCCACAAACCGCTCTCGCTGCTGTGCGCGAAGCATCGCATCCCGTGCATCTGCCAGAAGCCGATGGCGGCCTCGCTGGAGGACGCGCGCGAGGTGGTGGCGGCGTTCGCCGAGGCGAGGACGCCGTTCTTCGTGCACGAGAACTGGCGCTGGCAGGCGCCGATGCGGGCGCTCATCGGGACGCTGCGCTCGGGCGTCATCGGCACGCCGTTCCGGGCGCGCTTCACCATTGTCTCCGGCTTCGACGTCTGGGCCAACCAACCCGCGCTGCGCGAGCTGGAGCAGTTCATCCTCACCGATCTCGGCACCCATGTCCTCGACACGGCGCGCGCGTGCTTCGGCGAGGCCCGGTCGTTGTGCTGCCAGATCCAGCGGACCTTGCCGGACGTGAAGGGCGAGAACGTCGCGACGGTCCTCTTGTCGATGGGCGCGGCGCGGACCTCCGTGACCGTCGAGCTGGCCTACGCGAAGACGCCGCTGGAGCGGGAGATCTTCCCGCAGACGCTGGCCTTCGTGGAGGGACCGCTCGGCAGCATCGAGGTCGCCGGCGATTATTGGCTGCGGGTCACGACCAAGGACGGCACGCTGAGCCGTCGCCATGCTCCACCGCGCCATGCTTGGGCCGATCCGCGTTACGACGTGGCGCAAGCGAGCATGGTCCCGTGCCTCCGCGACCTGCTCGGCGCGCTTCGCGGGGAACACGCCGCCGAGACCACCGGGGCCGACAACCTGGAGACCGTAAGACTGGTGTCCGCCGCCTACGAATCCGCGAGGACGGATTCCGTCATCCGCTTTCCCGACCGATGAAACCGCTCCGCCCTGGGATCCTCCTCGTGCCGTTCGTCGGTGCCGCCGCGCGGTCGTGGTCGGCCTCCAGCAGATTGCTGAAGGCCCGCGGACCGGTGACCGGCGATTGGACCACGCCGGCGGTCCCCGACACGGAGAACTGGGTCTTCTTGCTGGAGAAACGATGACCGCCGCGCCCACCGGATCTCTCTCGACGGACCCCGCCGGCGGCGCGGCGGCGTGCGTCCCGTTGCGGGCCGGACCGTTGGAGATCGTGTTCCACGACGGTGACCTGCGACGGATCCGCTGGGGCGACCGCGAGGTGGTCCGGCGGATCCACGGCGCCGTGCGCGACCGTGATTGGGGAACGGTGCCCGGCCGGATCACCGGACTGGTGATCGACTCCAGCGACACTTCTTTCCGCATCCGTTACACCCGTGAACATTGCGAGAACGGCATCCACTTCGTCTGGCACGCGGCGATCTCCGGCGATGAGGACGGGACCATCCGATTCAGCTTCGACGGCGAAGCGAAGGCGACCTTCCTGACGAACCGCATCGGCCTCTGTGTGCTCCATCCGATCCGGGAATGCGCCGGAGCCCGGGTCCGGTCGCTCCACCTCGATGGCTCGGTGCGCGACCGGGTGTTCCCGGAATCCGTCGCGGCCGAGCAGCCCGTGGCGGGCTTCACCGACCTCGCGGGATTGACGTATGAAGTGGGGCCGGGGATCCGGGCGGAACTGGAGTTCTCCGGCGACGTCTTCGAGACCGAGGACCAGCGCAACTGGATCGACGCCAGCTTCAAGACCTACTCCACGCCGCTCCGGCTGCCGTTCCCGGTCGAGGTCCGCGCCGGCGAACGCATCCGGCAAAGCGTGGTGCTGCGGATCCTGGACACAGGGCGCACGCAGCAACCTGCTCGGGTCCGGACCGGCCGCGACGAGACCGTCCACATCGCGCTCACCGCGGCGGAGCCCGTCCGATTCCCTGAGATCGGGCTGATGATGGCGTCGCACGGTCGTCCATTCGACGCCGCCGATTCGGACCGGCTGTCGCGCCTGGGCCTTTCCCATCTGCGCGCCGACCTGCGGTTGGCGGACTCCCGCTGGCCGGAGCGGCTCCGTGTCGCAGCGCGGGATGCCACGGGCCTCGGGGCCGCGCTGGAACTGGCGATCCACTTGCCGGCCGGCACCGGCGGAGACCTCGCCTTGGTCGCCCGCGAACTCGGCCGGATGAAGGTCGACCTCACCCGAGCCCTGATCTTCCGCGATGGATGCCGTTCGACCTTGGCGACCGACCTCGAAGCAGCGCGCAGCGCCCTCGGCGATTGCGGTATGGCCATCGGTGCGGGCACGGATGCCGACCTCTACCAACTGAACCTCCAGCCCCCGCCGGCTGATGGCGACTTCGTGTGCTGGTCGATGAACCCGCAGGTCCACGCCTCCGACGAGCTGAGCATCGCCGAGACGCCCGAGGCGGTGGTCCATCAGATCGCCAGCGCGCGCCGCCGTTTCCCGGACCTCCCGCTGCTCGTCTCGCCGATCACCTTGAAGCCGCGGTCCAATCCGGTCGCGACCGGTCCGGAGAGACCCGTCGCGCCGGGTGAACTCCCGCCTCAGGTCGATGTCCGCCAGATGTCGCTCTTCTGCGCCGCTTGGACGGTGGCGATGCTCAAGGCGCTGTCCGAAGGCGGCGTCGAGAGCGTCACCCTTTTCGAGACGACCGGCTGGCGTGGCGTGCTGGAGACGGCCGCCGGATCGCCGTTGCCTGAGCGGTTCCCGTCCACGCCCGGAAGCGTGTTCCCCGTGTACCATGTCCTTGCCGACGTCGGTGGGTTCTCGCCGCGATCGGTCGTGCCCACCCAGGCGACCGGACCTGATGGCGTGGCGTCGTTGCTCTTGGGCGCGGGCGGACGCCGACGTCTGCTGGTCGCGAACCTGTCGACGACGCCGAGGCTCGTCTCGATCGCGGGGCTCGGTGAGCCGACCCGCGTCCGGATCCTCGACGGCATGACCCTTGAGGAAGCGATGCTCCGGCCGGAGGCGCACCGGAACCGGAGCGTTTCAATTCCGGCCGAAGGATTTCTGCTTGCCGCCCACGCCATCGTCACCGCTGACCTCCACGAGCCTTGATCCGCAGCTTCACATCATGAGACCGAACAACAGATCCTACCTCTCCCGCTTCCTCGCGGTCTTCGCGATGATCGCCGGGCTGTCCATCACCGGCTGCGGACGATCCGATGCCCCGCCCACGACCACGACGTCTCCGAAGGCGTCCGATGCGCCCGCGAAGGTGAAGACCATCGGCGTCGCCTTCGAGACGTTGCAGACGGAGTTCTGGGTCGCCGGGTTCGACAAGCTGAAGGCGGATTGCGCCGCGAAGGGCATCACCATGCTGGAAGGCGTGGCGGACGGGGATGCCGGCAAGCAGTTCGACCAGGTTAAGAACTTCATCAACCGCAAGGTCGACGGCATCATCATCGCGCCCAAGGACGGCAAGACGGTGATCCCGATGATCAAGGCCGCCAACGCCGCCGGCATCCCGGTCGCGCTCTACAACCGCCCGGCCGACGCGACCGACGCGAAGCACACCGCGGTCGCACCGGACAACTTCGCCATCACCAAGGAGACGGTCACGTACCTCGTCTCGTTGGCGAAGAAGACCGGCCAGCGGCAGAAGGCGATGATCCTCATGGGCGACCTCAGCGACGTGAACGCCATCGGCCGCCGCGACGGTTTCGAGGCGGCCATCAAGGAGGCAGGCGACGCGGTCGAGGTCGTGGCGCGCGTCCCGACCGACTGGAACCAGGAGAAGGCGCTGGCCGGCGTGCAGGGCGCCTTCCAGGCGAACCCCGATATCGGGCTCATCTTCACCTCGAGCGACTTCATGTTCCCGAGCATCAAGTCCGTGCTCAGCAACCTTGGCCGGTGGAAGAAGCACGACCAGCCCGGCCATGTGATCCTCGGCGGCTTCGACGGCGACGCCACGGCCTACCAGATGATGGTCGACGGCCACGTCGATGCGACCTGCGTGCAGGACGTGTACTGGGAAGCGGAGCAGGCTATCCAATCCATCATCGATTCGAGGGCCGGCAAGGACGTGCCCGCGCGCATCGACGACAAGGGCTTCGCCATCACGCAGGCGAACCTGAGGGAGATGGAAGGCCGCATGTGGGGCGCGGCGGTCGCGAAAAAGGCCCGATGACCTCGGCGGGAACCATCGGCGGGAGAGGTTCGCGGTCGGTCGCCCGGATCCTCGGCTCCGGGCACTTTGGCCTCGTGCTCTGCCTGATGGCCGCGGTCGCCTTCGCCCCGGTCGCACCGGGGTTCCTCTCGTCCGGGAACCTCGCGAACATCCTCGTCGGCGCCCTGCCTCTGCTCGTGCTGGCGACGGGGCAGACCATCGTGCTCGTCACCGGAGGCATCGACCTGTCGGTCACCGCCGTCATCGGCCTCGCCAGCATCGTCGGCGCGTTGGTGATGGGGGGCGAGCACGGCTGGATGCGCGGGAGCCCGATGGCGATGCCCGTCGGGATCGCCGCGATGCTCGGCACGGGCGCGACCATCGGCTTCCTCAACGGCTTCTGCGTCGCCCGGCTCCGGATGCCGGCGTTCATGGTCACGTTGGTGGCGACGATGACTTTCGGCGGCTTGGCCGTCTGGCTCGTCAAGCAGGCCGCGGGCGTCGAGAGCATCTACGGCCTTCCGGCATCCTTCCTCGCGTTGGGCAGCCGGCCGGCTCTCGCTGCATGCCTGGCCGTGCTCGCGACGGTCGCCGCGCATCTGCTGCTCGGGCGCACGTTGCTCGGCCGATGGTTCCACGCCGTCGGCCACAACCCGCGCGCATCGCTCATCTCAGGGGTGCCCGTCGGGCGGGTCACGGTGGCCGCTTATGTCGTCAGCGGGATCTTCGCCGCCTTGGCATCGGTGCTCATCACCGCGCGGCTGGAGACCGGTTCGCCGAACCACGGCAAAGCGCTGCTGCTCGACGTCATCGGCGCGGCGGTGATCGGCGGCACGAGCCTTTCCGGAGGCCGAGGAAAGGTCGTGTGGACCGTCCACGGCGTGCTGTTCCTCGCGCTGCTCGGCAACGGCATGGACCTGCTCAACGTCTCCGATTTCCTCGTCACCATCGCCAAAGGCGCGGTGATCCTCGTCGCGGCGCTGCTCGACGTCTGGCGCCGCCGGCTCGCCATCGACGCGGAGTGACCGCGCCCCGGCCATGATCGCGAGCACCGAGGACCGAGGAACAACGGCGGAGCCGTCCGATGCCGTGCGGTTCGATGGCATCGTCAAGGGCTTCACCGGCGTGCCCGTGCTCAAGGGCGTGAGCTTCGGCGTCGCAGCCGGGAAGGTCGTCGGGCTGGTCGGCGAGAACGGCGCGGGCAAGTCCACCCTGATGAACCTGCTCGGCGGGAACCTCCGGCCGGATGCCGGGACGATCCGGCGCGACGGGCGTCCGTACACGCCGCAGGGCCCCGATGACGCCCGGGCGGCCGGCATCGCTTTCGTCCATCAGGAGCTGAACCTGTTCCCGAACCTGAGCATCGCCGAGAACCTCTTCCTCCGGGACTTCCCGCGCGGGCCGGGCCGGTTGCCTTGGATCGACCGCGGCGCGTTGCGAGCGAAGTCCGAAGCGTTGCTGCTCCAGGTCGGATTGGACCGTGATCCCGCCACGCCGGTCGAGCGGTTGCCGGCGGGCGAACGCCAGCTGGTCGAGATCGCCAAAGCGCTCGGGGCCGACGCGCGCGTCATCCTCTTCGACGAACCGACCACCTCGCTCTCGTCGGTCGAGCGCGAGCGGCTCTTCGCCCTCGTCGCGAAGCTCCGGGACCGGGGCATCGCGATGGTCTACATCTCGCACGCCCTCGGCGACGTGCTCCGGCTGTGCGACGATGTCGTGGTGCTGCGCGACGGCGAGGTGGTCGGCGCCGGCGCGGCGACGAGCTTCGACCATGACCGTCTCGTGTCGTTGATGGTGGGCCGGCAATTGACGCAGCTGTACCCGGAACGCCTCCCGAGGACGCACGATGTAGCGCCGGGCGCGCCGGTCAGAGGGCCCGTCCTGGAGGTCTCCGGCGTGTCCCAGCCGGGGATCGTCCGCGACATCTCGTTCCAGCTCGTCGCGGGCGAAGTGCTCGGCATCTCCGGGCTGATGGGTGCGGGGCGGTCCGAGCTGGCGCGCATCCTCTTCGGCCTTGATCCGCACGGGACCGGCGAGATCCGTCTGGATGGAGAACGGCTGGATGGACCTCCGGGTGAGCGGATCCGGCGCGGGCTGGCATTCCTAACCGAGGACCGCCGGGGAGAAGGGCTCTGCATGGAGGCTTCGATCACCGACAACATGGCGCTCGCGACGTTGCGCTCGCATACGCGCACTCCCGCACGGTGGCTCGACTCGAGGGCGGTCGATCTGGTGGTCGGCTTGATGCGCGACGCGGTCCGGCTATCGCCCAAGGCGAAAGGAGCGGACGCGGTCCGGACGCTCAGCGGCGGCAACCAGCAGAAGGTGGTGCTCGGCAAATGGCTGCTCGCCGCTCCGAAGGTCCTGGTGCTGGACGAACCGACGCGCGGCATCGACATCGGTGCCAAGTCCGAGATCTACCAACTGGTCCACCGGCTCGCGGACCGCGGCGCGGGCGTGATTGTCATCTCCTCCGAACTCGAGGAGGTCGTCGGCATCTGCGACCGCGTGCTGGTGATGCGGCACGGCGCGATCACCGGCGAGTTCCGGCGCGGCGGGTTCGACCGAGAGAAGATGCTGGCGGCGGCCCTGGTCGCACCGAAGCCGTGAACTCTTCCGCTTCCAAGCCTTGGCTCCGCCTGCTCGATCTTGCTCCGGTCGCGCTCTTCGCCGTCATGCTGGTGGTCTTCGGGGCGATGTCCGACCGGTTCCTGACGACGGGCAACATCGTCCAGGTGCTGGTGCAGGCTTCGTCCACGGCCGTCGTCGCGGTCGGGATGACGTTCGTGCTGCTCACGGCGGGCGTGGACCTGTCGGTCGGGGCGGTGATGTTCCTCGGCGCCGGCCTGGCCGGGAAGATGGCCCTGGCCGGGCAGCCGTTGCCGCTGTGCCTCGCGGTGATGCTCGCGGTGGGCATCGCGGCGGGCGCGGTGAACGCGTTGCTCGTCACCCGGCTGCGGCTCGTGCCCTTCATCGCCACGTTGGCGATGCTTCATATCGGCCGGGGCACGGGTCGTTGGGTCACCCAGACCCGGGCGATGAACCTTCCGGAGCCCTTCCTGCTGCTCGGTTCGGCCCGATGGCTGGGCGTTCCGCTGCCGATCTGGATGGCCGGCACCGTCGTCGCCGTCGCGCATCTTGTGCTCACGCGGACGCCGTTCGGCCGGCAGCTCCATGCGCTGGGCAACGACGCTGAGGCCGCCAGGAAGGCAGGTCTGCCGACAGGGCGTCTGCTTGCTGCGGCGTACATCATCTGCGGCGCGTGCGCGGGCCTGGGCGGGATCCTTGCGCTCACCCAGCTGGGAGCGGTCTCACCGAAGTTCGGGGAACTCTATGAATTCGACGCCATCACCGCCTCGGTGCTGGGCGGCACGAGCCTGTTCGGAGGCCGGGGCAAAGTGTTCCCGGGAACGGTCCTCGGCGCGGTCATGCTCAAGTGCATCTTCAACGGTCTGGTGATCGCCCGCGCGGATCCCTACCTGTATCCGGTCATCACGGGCGCGGTCATCTTCGCGGCGGTGCTCCTCGACAGCCTGCGGGACGGCATCGCCAAGAAGCTGGCCCGCCGCCGGATCATCCCGGCGGGATGACCGCCATGGTCCGACGGGGACGACCTGCATCGGCGCTGGCGTCTCAACATCGGCGACCTCGAAGCCGTCGCCGTTTTTGCGTCTCCGGAGCCGGTCGCTCTCCCTCTCAGGCGACGACGGCCCCGCAGCCGTCCCGGAACCGTCGGCGATTGCCGCCGTCGCCGGACTCGGCCTTCTCGGCTTCGCTCTGCGGCACAGACGGCAAGCATGGGTCGCGGGGTGTCCGGGATTGGACGTCGGACATCGGGTGTCGGGCGTCGGGGTCTTTCGCCTCCGAGGCGTCCCGACGCTCTGGATCCGGTCCGGTCCGGCAAACGCTGTCCGGCAAAACGCTCGCGTCGGCGCTTTCGTTGCGTATCGTCAGCGTGTCTTCGATCCTGCTGCCCGTGATGCGCCGCCTGACCTGCCTTTCTCTGCTGATCCTCGCGGTGTCCGCCGTCTTCGCGGAGGACATCGTCTTCCCGCCGGACGCGGGCGTGGTGGACGTCACCAAGGCCCCGTACTTCGCCAAGGGCGACGGCAAGACCGACGACACCGATGCCATCCAGCAGGCGCTGCTCGACCATCCGGTGTCGGACAAGATCATCTACCTTCCGGACGGCACCTATCTGGTCTCCGCCTCGCTCCGTTGGGCGGGCCATGAGGACGGCGAGCGGGCCCAGCGGGCGACCATCCTCCAAGGCCAGAGCCGGGCGGGCACGGTGGTCCGGTTGGTGGATTTCGCGCCGGTCTTCGGCAATTCCGGCCGTCCGCGGGCGCTGGTCTGGACCGGCGACGAAGGCGACGACCATCTGCGCAACGCGGTGCGGAACCTGACGCTGCACACCGGTGCCGGGAATCCCGGTGCGATCGGGCTGCAGTTCGCGGCCAACCAGCAGGGCTGCGTCCGCGACGTGGACATCATCGCCGGCGGCAAGGGCGGTCCGGTCGGCCTGGACTTGTCGCACGTCGAGCGCATCGGGCCTTGCCTCATCCAGCGCGTGCGG
>JBBRQL010000097.1:0-14374 GCA_038226425.1 Verrucomicrobiota bacterium
CAAGCTGCTCAAGGACGGCCACATCGACACCGTCATCGGCCTGCCCGCGAATCTCTTCTACTCCACCGGCATCCCCGTCTGCATCCTCGTGCTCAAGAAGTGCAAGAAGCCCGACGACGTGCTCTTCATCAACGCCGCCGAACACTTCGAGAAAGGCAAACGCCAGAACCGCCTCACGAAGGAGCACATCGCCAAGATCATCGGGACCTACCAGTTCAGGAAGGAAGAGGACCGCTACTCCAAGCGCATCCCGATGGAGCGGATCGCCGAGGAAGGCTACAACCTGAACATCTCCCGCTACATCAGCACGGCGACAGCCGAGGTGGAGATCGAGATGGAGGCGACCCACGAGAAACTCGTGGAGATCCAGGACGCCATCCAAACGGCGACTGCGAAGCACAATGCTTTCTTGGAGCAGCTTGGCTTGCCTCTCTTGCCAGTAACTTGAGCAAGTTCGCGGAAACGCATCGCGCTCATCGCCGCCGATCTTGTGACGCATTTCGAGAAGCTCGTGGAGGCAATGGACGACGACCCCGCAGGGCGGCTGTGGACACGGCACGGGTTCAACCCCGTCGGGGTTGTGGTTCCATTTTGTTCGCGGTCCCAGGGGTACGCGCTCGGGGCGGGCGCCAACCCTGGGCTGAGTGCTTCAACGCCGTTGGCGTTGCGGCTGGACAAAGGCATCACGAGGGAGGGCGAGACCTTGGACGTCCTCGGACTCCTCCAGCGTTTGGGGCCGTGCGAGCTCCGCCGGCACCCTGAAGGTGTTTTTCTTGTCCGCCACAAGGGGATCGAAGTCGTGTCCGCCGAGGGTCTGTCACGATCTTGTTGCACGCGCGACGGACTGACGGCTTGCTGCCGGACAGCGAAACGCGGTGTGCTCCTTTCCGGCATGACGGAACCCGATCCAAGTCCGGCGGCTGCAGGCCGTGTCACCCGGTGGCTGGAACGCGCGCCGGCGCCGCTCTTCGTGGCCATCGCGATCATCGCGGCGTTCTCGACGTACTTCGCGATGTACGCGTTCCGGAAGCCGTTCGCGGCGGCGAAGTTCGAGGGGCAGTTCTTCCTCGGCACGCACATCGCCCTCAAGACCGCCATCGTCATCAGCCAGATCCTTGGCTACGCGGTCTCGAAATACGTGGGCATCAAGGTCTGCTCCGAGGTCACGCCCGCGCGCCGGGCCCGGTTGCTCCTTCTGCTCATCGGCTGCGCCCAGGCCGCGCTCGTGCTCTACGGGATCCTGCCGGACGATTGGAAGGTCGTGGCCATCTTCCTCAACGGGTTCCCGCTCGGCATGGTCTGGGGATTGGTCGTCTGGTATCTCGAAGGCCGCCGGACCTCGGAGATCCTGCTCGCGGGGCTGAGCCTGTCGTTCATCATCGCCAGCGGGGTGGTGAAGGATTTCGGGCGCGCCATGATGGAAGGAGCGGTCGCGCAGTGGTGGACGTTGCTGCCGGTGGTCGGGCCGGCGATCGGCGGTGCGATGGGCAAGGTGAGCGAGGGCTGGATGCCGGCGGTCGTCGGGGCGCACTTCCTTCCCGTCTTCCTCGCGTCGGTCTGGCTGCTCGACCAGTTGCCGCGCCCGAGCGTCATCGATGTCGCGGAGCGCGCCGGCCGCGAGCCGATGAAGGGTGCCGACCGCCTCGCCTTCGTGAAGCAGTTCGCTGTCGGGCTGGCACTGCTCTGCGTCGCGTACTTCTTCCTGACCGCCTACCGCGATTTCCGGGACAACTACCAGGTCGAGATCTTCGACGGCCTCGGTTACCCGTACAAAGCCAACAAGGCGATCATCACGCAGACCGAGACGCTGGTGACCTTCGGCGTGATGGGCGTGCTCGCGCTGCTCAACCTGGTGAAGGACAACCGCCGCGGCCTGCTCTGCGCGCTGGGGATCATGGCCGGCGGCGTGGCGCTGCTCGGCATCTCGACGATGCTGTTGCAGGCGAAGCTGATCTCCGGTTTCTGGTGGATGACCCTCACCGGGCTCGGGTCGTACCTCACCTATGTGCCCTACGGCTCGGTGTTGTTCGACCGGCTCATGGCTTCGACACGCGTCGCGGGCACGGCGGTCTTCGCCATCTACCTCGCCGATGCCATCGGGTACACGGGGTCGGTCGGCGTGCAGATCTTCAAGGACCTCGGGGCCGGCTCGATGTCGCGCTTCGCGTTCTTCCAAGGCTTCACCTGGTTCATGTGCGGCTTCGGTGTGTTCTGCCTGCTCTCGACGATGGTCTATTTCGAGCGGAAGACACGGCCCGCCAAGGGCTGAGAACTGCGACAAAAACAGATCGGTGCGAAGGGCGCCCGGTCGCGCCGCGTCCGGGTCTGAAAGCTTGGAAGACAGCAAGCGCGGGGTCCGTCCTCGGGCAAAGCCGCTGCCGGCGAGAGCTTTTCGCCCCCTTGTGGTCTTCGTCGCCGAGACCTCTGTCGTCACCGGAGCCCGGGCTTGACTTGGACGGCGGAAAGCAAGACCAACTCGGCCCGATATGAAACGCGCGTCGTCCGCTTTCGCAGCCGCAGCTCCCGCCTCCCCGGCCCGAGCTGCCGCGGCCGTTTCACGTCTGCATCGCGGCTGAGCCAGCCTAAGACGCGAACGCAGACGGTCACCGGGAGAATCCACTTCCCGCGTGCGCACCTGTCCGCTTACCTCCAACGCCAGCGTTTCTCTCCCATGTCCACGTCCCGTCCCACCTTCATCGCGAACCATGTCGCCGGCATCCCCCGCTCGGGGATCCGCGATTTCTTCGAGCTCGTCCAGAACACCACCGGCGTCATCTCGCTCGGCGTCGGCGAGCCGGATTTCGCCACGCCGTGGCACATCCGCGAGGCCGCCATCTACGCCCTCGAGCGCGGCCGGACGCAGTACACCTCCAACCTCGGCCTGCTGAAGCTGCGCGAGGCCATCAGCCGCAACGTCGCCCAGAACTTCGGCGTGCAGTACGACCCGAAGACGCAGGTCCTCGTTGCGGTCGGCGTGAGCGAGGCGCTGGACCTCGCGTTGCGGGCGGTGCTGAACCCGGGCGACGAGGTCATCTACCACGAGCCGTGCTACGTGAGCTATTCGCCCAGCGTCCTGCTCGCCCACGGCGTGCCGGTGCCGGTCGCGTGCAAGGCCGAGGACGGCTTCGCGGTGAGCGCGGCGGCGATCGAGGCCGCGGTCACGCCGCGCAGCAAGGTGCTGATGCTGAACTTCCCGACGAACCCGACCGGCGGGACGATGACGCGTCCGCAGCTGGAGGAGATCGCCGCGGTGGTGAAGAAGCACGACCTGCTCGTGCTCACCGACGAGATCTACAGCGAGCTGACCTTCGAGGGCGAGCACGTGTCCATCGCGAGCCTGCCCGGCATGGCGGAGCGGACGATCTTCCTGCACGGCTTCTCCAAGGCGTACGCGATGACCGGATTCCGCATCGGCTACGCCTGCGGTCCGGCGGCGCTCATAGAGGCGATGATGAAGATCCACCAGTACTCGATGCTCTGCGCCAGCATCATCGCGCAGGAGGCGGCGCTCGAGGCGTTGGAGCACGGCGCGGCGGCGACCGCGGAGATGCGCGAGCAGTACAAGCTGCGCCGCAACTTCATCGTGAAATCGTTGAACGACATGGGGCTGAAGTGCCATCTGCCGCGCGGCTCGTTCTACGCGTTCCCGTGCATCGAGAGCGTGGGCATCCCGGCGAAGGACTTCGCGCTCGGCCTGCTGAAGGAGGAGAAGGTCGCGTGCGTGCCGGGCGGCGCGTTCGGCGCGAGCGGCGAGAAGTTCCTGCGCTGCTGCTTCGCCACGGCGTTCGACCAGATCCAGGTCGCGATGGACCGCATGGCCCGCCACGTCGAGCGCGTGAAGCGGGGGTGAACCGGTCGCTGCCTCAACCGATAGTGCCCGTCGAGGACGCGCCTCCCAAGGCCGGTGCCATCTCGTCCTTCAGCTCCACGCCGCTGATGGCCCGGCGCCTCGCCTCGGTGAGCAACCAGCGGAGCTTGCCGGCGGCCTGCGCCGGCGTGAGACCGAGCGCGCTGATGTTCGACACGCAGTTTCGCGCGGCGTCGGTGAGGCCCCGGCGAGGGGAATGGACGAGATAGGCCCCGAGGCTGTCCGGCGAGATGAGGCCCGGGCGTTCGCCCAGCAGCATCAGCGCGAGCCGCGCGCCCAGCAACTCGCCGATATGGTCCTCAATCGCGACCCGGCCGCGGCGCACGAGGCAGAGCGGCGCGAGCGTCCAACCATCGGCGCGCAACCGCGGCGCAAGTTCAGCGACCACCGCGGCGGCATGGGTCTCCGCGGCGAGCGTGGAAAGGCCTTCGCTCACGCAGATGACGAGGTCGGGCTTGTCCGGTCCGGGCGGGTTGCCGGGAGGACCGCAAGATCCAGTCACCTGGGAGCGCGGACTTTCCAGTCCGCACGTCACCGGTCTCATCCGGGCTTCCAGACGCTCCACCGACACATCGTGCAACCGCCGGCCCAGATCCGGGCGGAGCAGGAACTCGTCGAGGTCGCGGGCCGCGCTGGCGAGACGTAGGACTTCCAGGCCGGAAGCATCGGCGAGATCCGCGGCGAGTTTTTCCTCGTCGAGCGGACGCAGCAGCGCGTCGCGGGCCTGTGCGTGGGCGAGGCGGAAGTCCAGCAGCGCACCGGTCGGCATGCTCCCGCCGGCGCGGCCGAGCGCGATGCGGGCCGGCGTGAACCGTCGCAACGGATGCCAAGCGGCTGGCTGGACTCCGGTCTCCATGGACGGGTCAGAACGGGATCTCGTCGTCCGAGACGCGCAGGCCGGTGAGCAGCTTGGCCATATCGAGGGCGGTGCGAGCGGCCTCGGTGCCGCGGTTGGTGGCTGGCGCGAGGCAACGGGCCCCGGCCTGCGCGACGGTCGCGACGGTGAGCACCTCGTGGATCATCGGGACGCCGGTCTCGACCGCGATGTGCATCAGCGCGTCGGTGACGGCCTCGCCGATGTGCTGCGCGTGGGTCGTCTCGCCTTGCCAAAGAAGCCCGAGGCAGATGACGGCGGCAGGACGGTCGGTGCGGCGCCGCGCGACGACTGCCGCGGCGACCGGGATCTCGAACGCGCCGGGCACACGGACGACCTCGACCTCGGCCTTGCCGGCGACGAGCTCGGCCTTGGCGGCGCGGACCATGCCGTCGACATACTTGGCGTTGTAGCGCGAGGCGATGATGACGTAGCGGCCGCCAGTGGCGGGCTTGCGGACGGACTTCCGGTGGGCGCGAAGCATGGGTGGAGCTTCGGTCCGGGCGGCCGGGTTGGCAGCAAGAATCCCTCGGACCGCGGGCGTTTCCGACCGGCCGGATCGTGTCGATCGGACGATGCGGCCGACCTGCCGCTCAGGCGGCCCACGACTGGAGGGCCGACATGATCGCCGTCGTGCAGTTCGCGACGCCGAGCTTCTCGAAGACGTGCCCGATGTGCTGCTTCACGGTCGCCGGCGCGGTGCCGAGGATCCATCGGCGATGGCGACTCCGAATTCCTGCCTGCCGCCATCGGTGCCGTGAGGCTAGCGGTCGGCGGGTGGGTATCGTGGAGTCTACGCTTGGACCGCTCCCGGCAGAATAGCTGGGTCCAAGGCGTTGCCCACGCCGGTGGACTTCATTGTTGACGCATATGCTCTGCGTTGCAAAGTGAGTGCATGAACGAAGCGGCCGCGCGCGAACATCTCCAGACCATCCGCACGCTGATGGAGCGGACGGCGATCTACCGGCGCGCGCTCGCTCCGATGATGCTGGCGGCCGGGGTGCTCGGATTGGTCGCCGCGGCGGTCGGTTGGTCGGTGCCGTTGGCAGGGGCCTCGGGGTTCTTCGCGCTTTGGATCGGGACCGCCTTGGTCGCGGTCGGGACCGCGTCCGCTCTGGTCCGGCGCGAGGCGATCGGCGCGGCGGAACCGTTCTGGACGCCGCCGACCCGCCGCGTCGCCCAAGCGGTGTCGCCCGTGGTCGTCGCCGGGGTGGCGATCACCATCCTCTTGGCCGCGCGTCCGGATCTCGGCGAAGGGCTGCTGGTCGCGATGGCGGTGCCGCCGGTCTGGGTGATCTGCCACGGCCTCGCGCTGCACGCTGCTGGCTTCTTCATGCCGCGCGGGATCCGCTGGTTCGGGTTGGGGTTCGTCTCGGTGGGCGCGCTTCTGGTGCTCGTAGGGCCGCTGCTGCCTCCGGCGCTCGCGTCCTTCCGCGGAGCGCATGTGGTGATGGGGGCCACCTTCGGGCTCGGGCATCTCGCGTACGGGCTCTACCTGCGCGCGACGGAGAGGAGAGGCCCCGAGTGAACCCCGGACCTTTCCTCCAGCTCGACCGGGTGATCCACGAGAAAGGGCGGCTGGCGATGATGTCGATGCTCGCCGCAGCTCCGGAGCTCTCGTTCACCGAACTCCGCGACACGCTCGGGATGTCCGACGGCAACGTCATGTCGCACATCCGCACGCTCCAGGAGGCCGGCTACGTCGGCGTCACGAAATCGTTCCGTGACAACCGCCCGCTGACCACGTGCTCGTTGACCGCCGCCGGCCGGGCCGCCTTCGAGGCCTACATCGGGTTCCTCGAACAGATCGTCGCGCAGGCGCGCCGGACCTGAACCTCGGTTTGAAATCCGCCGGATCTGTGCGACCAGTCACTCTGTAAGACAAAGCAATCCATGAATATCCTCCGTGCTGACCACCTCGGGATGTGTTTCGGCGTCCGCGACGCCATCGCTCTCGCCAAGTCCGAAGCGGCGCGGCGTCCGATCACGGTCCTCGGCGACCTCGTCCACAACGCGACCGTCGTCGACGACCTCCGGGAGCGCGGCGTCCGGTTCGAGCGCAGCACCGAAGCGCTCGCCACACCGACCGTCATGATCACCGCCCACGGCGCGAGCGACCGGCTGCTCGCCGAGGTGCGGGGCAGGGGGCACACCGTGGTCGAGGCCACGTGCCCGCTGGTGCACCACGCACACCGGTCGCTGGCGGCGCTGGTCCGGGACGGGTTCCACCCGGTCGTCATCGGGCAACGAGGCCACGTGGAAGTGCGGGGCATGACCGAGGACCATCCGGGGTGCGACGTCATCTTGTGCGAAGCCGACCTCGACGCGGTGGCCCCGCGGCCGCGCTTCGGCGTCGTGTCGCAGACCACGCAGCCGGTCGCCCGGGTGCGCGGTCTCGTGGCAGCCTTGCAGGCGCGTTTCCCGGATTCGGAGGTCGTCTTCCGCGACACCGTCTGCCAACCCACCAAGCAGCGCCAACAAGCCGCTGAAGACCTCGCGTCCCGCTGCGATGTCGTCGTCGTCATCGGAGGGACGCAGAGCAACAACACGAGGGAACTGGTCGCGACCTGCGCCCGCTTCTGCGATCGCGTCCATCACGTCCAGACCGCGACGGACCTGCAGGAGGGATGGTTCGACGATGCCGGGACTGTCGGGATCACCGCGGGCACCTCGACGCCGGACAGCATCATCGACGAGGTCGAGGACACCTTGCGCGAGTTCAAAGACCTGGGGATCCGAGCTGAGATGGCTATGGCCTGACCTGCCACGTGCCAGTTCCCGCGACCCGCTCACGCGATGTCTGCCCCGGTCGATCCTGTCCCTCCGCATGGTGTTGCCGGTGCCGCGGCCGGCTCCGGTTGTCCGGTCTCCTGCGGGGAGATGTCCCGATGCTGCAGGCATGGTTGAAAGAGTCCGGTACCGCCCGCGTGGGTGGATGTCTGCTGGTCATCGTACCGGGCGCAGGGCTCTACGGCGCGGCCATCGGATGCTGGCGGTCCCCGACGCAGGCGCTTTCTACCGCGGTCAAGCTGCCGCTCATCCTGCGGCTCACGACGCTCGGGAACACGCTGCTCAAAGGCTTGCTGGCGCCGTTGCTCGGCCTCGAACTCTCGTTCCGGCAGTCCACGGTGCCATCCTGTTCAGCCAAACGCTCGCCGCCATGATCCTCGCAGCCTCCGCGCCGCTCGCCTTTTTCGTGGTGTGGAATCTTCCACCGATGGCCGGCGCGACCCGCGGCACCGGCTATGCGCTCATCCAACTGTCGCAAGTGGCGGCCATCGCCGTCGCCGGCATCGTCGCGAACGTCCGGCTGCTCCAGATCCTCCGGCATCTCGCGGGCGGTGGAGCGGTGGCCGGCCGGGTCTTGGACGCTTGGCTCGCGGGCAACCTGCTGCTCGGCACCCAGCTGACCAGGATCCTGCGGCCGTTCTTCGGGGCGCCCTCCTTGCCCGTGGAATTCCTGCGCGCCGACGCGCTGCGCGGGAACTTCTTCGAAGCCGTCGCCTATGACCTCCGTTTCCTCATCACCGACCGAGCCCGCCCCTCACATCCATGAACGAACCCGGCTCCCTCATCCCGTCGCCGCGGCCGTCGTCTGCGGGCGGCAAGGTCGATCTTCGCGAACCCGGCCCCACCGCCGCCGAGCTCGTCCCGATCCACGGCCTCGGCGGCGTGCTCGATGCGTTGCTGCGCCGGCCGCGCCGACTGTCGCACCACCTCTCCGGGGCCGATGCCCCGCGCCTCATCGGCCTCATGCTGCTACTCACGGTCGCAGGGGCCGGGCTCTACGGCGAGGTGGTCGGCACGTTCTCCGGTGGAACCCAGCTCTGGGCGGCGCCGGCGAAGATCACCGGCGGGCTGCTCGTGTGCGGGATCATCTGCCTGCGGAGCCTCTATGTGTTCGCGTGTCTCGCCGGTGCGACCGCACGGCTTGGCGACGTCGCGGGCATGGTTGCCGGCCTGTTCGCGCTGACGACCCTGCTGCTCTTCAGCTCCGCCCCGGCGATCTCGTGGTGATGGACAACCTCTCGCCCCACAAGAACGACAAGACCCTGCAACTGATCGCCCAGGCCGGGGCCGAAGTCCGGTTCCTGCCGGCCTATTCGCCGGACTTGGACCCGATCGAGAAGATGTGGAGCAAGGTGAAGCAATCCCTCCGCAGCGCGGAGGCCACGACCCGCGAGGAACTCCTCAAGGCCATCGCCGCAGCCTTGGCCTCCGTCACCCCACAGGACGCACGCAACGGGTTCGCCTCCTGCGGCTACAGTTTCATTGAAACCGCTCCGGCCTGATGGACGGCGCGAAGGAGATCAAGTGCTCCGCGTCCGGCGGCAACGTGACCGCTCATATGTGAATCGAGGACGGCCCGCTCCGGCGAGCGTCAGTGCTGGTCCCGAACGAAGAAGACGGCGCGGGCCGAAGCCCGCGCCGTCTTTTCGTTCATCCGCTCTTGGTCTCTTCGTCCCGGAGGCGATCCGCGGGTCAGGAGGCCGACAGGCACACGATGTCGCCGTGGTCGTTGCGGACGTAGATACGGTCGCCGGCGTAGACCGGGGTCGTCCAGCAGGTCTTGCCGAGCACCTGGAGGCGCGAGACCTCGCCGAAGGCGTCCTTCGATGCCTTGACCGTGACGAGCTCGCCGCCCTCGGTGAGCGACAGCACGGTCGACTTTCCGATGCCGATGGTCGTGCCGTAGCCGAAGCCCGCCTGCGCCCAGTTCGCTTTGCCGTCCTTCAGGTCGATCGACACGAAACGGCTCGCCGACGAGCCTTGTTTCCCGTCGATGCCGTAGAGGACATCGCCGAGGATCACGCTGTTGTTCATCGCGTTCTTCACCTCGGTGCTGGTCCAGGCGGATGCGAGCGTCTTCCCGTCGAAACCCAGCATCTCCGATCCGGTGTTGCTGGAGAGGAAGAGCCGCTTGCCGCCGGACAGCGCGCAGGGCGTCGTGCCGTTCATGTCGAACATCGCCTTGAACGGATGCCGGGCGATCTCCGTGCCGTCCGCGGCGTCGAGCACCGAGAGCCCTTTGCCGTCGAGCGCGGCGACGAACTTCTTGCCGTCGCGGGCGAAGACCACGGCGGTGGTGTAGCCGGCCTGGTAAACGGTCTTGGAGCACCACAGGGGCTTGCCGGTCGAGAGGTCGAGCGCGGCGACCTTGCCGGCGGCGAAGAGGACCCGGCCGCCATCCACGACCGGCGAGCTGGCGAAGCCCCAGTTCGGCAGCTTGAGCTCGGCGGCCGCGTCGAGCGAGGCCTTCCAGAGCACGGTGCCTTTCGCGGCGTCGAAGCAGAAGACCTGGCCGTCCTTGCTGAGGGTGATGAGCTTGTCGCCGACGACCGTGGGCGTCGCGTTGGGGCCGCCGACATGCATCTTGGGCAGCAACTGCGCCTCGTAGGAATGCTTCCAGACCACGGCGCCGGTGGCCGCGTCGAAGCAGAAGACGGTCTCCTGCGCCTTGGCGTCGTGGCCGAGGGTGAAGGCGCGTCCTCCGGCGACGGTGACCGCGGAGTAGCGGAGGCCGACATTGCCCTTCCACGCGACTTTCCATTGGGCGAGGTCGGGGACGAACTGGTCGGACGCGGGCGCGATGTTGTCGCCGTCCGGTCCCAGCCAGTGCGGCCAATCGGCGGCGGAGAGCGGAAGGAGCGCGGCGAGCAGGCCGACGGCGACGGGGACGAGGCAGGGAAGGCGGCGGTTTTTCATGGGGCGGGGAAGGGACGACAAGGGACGTCGCTTACGACCGCGGGTCCGGTCCGAGGTTACGGTATCGGCCGCCGCGGGCGATCAGCCGGTCAATAGACGTACCCGTGGGATCCGTGGCCGTCGGCCTGCCAGCGGAGCTGGGCTTTCGGGCGGGTCTCCACATGTCCGTCCGCGAAACCGGCGTTGACGTTCCGGATGTCTCCGCCCCACACGTGGCCTTGAGACCCGCCGTTGAACACGAAATGGGTGCGGCCTTCATCCCAGACCCCCACGGTCCAATCCGAGATGATGGGCATGGTGGATATCGTCGGGTCGTCGAGCCGTCGCGGCCAGGCATCCGGGACGAGGGTCTTCATCCGTTGCGGATCCGGGTACTCCAGTGATGAATTGCCAAGCCTCCGGGGCACCCACCAATGAAAGTCGGTCCCCATGAACGCGGCCTTTGAGACGTTCTTCTTCTCGTCCAAAAAGTCATCAAGGGTGACCATCTCGCGGCGGCGCAGATACCGGAAATTGTCCCGCGCGATCTGCAGTCTCACAGGCCGCAGCGGGCAGAACCACATCGGCAGCGTGACGCCGTGCGGTGCCATGCCCGTGACCATCTCATAGGCGACGAAATGCGGTTCGATCGCCGAGTACTGCGTCATCTTGTCGGTCGGTAGCGGGAACGACGGGAGCCGGCCCTTGCCGTCGTCGGAGGCGTAAGCGGCCGAGGCGACGCACCATTGGCGGTAGTTGTTCGAGCAGGTGGCGACCTTGGCGCGGAAGCGTCCGAACGAGAGGGCAGGGAGGAGCAGGCCCGCGAGGACGGCGATGATCCCGACGACGACCATCAGCTCGACGAGCGTGAAACCGGCCGCGGTCGAGGGGCGGCGGGCGGTGGTCATAGGTGCTGGGGACTGCGCTTCAGTACGCCTTGCGCAAGTGGCTCGGCAGCACGTTCAGCTCGGCGCGGTATTTGGCGACGGTGCGGCGGGCGATCATGATGCTCTTCTCCTTGAGCTTGGCCACGAGGTCCTCGTCCGATAGCGGCGAGCCCTTGTCCTCGGCGGCGATGAGCTCGGCGAGGATGGTCTTCACGCTGGTGTTGGACATGGTGCCGCCGCCCTCGGTGGCGATGGCCGAGGTGAAGAAGTACTTCATCTCGAAGATGCCCTGCGGCGTGGCCATGTACTTGCCGGAGACCGCGCGGCTCACGGTCGTCTCGTGGACGCCGACGACCTCGGCGACCTGCACCATCGTCATCGGCCGCAAGTGCGTGACGCCCTCGTCGAAGAAGGCTTTCTGCCGTTTCACGATCTCGTTGGCGATGTTCAGGATCGTGCTCTGCCGCTGGTGGATGCTCTTGATCAGGAATTTTCCGGCCTTGATCTTGTCGCGGATGTATTCGCGGACCTCGGCCGAGGTGTCGGCCTGCGACAGGAGGTCCTTGTAGGTGTTGCTGATCCGCAGGTGCGGCACGTGGTCGTTCTCCGTGTTGACGACGTAGCCGCCATCCGCGGTCTTGAGGACCGTGACCTCGGGGAGGACGTATTGGTTGGAATCGGGCGCGTAGACGCGGCCGGGTCGCGGGTCGAGCTGGCCGATGTTGGCGGCCAACTGCTGCGCGTCGGTCACGCTGACGCCCAGTTGCCGGGCGATCTCAGGATACCGCCGCTTGCCGAGCGATTCCATGTGGTCGCGGACGATCTCGTACTCTTGCGACTTCTCGCGGCCGGCGCGCTCCAGCTGGAGCATCAGGCATTCGCGCAGGTCGCGGGCGCCGACGCCGGGAGGCTGGAAGCTCTGCACGACTTTCAGCGCCGTCCCGAGGTCCTCGAGCGTGATCCCCGTCGAGAAAGACAGCTCGCTGAGGCCGGATTGGAGGTAGCCGTGGTCGTCGATGTTGCCGACGAGCAGCTCGGCGATCTTGCGGAGGCGTTCGTCCAGGTCGGACGTGCGGACCTGGTCGAGCAGCTCCGATTGGAGCGACGCGTCGGCCGTGAGCGAGTCGAACATGAACTGCCGGCGCTCCTCGTCCTCGGGGGTCGAGCGGTTCACGGTGTTCGCGGCGGAGAAATGGTCGCGCCATTCCTGGTCGAGCTGGAGCAGCCTCTGCAGGTCGGCGTCGAACTGGTCCACCGGCTCGCTGTCGGGTTTCTCGGTGGCGGGATCGTACTGCGTGTCCGCGGGCGGTTCCTGCGGATCCAGCTGGGCTGCCGCGTCGTCGGACCGGGAATCCTTCTCCTCCTGCGTCGTCTCGGTGACGGACACCTCCTCCAGCATGGGGTTCTGCTGCAGCTCTTGCTCGACCATCGCCTTCAGCTCGAGCACGGGCGCCTGCAGCATCGCCAGCGATTGCTGGAGCTGCGGCGACAGCACCATCTGCTGCGACATGCGCTGCGATAGATGTAGGCCTTGGGACATCGTGTGTGGCCGCAGACTAACGCCGGGACCACGGCATACAAGCCTCGCGCGCGGTTTGGCACGGAACTTGAATGCGCTGTCTGCCGTCGGATCGGACCGCAGCGGCAGGGCGCGGCGCGGGTCGGAAATCGGGGCATCGCTTCAACGTGGTGGCGAGAGGCTTGGGCCGGCGTGCTGCGAGCGTCTTGCTGGCAGGGCTCGCCGAAGCCGGTGCCCAGGAAAATCCACCCGGCGGATCTCCATCCGCACCTTCTGCCGGCGAGACGCACGGCAGCACCTTGGCGCCACAGCCGACCACGGTGTCCCTATGCGCCGGGGGGAAGGCTTATGCCGTGGAATCCACTTCGTCCCGCCGGAGCGGCTGCTTACGCTCGGCCGCGTGTCCGTGCAGTTCACCATCTTGGGCAGCGGTTCCGGCGGGAACTGCGCCTATCTCGAAGCGGGCGAGACGCGCCTGCTGATCGACGCCGGCTTCAGCGCGCGGCAGATCCGCGAACGCTTGGCCGGCATCGGTCGCGCGCCGGAGGGGCTCACCGGGATCCTCGTGACGCACGAGCACGGCGACCACATCACCGGGCTCGGCGCGTTGTGCGGCAAGACGGGCACGCGCATCTACGCGAACCGCTTCACCCGCGAGGCGATCGAGCGGCAGTTCCCGACGGCGCGGCTGGAGTTCGCGGTGTTCGAGACCGGCGCGGCCTTCCCGCTCGGCGAGGTGGAGGTGCAGACCTTCAGCGTGCCGCACGATGCGATGGATCCCGTCGGCTTCATGCTCCGGACGGCCGGCGGCAACATCGGGTTCCTCACCGACCTCGGCCACGCGACCAAGCTCATCCTCGAACGGGTGAAGGCGGCGAACGTGCTCGTGCTCGAGGCGAACCACGACCTGAAGCTGCTGCAGGACGACACGAAACGCCCGTGGAGCACCAAGCAGCGCATCCTCAGCCGCCACGGCCACCTGTCGAACGACGCCGCGGCCGATGTCGCGGCCCAGCTCGCGAGCGCCGACCTCCACCGCATCTACCTCGGCCACCTGAGCCTCGACTGCAACCGTCCCGCGCTGGCGCACAAGGCCGTCGCCGATCGCCTACGATCGATCGGTGCGAACCACATCGTCGTGGACAACACCTCCCAGGAGACACCGAACCCGACGCTGCCGTTGACGGGCTTCCGTCTGTTCTGAAGGCAGAGAAGTCCGACCACAGATGGACACGGATGAACACGGATGACCAGAGGAGCGCGGACGGCTCGTCCGCGCGTCGGGTTGCGCGCGGTCCATGCGGGCGAGCCGCCTGCGCTCCGGCTCCATCGAGGGCCAGTTTCATCCCCGTCTATTTGTGCCTATCGGTGGTCAAGATTTCCCTCCGATGACCGGCCAGCTCGCGCTCGTCCTCCACGCGCATCTGCCGTTCGTGCGGCATCCGGAGCACGCGCGCTTCCATGAGGAGACATGGCTCTTCGAGGCGGTCACGGAATGCTACCTGCCGCTGCTCGCGCAGATGGACGGCTGGTCGCGCGAC
>JBBRQL010000098.1:0-14183 GCA_038226425.1 Verrucomicrobiota bacterium
CGGTGCCGGACAGCGGCGTCTCGTCGCCGGGGACGAACGGGCTGACGCTGCATCCGATGAGCGGCAGATCCGCGGCGAGCCGGAAGTTCTGCAACGCAGAAGCGGGCGTCTGGCCCGGCAGACCCGCGATGAATCCGGAGCTGATGTGCCATCCGGCTGCGGCGAGCGCGCGGATGTGGGCCGTGCGCTCCGCCAAGCTTCCGGGCGCTTCCAGCCGCTTGTAGAGTTCCGGGTCGGCCAGCTCGAACTTGATGATGTAGGTCGTCGCGCCGGCTTCCTGCAGCTCGCGCGTCAGCTTCGCATCGAGCGTGCCGAGGCAGACGCTCACGCCGAGACCGGTCTCGCGCCGCAGCGTGCGGACCAACGGCAGCACGACTTCGCGGGCGGCGACCGGGTCCTCGCCCGATTGGATGTTCACATCCGTGATGCTCGCCGGGCGATGGTGGACCAGCAGCTCGGCCAGCTCGTCGTGCCGCGCGCGGTACCGGGAGAGGGCGCGGTTGTCGCGGCGCATGCCGCAGTAGTGGCAGTTCTCGCGGCAGAAGTTCGACAGCTCGACCACGGCGCGCACGAAGACGGATCTTCCGGACCGCTCGCGCGTCGCCGCCGCGGCGCGGGCGTGCAGATCCGCCTGAGCCCCGCCTCGGGCGGAGAGATCGGCTTCGGTCGGGAACCACGGGTCGGTCACAGGGCCGATTAAACGGGCCGCGCCTGCCGGACCAAAGCCGAATCTCCGCTCCGTCCGGATCGGCGTGGACTTCGCGGGACGGACCCGGGACCGTCCCAGCGTGCCGTCCGTCGCCGCCTCAAGTTGCGCCGTGGTCCCGTGCCTCGACGAGGCCGCGACCATCGGCGCCGTCGTGCGCGGCGCGCTCAGGCATGTGCCGGTCGTGGTCGTGGTCGACGACGGATCCCGCGACAGCACCAGCGCAGCGGCCCGCGATGCCGGCGCGATCGTGGTGCGACACGAGGTCCCGCTCGGCAAAGGCGCAGCGTTGGCGTCGGGCTGGGAACGCGCGGCCGCGCTGGATGCCGTCTGGGTGATGATGTTGGACGGCGACGGCCAGCATGCGTCGGAGGACATCCCGGCGTTCTTCGACGCCGTCGGATCCACCGCGGCGCGGTTGGTGATCGGCGACCGGATGGGCTCGGCCGGTGCCATGCCGTGGGTGCGGCGCGCGACGAACCGCTGGCTCAGCGCGCGGTTGTCGGCCTTGGCCGGCGTGGAGCTGCCGGATTCGCAATGCGGTTTCCGGCTGGCCCATCTGCCGACGCTGCGCGGGCTCGGGTTGCGGAGCGTCCGCTACGAGATCGAGTCGGAGATGGCGGTGGCGTTCGCGCGCGCGGGGCACCGGGTCGCGTCGGTGCCGGTGCAGGTGCGGTACGGATCGGAACGCAGCAAGATCTCGCCGCTGCGCGACAGCCTGCGGTGGTGGCGCTGGTACCGGTCGGTCGCGCGTTGATGCGGTGGCCCGAAGTATTCCGCTTGCGCGGCCCGCGCGCGCAAAAACATCGTCCGCCCCCTGAACACGATGGCCGATGCCGGACAATCTTCCTCGCCGATCCCTTGCGCGTACCGGCGTGTCCTGCCGGTGATGCGGCGCATCGGCACGACCTTGCTCGTGGCTTACGCCATCGGCCGGCTGAGCGATCTGGCGATGCGGGCCGATGCGCGGCTTCTGGATCCGCCGGGGTTCGGGCGGGGCATGCTCCACGGTGCTTTGATGCCGGTCGCGTGGCCGTCGCTGCTCATGGGCCACGACCAATCCATCTACGCGGAGCGCAACACGGGCCGCCTCTACAAGCTGGGATATTCCGCGGGCATCAACCTCTGCGGCGCGATGTTCTTCGGCGGGCTGTTCTGGCGGTTCAGCCGTTGGCGCGAAGCGTCGAAGGTCCGCTGAAGCCCGGGCGTGCCCGGTCGCGGCTTGCATCGGTCCCTTCCTTCGGCAGCGTTGCGCGTGATGCATCCCGCAAGCTCTTGGTCGCGCTGGTTCCTCGCACTGGCGTGGACGGCGTTGGCGATGCGTGCGTCCGCCCTGATCCTCTTCGGCACGGATGATCCGCAGCGGAACACAGCGCCGCCGACCGGGGACCTCGCGGACAGCGGTTGGCAATGGCAGAACGACAGCGGCCAATGCTCGACCGCGATCAGCCCGCGGCATGCGGTGACAGCCCGGCATCTGGGCATCTCGGCGGGCGGCGAGGTCCGGTTCGGCGGGTTGTCGTATTTCGCGACGGCCGTGTCCGACGCGCCGCTGAGCGACCTGCGGTTGATCGAGCTCGCGGGCCGGCTCCCGGCGACGGCGCCCTACTACTCCGGCACGAACGAAGCCGGCCGCGCCATCGTGCTGCACGGACGCGGCACCCTCCGAGGGCCTGCGGTCTCCGCGGACGGTCCGGACGGTCCCGCACTGCGCGGCTGGCGCTGGGGCGGGGCGGACGGACGGCTGCGCTGGGGCACCAACACGGTGTGGACGGCCTACACGCCGAAGCCGGAGGACGGTTTCACCGGCGACGTGCTGTTGGCGAAGTTCAGCAAGGACGGCGGCGACGACCAGGCATCGTTCTCCGGCGGCGATTCGGGCGGCGGCGTCTTCCTCAAGGACGACGACGACCGGTGGAAGCTTGCGGGTGTGATCTTCGCGGTCGAGGCCGAGTTCCGCACGACCGCGGACGGCGAGAGTTTCTTCGCGGCGTTGTTCGACCGGACGGGCTTCTACCAGACCGTGAAGCCGGATGAATGGGGCCTCGATCCCGAGGCCGCTGAACGGCCCGAGACGTTGCTCTACATCACGCGCGTCTCGGCGCATGCCGACTGGTTGGCGACGCAGATGGCGAACCCGCCGGCGGTCGCGTGGCCGCGGCTCCTCGCCTCGAACGACGTCGCCGGCGGTTTCACGGAGCATCCGGCCTACGCGGTCGATGTGGCCAAGAAGAGCATCACCATCCTAGCGCCGGACGGGCCCGCCCGGTTCTTCGCGCTCGACGGCGCATCGGTGGTCGGCGCGCCGGTCGCGCAGGCCGGCCGGTGGGTCTTCACCTACCAATGAAAAAGCCCGCGCCGATGAAGGCGCGGGCTTTGGAAGGAGAGCGACCGGATCAGACCACCTTGGTCTTGCCCGGGATGGCGACCGGATAGAAGCCGTCCGGACCGGCGAGCGTCTTCAGCGTGGAGTCCCACGAGTAGCTGTCGGGATGGAGGTCGACGTTGGAGTTGAGGGCGTCCTCCCAGGAGACCTCGACGCCGGAGTAGGTCGCCAAGCGGCCGAGGATCGCGGTCATGGTGGACTTGGCGCCGTTGAACGCCTCGTTGTACGGCGTGTTGCTGCGGATGGCAGCGAAGAGGTCGTCGTGCTCGACCTGGTAGGGATCCTTGTCCTTGCCCTTGTAGCGCCAGCCTTCGCCGCCCTTCGGCTTGATGGAATAGCCGCTGACGTCGCAGATGCCCTTGGAGCCGACGGCGTGCTCGCTGACGCTGCTCCAGCAGCCGCGGATGTGGCGGCACTGGCTGAAGTTGGTGGCGCCGTTCTCGTAGAAGAACTCGACCGCATGGTGGTCGTAGATTTCGCCGAACTCTTTGCCGGTGCGGACCTGCCGGCCCCCCATGCCGCGGGCCTTCACGGGGTAGCCGTTGAGCACCCAGTTGGCGACGTCGAGATTGTGGATGTGCTGCTCGACGATGTGGTCGCCGCCGAGCCAGACGAAGTAGTACCAGTTGCGCATCTGGTACTCCATCTCGGTCTGGCCTTCCTTGCGGGGATTGACCCAGACACCGGCGTCGTTCCAGTAGGTGCGCATCGTGTGGATGTCGCCGATGGCGCCGTCGTGCAGCCGTTTGATGGTCTCGAGGTAGCCGCCCTGGTGATGGCGCTGGAGACCGATGCCGACCTTGAGGTTCTTCTTCTTCGCCTCTTCGGCGGCGGCGAGGAACCTGCGGATGCCCGGCGCGTCGGTCGCGACCGGCTTCTCGGCGAACACGTGCTTGCCTTGGCGGACCGCTTCCTCGAAGTGGATCGGGCGATAGCCGGGAGGCGTGGCGAGGATGACGACGTCGGCGAGCGCGATGGCCTGCTTATAGCCGTCGAGGCCGGTGAACTGGCGCTCGGCGGGCACGTCCACCTTGTCGCCTTGGGCCGATTTCAGGTTGTTGAGCGCGCCTTCGAGGCGGTCCTTGAAGGCGTCGGCGATGGCGACGAGCTTGGTGCCGGGAACGTTCAAGGCCTGGTTGGCGGCGCCGGAGCCGCGTCCGCCCGCGCCGACGAGGGCGATCTTGAGCGTGTCGTTGCCTTGGGCGTAGGCGAAGCGGCTGGCGGCGAGCGCGCCGACCGTGGCGACGCCGGCGGTGGTGATGAAACTACGCCGCGTGACCGGCGTGATGATCGGTGACTGGTTCATGATGGATGCTGTTCGGCCGCTCGGACGCCGACCGGGGCGCGCCGATTCAAACCGGTTGGTCTTGTGACAGGGAACTAGTCGGAGGCTAACGGCGAAGACAGGGCGGGCAACGGAAAGTTTGGGCGGCGGATGTTTAAGCCTCATCTGGGCACCGTGGTCAGGGGCGTTATCCGGGTAGTAGCTGCGGACGTAAGTCCGTGGCCGTGGCCGCCACGTCCAGCCTGCCGCCACCGACTCACGTCGGCAGCTACGCGCCATCAGCCCACCGGCTACGATGGCCACGATGAAAAGATGTGCCCCAAGTTTGCGCCGCACCTCGGTCGCCCCGGCCGCGGTTCATCCCGGTGCGCGGACGCGCAGCAGGTGGGCGGCGAGATTCCCGAGCAGCCGACGGTGACGGGCGGAAGAGACCTCGCCGATCTGTCCATGGATGCGGACCACCGGCAGCACGCATAAAAAACTAAGCCGTATGACGGAAGGCTGGCGCAAGCGGCTGGCCGGGAAATCTTCCGCGTCCGCGCCGATCAACTCATCGAAGCCGGGGATGAGCTGATGAAGCTGGGTGCTGACACCGCACGCCAACCAATCACTGTGCTTCGGGAACCGGCGCAACAGCAGGACCGGCCGGATTTTGGTCTCAGCGTCGGCCTGCGGGATGGGAGCGAGGACGATCGCCCCTTCGTTCATGGTTGCATAACCATTCGGTTTGTTGAAAAACCCTGACTCCGACTAGTTTTCCTATGGACCCAAGCGGATTTCCCACCAACACATTCTCAAACGGGTGGTTGGCGGTCCTGATTTTCATCCTGCTCGTCCAACTCCCCGGCCCCGGCGTCAAGACCTAGGCGCGCTCGCAGATTCGCGTTCTCCTCCTTCGCCCGCTGGTGGTCATCCCAAGTAGACTGAAGATTTGGGTCTTCCCCATCCTGATTCTGAACAATCAGGCGAAGCTTTTCATTCTCCGCTTCAAGCTGACGTGTCTTCGCCTCCATTCGTTCCTGCGAACTGCGAAACTCAGAGGGCGCGCCGGGTTCTCTCTGTTTGATGAGGTCTGCCTCGGTGTATCCAGGTTCATCGGGACCGTAGCATCCGGACATGCCCTTGGCCGACAACCGCAGCCAATCGTCCCGTTCCTGACCGAACGGATCCCGACCGGGGACCAGCCGCGCGACCGGCTTTCCGCCCCGGGCGATCAGGATCTCCTGTCCGTCCTCCGCCATCGCCAAGAACGCCGCCGGCTTGGCCTCGAACTCCTCGATGGAAACGCTGCTCATGCGGGCAATATGTCCGGACGGGCTTCGCTTCCAACCCGATTTTTCCAGCCATCCCTACTTCTTCGGCGGGAAGCTGATCCAGACGGCCCGTAGTTCTTCCGGCGTCGCGGGCACGGTCATCGGGCGCACCACGCGCCAGCCGAGGAACTGCGCGTCGGTGAGGTACCACTTGGACTTGGGCAGCTGCGGGTCGCGCATCTTCCAGCTCGCTTCGGAGGGCTTGCGAGCCGCGATGCGCAGGTCGCCGACCTCGTCGTCCCACGATCCGCCGCGGGCGATGTGCGGATACTCGGCGAAGCCCGGCTGCCACGGGTTCTCGCCGGGCAAGGTCGCGTAGGCGTCGGCCTTGTAGCCGTCCATCGTCCACTCGGCCACGTTGCCGATGATGTCGTACAAGCCCCACGGGTTGGGCTTCTTCTTGCCCATCTTCTGGTACTTGCCGTCCGCGTTGTCCATGGACCAGGCGTACTCGTTCGCCTGCTTCGGGTCGTCGCCCCAAAAGTACTTCGTGGTGGTGCCGGCGCGCGCGGCGTATTCCCACTCGGCCTCGGTCGCGAGCCGGTAGAAGTGGCCGGTCTTGGCCGACAGCCAGCGGCAGTAGTACAGCGCGGCCATGTGGGTCATGCTGATGGCCGGGAAGCCTTCCTTGCCCATGCCGAAGCTCATCTCGACGTACGGCGTGGTCGGACGGCTCACCGCGTCGGATTCCTTGCCGACATAGGGATTGCCGCCGTCCGCAGGCACGGGGAACTGGAGAACCATCATCAGCTCGCGGTTGACGCGCTCGGTGCTGACGTTCGTGCCCTTCTCGAAGGCGGGGAACTGGAACAGCTCGTACTCGGCCCAGCCGACCTCGGTCCTGCCCATCCAGAACGGCGCGATCTTGACCTTCTTCTGCGGACCTTCGTCCGCCTTGCGCCCGGTCTCGCCGGCCGGGCTGCCCATCAGGAACTCGCCGCCGGGGATCGCCACCATGTCGAACTTGGCCGGCGTGCCGGGGATGGATTCCGAGAAGTTCTCCGCCTTGGCACCCGCGGTCAGCGGGTTGTTCTTCACCAGCAGCGCGTGCAACGCGGCGTAGAGCGCGACCTCGTCGCGGCTCGTCGTGGCGGCGGCTTCCTTATGCGAGAGCGTCACGCCGTCCGGCCACTCGGCGCCCTGGTCGATCCAGTCGCGGATGAGATCGGTCTGCTGCTGCGGGAGCGGGCCGCCTTTCTTCTTCGGCGGCATCAGGTCGTCGTGGTCGGCCGGGAGGACGGTCGAGGTGAAGACCTTCGAGGCCTTGGCGTCGCCGGGCACGATGTCCTTGGACTTGAAGAACTCGCTTTTCACGTCCATCCGCAGGTCGCCCTTGGCGTGGCCTTCCTTGTGGCAGGCCACGCAGTTGACCTCGAAGATCGGTTGGATCTGCTTCACGAACTCGACGCGCTCCGCTTGTGCGAGCTTGATGTCGTCGGGCCAGGGCGCGCCCTGCTCGATCCAGGTCTTGAGCGTGGCCTGCTGGGCGGCGGTCAGGCGGTCGCCCTTCGGCGGCATCGCCTTGTCGTCGTCCTTCGGCAGCGTGGTGCTGGTGAAGAGCGGCGACTTGGCCGGATCGCCCGCGGTCAAGGAGGTGCCGGATTCGCCGCCTTTGACGGCACCGGCACGGGTCACGAGCGAGAGGCCGCCCTTGGGTTTCTCCGGACCGTGGCATTTGAGGCAGTAGACCTCGAGGACCGGTTTGACCTGCTTCTTGAAATCGACCGGCGTCGCGGCGCGCAGAGCGAACGGGACGACGAGTGCCGCGGCGAGCGCGAGGCGGGAAAGTGTGGGACAGCTCATGTGAACGATGGGACAGAGTAGCGGCGCGATACGTGGCGCTGTCAAATACGCCGAAAAGGACGCGCTGCGACCGAGGTTTGTTCGACCGGGCGCGCCGGGCCCGTTTCACCGGATCCGCGCGGGTCCGTTCAACGAAGGCCGGGATCCAAAGCCAACGCGGACGTCTCCAGCACCGGGATGCCGTCGCGCAGGCTCAGGTCGCCGGTGGCGCGGAGGCTCCGTGCCGCCCACTGCGGATCGAGCCGCAACGGCCGGCCGCCCTTGCCCGCCAGCATCACGACCACGCCGCCGCCTTGGCCGTCGCGCACCAGCAGCCCGGGCGGGACGCCTCCGCTCAGGCACCGGACGGCGCAGGCGCGATGGACCTTGCCGGTCGCCGGCCGCATGACGCCGAAGTAGCACTTGGTGTCCACCAGCTCACCGGTCAGGACGACAGCTCCGATGACCTCGGTCTTCTCCGGCGCGTCCGACGCCGCGGCCGGTCCGAGCGCCGTGAAGGATTTGGCGTCGTTCATCTCGACCATCATCGCGGCGCCCTTCTGGATGAGCGAACCGCGGAAGCGCACCCGCTCGCCGTCGTGTGCCCGAGCGAACATCGGCAGCCCGTGCTTGCCTTCGCCGACCAGCAGAAAATTCGTCACCGCCCCGGACGCGGAAACCGAACGCAGCAACGGCAACGGCGACCCGCGAAGCACGCCCTCGAAGTCCCGCTCGATCCCGAACTCGAACGAGCCCGGTTCCGCCGGCGTCTGCCGCGCCGCGACCAAGGCCAGGACGGCCATCGATACCAGCCCGATGACGGCCACGACCCGGCGGACATGCCGCGCGAGACCTCCCGGGCTCCGCGACAGATAACCGATGTAGAAGTCGTCGTTCATCGCGTGCTTCCCAGGTCGGCTCCGGCAGAACGGGTCGCGAGCGGATTCGCCGCCGGCCGGACCCAGGCGCGTCCGTCGACGACGCGGACGTCGTGCGTCTCGATCACTTCGGTGAACGGCGGCGGGCTGCAGCCGTCCTCGGGCCGGTAGTTCCAGCCGTGCCACGGGCACGTGATGCAGCCGTCGATGATGCGGCCTTCGCCGACCGGGCCGCCTTGGTGCCTGCACACGTTCGAGGTAGCGAAGACGCGTCCTTGATGCCGCCAGAGAGCGATGCGTTTCCCCGCGACGGAGACCACCGCGGCGCGGCCTTCCGCGATGCCATCGACCGGACCGGCCTCGAAAAAGCCTTCGCACCCGGCATCGTCACGTTCCTTGTCGGCGGCCGCTTCCTTCCTCGCCGCTGCGATGTGAAGCCCCGCCAACACTACGAACCCCGCGAAGAGCAAGGTCGGATAGACCACGCTCCGTTCGCTCTGGATCACGCCGAAGGCGACGTGCGCCAGCACGAGCCCGTACGCCGCGTAGACGCCGAGGTGGAGCGCCTTCCAGAACGACGCGCCGAGATTTCGCAGCCAGAAATCGTGGCTCGTCGCCGCCATCGCGAAGAGGATCGCCAACGCACCGACGCCGAACGGCTCGAACGGCAGATGCGCGACGACGACCTGCCCGTCGGCCACGACCTGGTAGTCGCGCCGGTACGCGGTGAAGACGCTCACCAGCGGGTTCTCGTCGCCCAGCGCATGGAACTGCACCACCGCGAACACGCCGTGGACCAAGGCCAGCAAGAACAGCGTCACGCCCAAGTGCCGGCGGTTGTAGAGCAGCGGCAGGAACCGCACGTCGAGCCGCGCGAGCGGACCGATGGCGAGCACGACATGCAGCAGCACGAGCGCCGTGACCGAGGTGGCCCGCAGGATGAGCGTCTCCGCGGTCGATTCCGGCGACACCGCGAGCGAGACGCCGATGAAGGTCGCCAGCGCGAGCACGATTCCGCCGGTCAGCGTGAGGTCGTAAAGACGCTTTTGCCGGTTCCAATCGATGGCGCGGTAGGATGCCGACATATCAATTGGTGCGGGGCCGGTTCTGGGCAGGAAGCCCGGTCGGCGGTGCCGCGACTTCGGACTTCGTCGCCCACGGCGAAGCCGAGAGCGCGGCTGGGATGGGACCTCCGCCCGCACCACGCGGACGCCACCACAGCGCCGCCGCTAGGACCAAAGGGATGAGCACCGCCAAGGCTTTCCAAGCCAGCCTGTGCGTGGCGCGGAGGCGGCGCGGCTTGACCGGCGCCTCGGAGTCGCCGAGGAACGTTCTTCCGGTGGCTGTCCGTCGCCACCGCAAAGCCAACAACGGCCAGAGCGCGACGATCCCCGGCACGATGACCAGGCGGAAACCCCAGCCGCTATGCCGCGAGCCTGGATCCATCGCCGCCGCACCGCCTCGGAGGAACGCGATGGCGAACACGAGACCGGCCGCGCCGTACGCGGCCAGCAACCAGAAGCTGATGCGCACGACCTCAACCATGGCAGGGAAGTGGGATGGCCATGCTGGAAGGAATCAGCGAGCGCCCGCGGTCGGCTTCGGTGGATGTCCGTCTCATCCCGGCCAATCGTTCAACGGCGTGATGTTCGGTATCGACCGCTGGTGCAGCCACAGCGTCACCAGCGTCGCGGCGGACGTCGTGCATGCCATGGCGAAGAGCAGCCCGTGGTCGCCTTGGACCGCGATGCCGAGCACGGCCAGATGGCTGAGCAACGCCGCGCCCATGGCGGCGAGGGTCAAGAAGCAGCCGAGCCAGACCGTCTTCGGCGAGGCCAGGAGCAGCACCGATGCGAGCAGTTCCCAGAAGCCCTGACCGTACCGGCCCCACGCCTCCATGTTCATCTTGGTGAAGATCCAGACAGATTCCTGCGAGGCGGTGAACTTGAAGAACAGCGTCTCCGTCATGATCCCGACGGCGATGAGCCGACAGGTCCAGCTGATGGCCAGCTCGCGCCGCGTGAGCATCGACTCGGTGTCCCGGTGCTCGCGCGCGGCGGCATCGGCGAAAGGCCGGTAGGAGTTCATGGCGTTCTTGGATCAGGCGGCGGACGTCGGCGGGTTCACTTGCCCTTCTTCTCGGTCAGCTTGGGCCAGTTCGCGTCGGCCTTCTTGAGGTTGCCGGCGGTGTCGGCGTTGAAGTCGTCGCGCACGCCCTTGCTGTACTGGAGCAGCAGGCGGCCGTCCACGACCTGGAACGCCGCCACGTCGATCTCGATGAGCTTGTTCTTGGAGACGCCGTAGGCGCAGTAGCCGCCGAACTGCGGCTCGTACTTCGCCGGCTCCGCGTCGAAGGCCGCCTTGTTCTTGGCGGAATGGAACCGGTACCGGGCGCCGTGGAACTCGCTGGCGAACTCCGGCTTGCCCTTGAGCGGCGCCTTCACGGTGAAGAACGCGACCGGGTCGTGGCCTTGGATGGCGACGCCTTCTTTGTCGAGGTTGAGCAAGGTCTTTTCGGCGGCGAACGCCGGCGACGAGACCGCGAAGGCCGCGCAAGCGAAGAGGAGACGGAGACGTTTCATACGCGGGTGTGTGGCCTGGCGCGCCGGTTCCTTACAGCGGTTCTGCGACGGCGTGCCGGACCTTCAGACCAAGCGAGAAAAGACGCGGGCATGAAAAAGCCCGGTGATCGCTCACCGGGCTTTTTTCGCTTCGGAGATGGTGGAGCCGAGGGGATTCGAACCCCTGACCCCCACAATGCCATTGTGGTGCTCTACCAACTGAGCTACGACCCCAAATCCGAAGCGGGCGCGACGTTAGGAATTCGCGGCCGAGAGTCAAAGCACTTTTCCAGAAAACTCCGGTGCCGAGGGCAACGCGGCCAACAACTGCTCGTCGGCCGGCGGAAATTCGCGGTCGCGCAGACCTTCCGGCGTCACCCACGCGAGCGCCGCGCAATCGACCGGACGCGGCTCGCCCGACACCAGCGAGCACACGAAGAAACGCAGCCGCACCGTCTTGCCCGGGTACGCGTGCGTCACCTCCGAGAAGCAGCGCCCGACCTCGATCTCGACCGCCAGTTCTTCGCGCAGCTCGCGGCGCAGGCAGTCCTCCCACGATTCGCCCGGCTCGCGCTTGCCGCCGGGGAACTCCCACAGCCCGGCGAGGTGCGAGCCCGCCTTGCGCTGCGCGACGAGCAGCGTGCCCGCCCGGAAGACCAATCCGGCCGCGACATCGATGACAGGAGAAGAAGGCATGTGGAACGCGGAGCGGGGAGCGGGGAGCGGGGAATGCGGAATGCGGAATGCGGAATGCGGAATTGGGGAATGGGGGAATGGGGAATAGGAAATGCCCCCGACTTGCAGACCGGACCTCGCCTGACTTTAGACCTTGGACTTCAGACCCGAGACCTGAGCCCCGCCCCGCCCTGCCCTGCCCTACCTTCCGACGCTTTTGTAGATGAAGCCGAGGCGTTCCATCTCAGCGGGGTCGAAGAGGTTCCGGCCGTCGAAGATGATCGGCGTGCGCATCGACTTCTTGGCCCGCGCAAGGTCGAGCTGGGTGAACTGCGGCCACTCCGTCGCGATGACCAGCGCGTCGCAGCCCTCGGCCACGGCGTCCATGTCGTCGATGTATTCGACGGCGGCGGACGGCGGGAGCAGCGACCTGGCCTTCTCCATCGCCTGGGGATCGTTGACGCGCAGATGGGCGCCCTCCTTGGCGAGGCGCTGGCAGAGGTCGATGGCGGGCGAGGTGCGGACGTCGTCGGTGTTCTGCTTGAAGGCGAGGCCGAGCACGCCGATGCGCTTGTCCTTGAGCACCCAGAGTGTGTCCTGGATCTTCTTCACGAAGCGCGACATCTGGTCGGCATTGATCTGCTGGACCTCCTTGAGCAGGCGGAAGTCGTAGCCGAGCTGCTCCGAGATGTGGATGAAGGCCGAGAGGTCCTTTGGGAAGCAGGAACCGCCGAAGCCGAGACCGGCGTTGAGGAACCGCGTGCCGATGCGGTTGTCGAGGCCCATGCCGCGGGTGACCTCCTGGACGTTGGCGCCGGCGGCGTCGCAGATGACGGACAAGGCGTTGGCGTAGGAGATCTTGAGCGCGAGGAAGGAATTGGCGGCGTGCTTGATGAGCTCGGCCGAGTTCGTGTCGGTGACGATCACGGGCGCGTCGAACGGCGCGTAGAGCTCGCGCATCGCGGCCACAGGACGCTGGCTGCCGACGCCCACGACGATGCGGTCAGGCTTCATCAGGTCGGCCACGGCGAAGCCTTCGCGCAGGAATTCGGGGTTGCTCACCACGTCGAAATCCACGCCGGCGGGGCAATAGCGCTTGATGGTCTCGGTGACCTTCTCGCCGGTCTTCACCGGCACCGTGCTCTTGTCGACGATGATGCGGTAGGCGGTGAGGCTGGCCGCGACCTCGCGGGCGACGGACTCGATGTAGCTCATGTCCACCGAACCGTCGGCCTGCGGCGGCGTGGGCACGGCGATGAAGACGACCTCGGAGGCGTCCACTCCCTCGGCGGTGGACCGGGTGAAACGCAGGCGGCCGGCGGCGACGTTGCGGCGCACGACGTCCTCGAGGCCCGGCTCGTAGATGGGGATGCCGCCGCTTTGGAGCAGCGCGACCTTCTTCGCGTCGGCGTCCACGCAGACGACGGTGTGGCCGACCTCGGCGAAGCAGGCGCCCGTGACGAGCCCGACGTAGCCGGTGCCGATGATGCAGAGTTTCATGGGTAGAAAGCAGGAACGGCGGTCAAGGACCGCCGTTCCGGAAAAACGTTCAAACCGATCGCCGGCCGATCATTTCGTCGGAGCCGGCGTGACCTTCACGCTGTTGGTGAGCGTGGTGGGCTTGTCGAGCTCCGGATGTTTCTGGAGCAGAGCGGCGCGTGCGGCCATGGCGGGCTGGACCGAGGAGGCGGCGGTGGCGCTCTTCGTGATGTCGTCGTAGAGGGCGAGGGCGAGCTCGGGCTGGTTCGCGGCCTCGTGCAGGCGGGCCTTGGCGAGCCGGGCCTGGGATGCGACGGATTCGGTGCCGTAGGTGCCGATGACGCGCTGGTAAGCGGCGATGGCATCGGTCGCCTTGTTCTCGGCGTCGAGCGAGCTGGCGATGCCGAGCGCGGCGGTGCCGGCGAGCGGGCTATCGGGAAAATCGGCGGCGAACTTCTCGAACTGCGCTCGGGCGTCGGCAGGCTTGCCTTCGGCGAAAAGGCGGCCGGCGGCGAGGATGCGGGCGCGTTCGGCGGCGCGGGTGCCGCTGTGCGCGGCGGCGACTTCGAGGAATTTCGCGCTGGGGACCGCGGCCTCGGGCGTCCCGGAGGACGTCACGGCGAGCAAGGCCCGGTCCGCGGCGACCTCGGACTGCTCGCGCTGGTAGCGCACGAACATCGTCGCGATGACGGCGACCACGATCGCGGCCGCGGCACCGGCCAGCAGCTTCTTGTTGACCTCCAGCCACGTCACGAGATCGAACTGCGGCTCGGAGGTGCCTTCCGGCAAGGTCGGGAACGAAGAGGGGCTCGGCGAACTCATAAAAGTGGGCGGGATAGTTCGGCGAGGAGACCAAAACACAAGCCCCATTTCCCGGCGCGCGGGCGGAAGGGCGCATCCTGGCACTGCCCCCGCGACGAAACAGGTGGCGTTCGGAGCGCCGCTTAGTAAGCGGCCGGTGGCGGGCCAGTCTGCGACCAGCCGGTTGGAAACCGGCGCTCCGGGGGCAGTGTCCGGATGCGCCCCGGGCGGACAGAGGGAGGTTTGCCTTCGGCGCCGGCCGGCGGGAGACTGCGCGGCGTGATCGGGACGGCGTTGAACGTGGCGGGGATCCTGGC
>JBBRQL010000099.1:0-14142 GCA_038226425.1 Verrucomicrobiota bacterium
CCCTTCGGAGCCTGGCTCCGCGAACCTTCGAGGCGTTGATCGACGCCTCCAAATCCGCCTTCGAATCCCTCTCACCGGAGGATTGCCTCGGGTTCTTTCAAAACGCTCATTACGCTACATGATTAGTGGAAGTGCTCTAGCTTGGCTCACTCGGTTCAACGACAAGCCGGAGGCGAACTTCGTATTCAAGCCGCTGCTGGGACGGGCGGATTTGAAAGGGGAAGCGGCGACGCAAGCGATGAGCCTCGCGCTGGAATGGCTGAGTCGATTCGGTCAAGAAAAGGCGGCAAGTTTCGTCCTTGGACCATTGCTGAAGACAAGCGCACTGACTCCGCAATCCACTGCGCTGGCCGACGTGATAATCGAACGCGTGGTGAAGTGGATGTCTCGGTGGAATACAACCCCCGACGCTGGTTTCGTGCTTGTCGATTGGTTCACATCGAAGTGGAGCAGTTCGTTTTTCGTGGCTGAACTCCGGGATGCTGCTGCCGTCTGGGCAGCCCAATACAAAACAGTCGGTTCGGGTGTGCCAGCGACCATTCTTGAAGTCAGCCTGTGTGCTTCAAACGCTCGCGAGGGTCCAAAGATTATTGCCAAAGCCCAGGGCTGGGTGAACGGCCACCCAAAACACCCGCTTGCCGTTGGCGTCTTGACGGCTCTAATCCTGCACCATTCGGGAATCGCTGAGCTGCCGGAGTTCGTAGCCGACCGAGCGTTGGGCATCGCGTGGCGGGGAGACTTGGGGCCACTGCGAAGTTTGCTGGAACTTTGCCTCGATAGATTGCCGCCAACCAACGCGCACAGAGGGGAGACCGAAGTATTGCTGGCTGAGTAAAGGAAAGGGCAGAATGGGTCGTGCAACAGATCGTGGCAGACGCGCGCGGTAAAAGCCAGCCCCTGCGCGACGCGCCCGACGCCTTCCCGCACCACATTTGGAAGGATGAAGTAAGAGGGATGAAGTATGAAGTGGGCCAGCACGGCGATCCCGCTTGGCTCGCGCAACACGCCGTCACCCGCCTGCTCCCGCAGTCCACATCGCCGTGTCCGCGCCATGCAGGCACCGTGGACGCCGCGAGGTCTAGTCCTCTGCCGCTTTGGCCGGGGCGTGCCTTTGGTCCTCAGCGCGGCGAGTTGCGTGCCGGACGCGGTCAAGGATCGATCCCCTGCACCTGCGGCCAGCAGCCGCGCACGCTCGGTGCGTGCAGACGGAGCCCCGGATCGTCGCCGATCCAGCCGGGATGCCCGCCGGCGTCCACAAAGGCCACGCCGATGGGCAGGTCCGGCTGTTCATCGGCCAGCCGGATCATCTTCGCCTCCGCCTCGTCGCTCATCGCGATCCACGCCGTCTTGAGCGCGACCGGGTCCAGCGCGCGGGCCTGGATTTCCTCCAGTTTGGCGGGATCAAGCCGCGCAAACCGCCGCATCATCTTCAGCAGCGAGAGCGGCGAGAAGCCTGGATCCTTGCCGCATGCCGCCCAGCAGATCGCCGCGAGGGGATACGTGCGGTGCAGCTCCACGATGTCCACGTAGTCGCGCGTCTCGGTGCGGGCCGAGAGGGCGAGCGCCTTGTTGGTGGCGGCGTCGAACCGGTGCAGCCGCCAGCCGAGCAGCGGGTCGCGTTCGATCGGGAAGAAGCGGAAGGCGGAATCGGCCGCCCAGTCGATCTCGACGGTTTCCGCGCCGCGCGTGACCCGGGCCTTGCGGAAGGTGGCGTCCTTCTCCCACTCACCGTGGCGCGACGGCGTGTCCACCGGGAAGCCGGCGGCGCGCAGGCTGGCCACGTCGCGGTTGCTGGCACGCGTCACCTCCTCCGCCAGTTCGTGGAAGATGTCGAAGTCGTGGGAGAACCGCGCCGAATCATCGGTGGCGTTGAACACCACGCCGCCCGCGAAGTGGCTCTCCTCGCTGCGGTTCGCCGCGAGGACGGCTAGCACGTCTTTCTGGATCGGGGTAAGAGGCATCGGTGAAGTTCTTGGGCCGCCCACCAGGCACGGTGGCTTCCATATTCCCGCAGATGCTCAACCACCAAGCGCATGTCCTCGTGGTGGCGGATGCGGGCCTCGGGATGCCGGAACCAGAAGCATTCCGGGAACTGCCGGACCAGCGCAGCGGCGCGCTCCACCAGTTCCGGGGAGGCCGGAACCGGAACCGGAGCGGGGGCATCCAGCATGAGGTCTGGCGTGCTGTTCATGCCGGTAAGCTACGAAGGAATCCTGCCCGCGGCAATACGCGTGCCGGTGAAAGCGACGGCTCGGTTTTCCCAGTTCACCGCGTTCAAACCCCATAGCAGGTCTCGTGAACGTGCGCGGCCTGGCGGCGGTGGCGGTTGTAGAAGACCTCGATGAAGTCGAAGATCTCTGATTTGGCGTGGCGGTGACTGGTGAACCTGCCGCGGTAGACCAACTCCAGTTTGAGAGTGCTCCAGAAGCTTTCCACTGAAGCGTTGTCGTAGCAGTTGCCCCGGCGGCTCATGGAGGCGAGGAGACCGGCCGCCTTGAGGGCCGCCCGGAAGTTCCCGGCCGCGTATTGGACGCCGCGGTCGGAGTGGAACAGCAGCCCCGGAGGAGGAGACCGATGGGTGGTCGCCATCGATAGAGCTGAGAGGACGAGGGCCGAGTCGATGACCGGGCTCATGGCCCAACCGACGATCTTGCGGCTGTGGAGGTCGAGGACACCGGCGAGATAAAGCCAACCCTCGTCGGTGGGGATGTAGGTGATGTCGGCGACTGAGGTTGCTTCGATTTCTCGGACGGTGATGAAGGGGGATCGAGCACCATGGAAACCATCATCAAAGCATCCCCGGTCAGGACCCGCCGCAAGTTCGACACCACCTTCAAGAGGGAGCCGTCCGCCCGAGACGGGCAACGTCGCTCGACGCACGCCAACCGCAGCATCGACAACTCGCTCCTCCGCCTCGACCGTCGGAACCCGTCCGCGCCATGCCCGCTCCCTTGCTCGAAATCCGCGACCTGCAGGTCGACTTCCGCGTCGACGACACCTGGGCACGCGCCGTGGACGGCGTGTCGCTCACCATCGCCCCCGGCGAGACGCTCTGCCTGGTCGGCGAGAGCGGCTGCGGCAAGAGCGTCACCGCGCTCAGCATCGCCCGCCTGTTGCCGACCCCGCCGGCCCGATACGCCGGCGGCCAGGTGCTGGTCGAAGGGCGCGACACCTTGGCGATGTCCGACCAAGAGCTCCGGTCCGTCCGTGGCGGCACGGTCAGCTACATCTTCCAGGAGCCGGGCGCGTCGCTGAACCCGGTGATGCGGATCCGGGACCAGATCAAGGAATCGTTGCGGCTCCACCGGCCGGAGCGGGCGGACGACGCCGAAGTGGTCCGGCTCCTCAAGCTCGTCGGGATCCCTGCGCCCGAGAGCCGCATGCGGGACCATCCGCACCAGCTCAGCGGCGGGATGCAGCAGCGCGTGATGATCGCGATGGCGTTGGCCACGGAGCCCCAGCTGCTCGTCGCCGACGAGCCCACCACCGCGCTCGACGTGACCATCCAGGCGCAGATCCTCGAGCTGCTGCTCGACCTGAAACGGCGGACCGGCATGGCCATCCTGCTGATCACCCACAACCTCGGCATCGTCGGCGACCTCGCGGACCGCGTGGCCGTGATGTACGCCGGCCAGGTCGTCGAGCTGGCCACCGCGCAGGAGCTGCTCCGCCGCCCGTTGCACCCGTACACGCGGGCGCTGATGCGGAGCGTGCCAGAACTCGGCCGCGCCGTCCCGCGGCTCACGGCGATCCCGGGCACCGTGCCGGGATCGGGACGATGGCCGGCAGGTTGCCGTTTTGCCCCGCGTTGCCCGATCGCGAAGCCCGAGTGCTCGGTGAAGATGCCTGGATTGTCCGAGCCGGAGCCGGGACGCCAGGTCCGGTGTCCGTTCAGCGACGCGACAGGCGCTTGAATCTCGCAGAGCACCCCCTCACGACCGCTCCCGCGCCCGCGGAATCGGATGGCACCGGCAGTTCAGCCCCGACGTCGCGCTTCCGTGACCGAGGACAATCGCCCGCGCAGCCCCGACTGCGCGGCAAACAGCGCGTGGCCCATCCCGGCACCGAACCCGAGCCCGTAGCTCAGGCCCCACAGCAGCTTGCCGGCGTTGCCGCCGTAAAGGTCGTGCAAGGCACCGCCCAGGAAGTATCCCGCGAGGTTCCCGACCGCCAAGCCGGCCATCACCGACGGCCACTCGCGCCAAGCGCCAAACATGCCGCACAAGCACGCACCGAACGCCGCGACCCCGACGAGCGCGCCGACGACCTCGCCGACGCGATCGGGCGAAGCGAACCACGCTGCCATCCAGACGACGCTGTAGGCCATGAACGCGACCGCGAACCCTCCGCAGAACCGCCGTCCGCTGCCCGCCCCGATGACCAGGCGCCCCAACAATCCGCCCGATCCGACGACGAACATCAGCGCCCAGACGAGATAGGCGCCCGCTTCGCCGAGGTGGGAATAGAACCAGCGTCCGGCATACGCCCAGCAGGCGAAGACCAGGACGCTCACCGCTCCGAAGCCCAAGGCACCGCCCGCCACCGATCCGGGCCAACCCGGCACGCGCAGCGGCCGGGCGGAGCCGAGGATCCGTCCGAGCACGAGGTCAGCAGCGAGGCCGATGAAACGCATCAAGTTGGGATCGTCGCGATTTCCGCTGACGTGGCAAGGACCATGGGAATCTCCCGGCCGCTTGCCCTCGCGCGGGTCCGGTAGGCACTGTCCCGCGGCAATGAAGTCCGCGCGCATCCTGATGTGCCTCCTCGCTCTGGCCTGGTGGAGTGCCGCCGCGCCCGCGCCGTCCACGCGGACCCAGCGCTCGGGCAAGAGCCTGATCGGCGGACGGATCCACACCGACCTCACCGCTTGGGCGGCGGCGAACGGGTTCACGGCCCGCTGGAACTCGCGCGCCGGCGAGCTGCGCCTGACCAACCGCTGGGCCAAGCTGCTCTTCAAGGCCGACACCAAACGCATCGCGATCGACGGCTCGAACGTGTGGCTCTCCTACCCGTTGCTCCGGACCGGCGAGCGGTTGCACATCTCGCAGGCCGACGAGGACGCGGTCCTCCACCCGCTGCTGAACCCGCCGCGGCTCGCCAAGGGCGACAAGGTGGCGACCGTCGCCATCAGCGCCGGCCACGGCGGCAAGGACCCGGGCAACCTCGAAGGCAACCGACAGGAGAAGGTCTACACCCTCGCGCTCGCGCTCGAGCTCGGACGACAGCTCCAGCGCGCCGGGTTCCGCGTCGTCCAGGTGCGCGACCGCGACAAATTCGTCGCGCTCGAAGAGCGTCCGGCCATCGCCCGCGCCCGCGGGGCCGACATCCTGGTCTGCCTCCATTTCAACGCCTCGCCCGGTGGCGACGATGCCCAAGGATTGGAGACCTATTGCCTGACACCGGCCGGCGCCAGCTCGACCAACGACCGCGGCCAGAACAGCGGCGGCTCGCACCCGGGCAACCGGCACGACCGCGAGAACATCAACCTCGCTTATCTCATCCACCGCTCCGTGCTCGGCCAGCTCGACCTCGCGGACCGCGGGGTCCGGCACTCGCGCTTCAAGGAGATCACCTTGGCGACCATGCCCGCGGCCTATCTCGAAGGCGGCTTCATGAGCAGCCGCGAGGACGCCCGGAAGATCTACAGCGAGGCCGGTCGCGCCCGCTACGCCGGCGCCATCGTGGACGGCGTGCTCGCCTACAAACGCCTCGTCGAGCGAGGCCAGCCGGAGTGAACGAAGGCAGCTTGCGCGTCGCAGGATCGGCAGCACTCTGCTCGCCTCATGAGCATCGCCACCCGCACCGGAGACGCCGGCCACACCGGTCTGATGTACAACCGCCGCGTCGCCAAGTCGCATCCACGCGTGGAGGCCTATGGCAGCGTGGACGAGCTGAACGCCGCCCTCGGGCTCGCGCGCGCCCACGCGGAGGCCCCGTTCGTCCGCGACAACCTCCTGCTCGTGCAACACGACCTGGTCACGCTCATGGGCGAGCTGGCCACCGGCGTCGAGGACCTGCCGCGCTATGTGAAGGACGGCTTCGCGCTGGTCACGCCGGAACTCACCGCGAAGCTCGACCGCTGGGTCGCGGAGATCGAGGCGCAGAGCATCTCGTTCAAGGGCTGGGCCACCCCGGGCGCGACCGTCTGCTCGGCCGCGCTCGACGTCGCGCGGACGACCTGTCGCCGGGCCGAACGCCGGGTCGTCGTCATCCACGAGGCCGGCCAGCTCCAGAACCCGGAGGTCATCATCTACCTGAACCGCTTGAGCGACCTGCTCTGGCTGCTCGCGCGCTGGGTCGAGACCCACGCAGGCGCCAAGTGAAGCCGCAGCCCTGACATCACCGACTCGTCCGCGCGGAGCATCCGCGTCAACCTGACACCGACATGGCGGAACCGACCCACCCCGCGCTCGATGGATTTCTCCGGCAGATCGCCGACCGTTTCGTCTTCGTCGAAGTGGTCTTCCTGCGGCGGGACGACGTGTTCGAGCTGCGGCACGTCGCCGACACCGATGCCGATGTCGCCTCGTTGATGACGATCGATGTCGACGGCCTCCGTGCTCTGGCGCAGACGACCCGCGACGGAGCGTTCCGTCCGAACAAGGCCGCGCCGAACCTGCAGCGCGGCTGGCGGACCGAGGCCTCGGACCCGGCGCGGCTGGAGGCTGCGCTCCGTCATCTGTATCCCAGTGGTCTGGCCGACTGGGCCGCGGCGCGTTCGGGTTCTCCGCCGGTGACGCACTACCGCGAGACCGCCGCGCGGCAGACCGGACTCTACCGGATCACGCAGATCTTGCCCGACGCATTGGCGGCAAAGGCCACCCGTGCCTGCTGTGATGCGGGTTCCTGCCTGCGGCGACGGCTCTGGACGGCTCCCGGAGCGGATGCGGACCCGGAGGCCGCGAAATCCGTTCTGCCCTGCCTGGAGCCCTGCGCGCTCCTGCTCGACCTCGCGCGCCGCGCGATGAAGCTGGAACAGGGACCGAAGGCCGACCTCCAAATCGCGGAAGATGACGTGCCCGCCTTGGTCCGCGCGTTGAGGACCGCGCTCGCCCATCCAGATCCGGGAGTCCGCGAAGGCGACACGGGCTCGCCCTCGAACCCGCGGCGGCTGAGGCTTCTTTTGGAGAACCTGGAACCGCTGATGCCCGCGGCCGCCGTGCCAGAGGCGTGAACCCGTCCGGCGGGGCTCAGGGCACCACCGGCGCGGCCGCCGGTTTCTCGGCATCGCCCTTCACCTTCTCGGTGTAGGTGATCACACCGGCGCCGAGGATGATGAGCAGCACACCGCACCAGCGCAGGCCGCTGACGTGCTCGTGGAGGAACAGCTTCGCCGCCAGCGTCGTCAGCACGAAGCTCAGCGCGGTCAGGGGCCAGATGAAGCTGACGTCGCCGCGCGACATGAGGAACAGCAGGCAGCCGAAGAACCCGGCCTCGAACGCCACGCCGAGCAGGATGTTCCGGTTGGTCGCCCCGCGGCCGACCAACCGCAGGAGCTCGCCGATATCCACCTGCACCATGTCGCCGATCTCCTTGATCCCTTTGCTCAAAAGGACGACTCCGACCGCTTCCAACAGCAGCCCGAAGCACAGCACGGTGAGCAGGCGTATCATAGGTCGGAATACCGGATGAGCTCGATGCCGCGCTGGCGGATGAGCTCCTTCACCTTCGGGCTGACGAGGGCCTCCAGCTCGTGGACGTGTCCTTCCTCGTCGGGATGGCAGAAGATCTCGAAGGTGCCCGGGAAAAGGTTCTCGATCAGCCGCAGCAGGTACTTCTCGTCCATCCGGCCGTTCTGGAGCAGGCCGAAGGTCAGGTCGGCGTGCTTGATGCCGCGTCGGGCGAGCGCAGGTGCAGCACCCGACGAGAGTTTGTCGAAGATGAAGGCGTGGCTGGCCCGGTAGAGATAATGCCCGGCCGCGAGACGGAGATTGATCATCAGCGGCTCGCGCGTGAGACGCATCGCCCGGATGCCCCATGCACGGTGGTGCTTCTTGATATGCTCGAAGACCACGGGGTGGAGATGGAAGTGCAGATGCCCGTTCAGGTGGTCCAGTACCAGGCCCGCGGTCCTGAACTCGCGGAACTGGGCGTCGATCTCCTGCTTGAGGTAGATGTGCAGGTCGCGGTTGAAGTAGTAGCGGAGACCGGTGCGGACCGGCCGGTCGTCGAACTGGAACCGCTGGTCCACGACGCCGATGATCTCGCTGGGCTTGAGCGTGGAGCGGCCGTTGACGAGCGTGAGGTGGAGTCCGACCGCGAGCGACGGATTCTCCTTGGCGAGTGCCACCGCGTTGTTCGCCGCATCGCCGTTCACCATCAGGCTGGCCGACGCCAAGATGCCCTCGCGATGCGCGCGGACGATGGCGCGGTTGGCCCCGTGCGAGATGCCGAAGTCATCGGCGTTCACGATGAGGCGGATGCGCTGGTCGAACGGTTCAGGCGCCATACGCGACGAACGGGATCCCCGTCTTCACCCGGCACCACGCCAAGAAGACCAGGGCAAGTTTGTGGCCTTTGCCGAGGCGGACCGGCTCGTCGCCGAGCACCGGGAAGCGCCGCTTCTCGATGCGGCGGAGCAGCCGCCAATAGACGGTGCCCATCAGCTCCGCTGCGACCATCGACTGGCGGTCCGGCGGCGGGAGCAGCGCCCGGGCCCGGGCGTAGAACTCGCGGGCCCGGCCGGCGAGGCTGGCGGCCAGCGCCTCGAACCGGTCCGACGATCGTCGCGCGAGGATCTCCTCCTCGGTGACGCCGAAGCGGGTCAGCTCCGACTGCGGCACGTAGATCCGGCCGCGCGCGGCGTCCTCGCCGATGTCGCGGAGGATGTTGGTCAACTGGAGCGCCTTGCCCAAAGCGTCCGCGTACTCGCGGCAACGGGGATCGGTGTAGCCGAAGATCTCGATGCTCAGCAGGCCGACGACGGAGGCGACCCGGTAGCAGTAGCCCTCGAGAGCGGACGGATCGGGATAGCGGTCCTGGTCGAGGTCCATCTCCACACCCTTGACCAGCTCGGCGAAGAGGTGGAACGGCAGCTTGTGCTCGATGATGAAGGGCTGGAGCTCCCGGTTGACCTGGAACTCCGGCACGCCGCCCTCGCAGGCCGTGCGGATGTCCTCGCGCCACTCGGCGAGCTGCTCGCGGCGTTTCGCCAGCGGCACGGAATCTTCGTCGGCGACGTCGTCGACCTCGCGGCAGAACGCGTAGAGCGCGCTCATGGCGGCCCGCTTCCGCGGCGGGAGGAGCACGAAGGCGAGCGCAAGGTTCGAGGCGCTCTTCCGCGTGATCTGGTCGCAGGTCTCGGTGCTCACAGCGGCGGTCGCAGTTGGTCGCCGGCCCCGAGGGGCGGAAGTCCGCCGGTCTCGGAAAGCGTCGGGTTGCGCGGCCGATGCGTCTCGCGGCGACGGCGGCGACGACCGGATGACTTGCCGGAACCTTGGTCGGTCGCCGGCTTCGGCGCGACGGTGTTCTTCTCCAGCAGACGACCGCGTTCGCGTCGCCGGGCAGGTTTGCGGAGGAACACGGCCCAGAGCAGCAGGACCGCCAGCACGACCAACGCGGCCGCGATCACCGGCAACGCGCCGCCCAACGTGTTGCGCGCACCGGCATCCAGCCCGGACGGCAACTGGATGTCCGACGTGACCGCCGACAGCAAGAGATTGTCCCCCACGAAACGCATGCTGCCGCGCAGCTTGCGGCTCAGCCCGCTTCGTCGTCAACGCCGCCGTCCACTTGCAGGCTCAACCGGCTCATGCGGTACCGCAGCGCATGGCGCGACAGGTCGAGCTGCGCAGCCGCCTTGGTCAGGTTGCCGCCGCTCCGGTTGATCGCCGCCAGGATCAGCTCCCGCTCATATTGGACCAAGGACTCGCTCAGGGCGCCGGTCATCCCGCCGCCCGCTCCGGCCGCCGGGCCGTCGCCTTGCCGCAACCGGGATTCGACCTCGAAATCGGGCAGGCTCGCCGGACGGATCTCGTCGGCGGTCTCGAGGATCACCGCGCGCTCGAGCACGTTCCGCAGCTCGCGGACGTTTCCCGGCCACGAATGGGCGAGCAGCGCCGACTTCGCCGGCCCGCTGATCCCCTTGATGTTCCGCCCGAGCCGCAGGCAGAAATGCCGCAGGAAATGTTGCGCCAACAGCGGGATGTCCGAGGTCCGCTCGCGCAACGGCGACGGGCGGAACTGCATCACGTTCAGCCGGTGGAAGAGGTCCTCGCGGAACTCGTTCTTCCGGATGGCGTCCACGATGTTGCGGTTCGTCGCGGCGATGAGGCGGACGTTGACGCGCAGCTCCTGCGTCCCACCGACGCGGGTGAACGAGCCGTCCTCGAGGAAGCGCAGCAGCTTCGCCTGCAATGGCCGGCTCATGTCGCCGATCTCGTCGAGGAAGATCGTGCCCCCGTCGGCCTCCTCGACGTGGCCGCGCTTGGTGCGGTGCGCCCCGGTGAAAGCGCCCTTCTCGTAGCCGAAGAGCTCGCTCTCCAGCAGCGTCTCGGGGATCGCCGCGCAGTTGAGGCGCACGTAGGTCTGGCCCGCGCGGCGGCTCAGCGAGTGGACCGCCCCGGCGATCAGCTCCTTGCCCGTGCCGCTCTCGCCGAGGATCAGCACCGTCGCATCCGTCGGCGCGACGGTCTGGATGAGCTGCCGGAGCTCGCGCATCTTGGGCGACTCCCCGATGAGATGTTCCAGCCGGTAGACCTCGCCGGCCCGGGCCTTGAGCGCGGCGTTCTCGGCGAGCAGCTGGTGCCGCTCGGCGCAGCGGGCGACGGCGTGGATGAGCTCGTCCGGGTCGAACGGCTTGCCCAGGTAGTCGATCGCGCCGTTCTTGATCGCTTCCACCGCCAGCTTCGGCGTGGCGTAGGCGGTCATCATGAGGATGGGCAGCCCGGGCTTCTTCTTCGCGGCCTCCTTGAGGAACTCGTAGCCGCTCATGCCGCCGAGCCGCGCGTCGGTGATGACCATGAAGAGGTCCTCGTCGCCGAGGATCTTCAGGGCGGACTCGGCCGAATCGGCCAATCGCACATCGTAGTCTTCGGCGCGGAGCACGGTCTCGAGCGAGAGCCGCATGTTCTTCTCGTCGTCCACGACGAGCAACGGGGGGAGTTTCATTTGCGGATCCGCATCAAGGAGCGGGCGGGCAGCTTGACGATGAAGGTGGTGCCTTTGCCAAGCTCGGATTCGACGGACACGGTGCCGCCGTAGATCTCGGTGTTGTGCTTCACGATGGCGAGACCGAGACCGGTGCCCTTCTCCTTGGTCGTGAAGTAGGGCTCGAACAGTTTCTCGATCTGGTCCGGCCGGATTCCCGGGCCTGTGTCGCGCACCGTGACGACCACCGAGTAGTCCTCGCCGCCCCGCGCCGTCAGGAAGACCTCGCCCTTGCCGGCCATCGCCTCGCGCGAATTGGTGAGCAGGTTGGCGAAGACCTCGGAAAAATGCCCGCGCTGACCGAGCAGCGGCGGCAGCCCCATCGCGTAGTCCCGGTGGACCTTGATGTCGAAGGCCGCGCCCACCGGCAACACCTGGGCCACCGCGCGGTCGAGCTCGTCCGGGATGTCCACGCGCTCGACCTTGCCCTCGGCGAGCTTCGCGTAGCCCATCAGCTCGGTGATGATGCGGTCGGACCGCTCCACCTCCTCGCGGATGATGGCGATCTGCTGGGTGATGGTCTTGCCCTCCTTGACGGTCTTCTGGAGCGAGTAGGCGGCGTTGTTGATGATGCCCAGCGGGTTCTTGAGCTGGTGGGCGATCTCCGCCGCCAGCCTCCCCGCGGCCTCGAGCTGATGCTGCTTGATCTCGAACTCCTGCGCCTCATGCTCCTTCTGCCGTTGGCGGTCGGCCAGCATCTGGATGCCGTAGCAGCAGGCCGTCATCAGCATCAGGAGCAGCACCCGCAACAAGAGCGGCTCGGCAGGGACCTCCGGCCGGACCTCCCGCCACGCGTCGCCCAGGCCGCCCCGGCCGACCGAGCCGACGACCTGCAGCTCCGTGCGCTCCAGCCCGACATCCAGCACGCCCGCGATGACATAGCTGACGCTGATGAGCAGGTTGACCACGATCTGGACGTCCGCGTGGGGGATGATGGCGGCGTTCCGGACGATGAGGCCGAGGAAGACGTAGTAGAGCGCGCTGTCGAACCCCCCCGTCACGAGCGTCAACGCCGCGAGGACGACGCCATCGAGGATCGCCGTGCTGTACACGACCCGCTCCAACAGCCGCGGCGAGATCTCGTCCATGCCCCAGAGCATGATGCCGGCGCCGACGTTCAGCGGGAGGTAGAGCAGGTAGAAGGTCCGCAGCGCGTTGAGCAGGTCCTCGCGCGGGGCGGTCGGCTCCACGAACCAGCGGGCGAAGAAGAAGTAGTAGAAAAGCAGCGGCAGGATAACCAGCTTGACCGGCAAGATGACGCCGCGCTCGACGAAGCGGACCCGCTTCAGGAACACCGCCTCGTCCGGCGGCGGAGCGTCGGCCAAGCGACGCCACCGTCCCAACGTCTGACGGAACGACGTCCAGGCCTCGGCGGAAGAGATCACGGCCATGTCAGGCAGGTTCCGTGCCGGGACTCAGGCCAGAAGCTCCAGCGCCCGCGCGGCGACCTGGTCGACCGGCCAGAGGCGTCCGACGCCTTCATAACCGCACGAGAGCATGCCGGCCTCCGGGCCGATGAACTCCGCGCCGCGCGCCTTCAACGTCGCCACGTGGCCTTGGGTGGCCGGGTGCAGCCACATCTTGCCGTTCATGGCCGGCGCGATGAGCACCTTGGAGCGCGGCTCCAACGCCAGGGCGATGCAGGACAACGCGTCGTCGGCCAGGCCCAGCGCGAACTTCGCCAAAGTGTTTGCCGTAGCCGGCGCGACCAAGAACAGGTCGGTCTCGTCGGCGAGCCGGATGTGCGCCGGCTTCCATCCGTCCTCCTCGTCGTAGAGGTCCGTGACCACGGGGTTCCGGGAGAGCGTCTTGAAGGCGAGCGTCGTCACGAACCGCTGCGCGTCCGCCGTGAGCACGACCCGCACGCTCGCGCCGGATTTCGCCAGCAGGCTCGCGAGGTCGATGGCCTTGTGCGCCGCGATCGATCCGGTGACGCCGAGGACGATGTTCTTGCTGCCGCTCATGCCCGAAGCGTAACCACAGATGGACGCGGAAGGACACAGTTGGCTGCGGGATGCTTCCCGTCCCCCCTTCCGGAAGCACCGAGCATGGGCTCTCGACGCAGTCCGGCAGGTTTCCTTGACTCAGCCTGCGATTGCCCTATCCGGCTCAGTTGCGGGACTTGGGCCAGCCGGGGTTCCACTGGGTGGTGCGGTCATACATCCAGTGGTAATCTTGGCTGCCCTCGGCCAGCCAGAACCGGTAGCCCCAGTCCCACCAGCCGTGGAGGTCGGCCGGCATGGTGCGCTCGTCGCGCCATTTGTGCAGCTCGCCGTGGCCGTCGCCGAAGCTCAAGGTGCCCGACCGCCCGTGCCGGCTGCTCGGCAGCGAGGCCGCCCAGTAGCCGTCGGGCCCGGAGTCGTAGCGGAACCCGAACGCGGAGTAGGTGATGGTCGCGGCGTGCTCGTCCACGAACACGTAGGTCTCCGCCGCCGGCTTCTGGTTGAAGTCGTCCTGGTGTTTGAACTGCAGGATGCTCCCTTGCAACGTCAGGGGATTCGCGGTGAACCACTGGTTCATCGTGTAGCTCCGCACCCGCGGTGCCCCCTTGTTGCCCTTGAGCATCCGGCTGCGGTCGCTGGGGCAGCGATACACGCCGGCGGTCTTCAGATAGGGCCCGAGCCGCCCCGGCCCCGGCCATAGCAGCGCGGCCGCGTTGGTGATGAAGGCGTCGGACGCGGTCAACTCCGGGACCATCGAGCCGAGCACCCAGTTCACGGCGTTGGTCTCATACACCGGCCCGCCTACGCCGGTGAGCGCCCCGCGGTGGTCGTCCGCGTAGAGCTGGAAGGCGAGCTGGAGCTGCTTGAGGTTGCCCAAGCACACGACCCCCTCCGCCCGTTGCCGCGCCTCGGCGAGCCCCGGCAGCAGAAGCGCTGCCAAGACCGCGATGATGGCGATGACCACGAGCAGCTCGATGAGCGTGAACGCTCGGCGGTCCGCACGCTGAAGCAGGACGGACGACCCGCCCGTCGGCCGATCCTCCTCCGCGCG
>JBBRQL010000100.1:0-14124 GCA_038226425.1 Verrucomicrobiota bacterium
AGCAACGGGCAACGTTCGCCTTCCAGTTAAGGCCTGGCGGCTGTTTATAGCACCGTCTTTGCGCTCCCGTGTTTTGTTACAAGGTCGAAGGACAGTTGTCTCGATACACGAACCGGGCAGGGAAAATCAAAAGATCGGAGCCGCACGTCGGCGGCGAGGATTTGTCGTCCACGGATGCGGAAGGCACAAGCGGAAACATCGGAAGGATGCGGACCGAGGCGCATCTGGACGCGGCCCCCGGAGCGCGGGTTTCCAACCGGCTGGTCGCGGACTGGCCCGCCACCAGCCGCTTAAAATGCGGTGCTCCGGACGCCACATGCTTCGTCGTGGGAGGGCAGTGCCAAGATGCGCCCGCCGACCAAGGTCCGGCCGGAGACGCGCATAAGAAATTTCCCGGGTACCGGCTTCGGCGAGCCCTGCCAGCAAGATGCTGGCAGCACGTTGGCCCAAGCCTCTCACCGCCACGTTGGAAGTTTCACCGATCGGACGACGGACCACGGACATCCATCATCGAACACCGTACCTTGGACCTCACTTTCCACCACCCGGACCGCCCGGACCTCCAGGCCGGCCCGGACCGCCCGGTTGGCCCAGTGCTTGGTTCAAGCCGGCCTTGATCTTGTCCTCGTCGAGGTAGCCCTTGCGGTCGGTGTCCCACGCGATCGACCACTTCTCGAACGCCCCGAGGAACTCCGCCTTGGACACCGCCTTGTCCTTGTCCGCGTCCATCGCGGCCAGAAGCGCCGGCCCCACGAAGGTCCCGGGACCGAAGCCGCCGCCGCCGGGAGGTCCATCCAACCCGGGCGGAGGCGGGAACGCCGAGTTCAGCCCCTTGCTGACCTGCGCCTGCCGCAGTTCGCCTTCCTTGTCGACATCCCACGCCGTGAACCAGCGCTCGCCCAGCGCTCGCAGCTCCGACGGTTGCACCTTCCCGTCCCGGTCGGTGTCCGCCAGCGCGAGCATCGGCGCCGCCAAGAAATTCCCCGGACCGAACCCGCCGCGGCCGCCCGGACCGCCGCCGCCGAACATCCGGTCTTGGACCTCCTTGCCCTTCGACTTGCCGGCAAGCTGGTCGCCGACCGACGCGCTGCGGGCGACGACGAACGCTTTCAGGGGCTTCGATGCACCAAAACCGAAACCGCCACCGCCGCCGCGCCGCCTCGGGCTTTCGCCACCCGCGGGCTGGCCTTCCGGCCGGGGACGGTCGCCGCCGGGAGCCGGCCCGCGGAAGTCGCCGCGCGTGCCCCCCGGCGTCGGGACCTCGCCCGCGACGGATTGCTCGAAGCGCCGGGCCTTCTCCTCGCCTTCTTCCTTCACCGCGTCGCGCGTCGCCGCGGCCACTTCATCCACCTGGGCGCTGAGGCGCTCCGGCCGCGCGACGGTCGTGTCGATGCGTCCGAGCTCCGTGCGGTAGGCGTCGCGGAAGCCCTCGACCGCGAACGCCCGCTCCAAGAAACGGTTCGCGCCGGTCCACGGATGCCAGATGCTCAGCTGTTCGCGCTCCTCTTGCGTGCCTTTCATGCCGAAGGTCCCGAACGAGTGGTCGAGGTCCCACGGGATGAACGTGGCCCTGCCCGTGCCCGCGTCGATGTGGACGTAGAAGTTCTGCCCCATGTCGAGCACGCTGTCGAAGTTGGCGAGCCACACCGTCACCGCCATGAAGCGGGCGAAGGCCTGGACGTCCACGAACTCGCCGAACCGCTTCGCGAACTCCGCGTCGTCCGCGTGCGACACGAACTTCGCCATCTCGATCACCCGTTTCTTCTGCGCCGCGGTCGGCTTGGTCTTCGGGTCGTAGGGCCCTTCGTACTTCGCCCAATCATCGCCCAGGTCGGAGAACAGGCGCGATGTGACGGGCTTCAGCACCAGTCCGTCCTTCGAGCCGAAGCGTTGCTTGGCGAAGTGGGCGTCGACGTTCTCGACGAGCGTGTAGAGACCGAAGTAGCGGTTGGTGTGGGCGCCCGGGGCATCCACGTAGACCTTGGCGTAGGCGGTCCGGGGCGCCGGGGCGCCGGCATCGCGGAACAGCCGGTAGCCGAGCGCGTCGTTCATCATCGCCGCGTCGGTCGTGTTGTTCTGGAGGTCGAGGGTGGTGTGGCCCGCGAGTTTCTGGCCTTTGACATATCGGTTCAGGTCGATCTTGAGCGGACGTTTGTCCCCGCCCTGCGACTCCATGTAGGTGCCGTTCCCTTTGTAACGGACGCCGACATCCTTGAACTGCACGTCGCCGAACTCCAGATCGGCATGCACGTACTCGAACTCGAGCCCCATCATCGACGACGACAGACCGTTCCGCTTGCCCGGAGCACCTTGGAGCATCGAGTCCCGGCCCTCGCCGCCGGCCGGAGGACGGAACCCGAACCCGCCGCCGCCACCCGCGCCTTCCGCGCGCTTCGGTTCCATGGCCTTCCATTGGTCGGCGGTGAAGCGCAGGTGGAGCGTCCAGACATTCGTCGTCCGATAGATGTCCGCCGGATGCTTGGGCGGCGTCGCGGCGCCGGCCTGGAGGATCAGCGCGAGGGCGAAGGGGAGGAGCAAAGTTCGATCCATGGCGAGTGTGACCGGGAGGTTACGCTCAGGTTACATCGGTTCAAGCCGCAAGCCATACGAACGACGTGGCGGCACCGCTCCAATCGGACCTTCGGACTCCGGCACCCGACCCGGCGCCGGCGCTATACCCGCCTCACCGGAGGGCGCGGACGTGGATACGACCGGCTTGGCGGGAGCCGATCTGCCGGAGCGCCGCGCGAAGCCTCATGCCAAGGGACCGTGCGGACGGCAAGTCTTCGCCCGCGACGAGGATGCGGTTCACGAAGTCGTCGAGGTGGATGATCCGCGCGGCCGCGGATCCGCGGGCCATCTGCGAGAGCGCGGGCTCCCAAGGTCCGCCGGACGGAGGAAGGAGGTTCGCGATCGTGATGCCACCGGGCCGGAGCCGTCCGCGCATCGCACCGGGCAACACGTCCCACGAGATCGCCGGTTTGGTCACGTCGCCGTCGCGCGGGACCGAGAGGTCGTCCATGAGCAGGCCGAAGTCGCGCGGTTGCCGGTGGAGCCATTCCTCGGCATCGGCGTGTTCCCAAGCGACACGTCCGGCCCATGCCGGGCAATATCGGCAGAACAACGCGTGGGACTCTTGGTCGAGGTCGACCGAATCGATCAGACGGTCCACGCCCAATGCGGCCAAAGGTGCCATCATGCCGCCGCCGGCGAACCCCAGGACGCCGACCCGGCCTCGGGGCGCCAGGACCGGGATCAGCGCGGCCAGCAGGTCGAAGACGCTGTGGGTCGGCCCTGCCGAGATGCGCATCTCGCTGATGACCACGCCATGTTGGCTCAGGCGCAGTCCGTGCGGCGTCGCGGTGATGTCCATCGGCGGTGAGCATCCCGGAGAAAATCCGCGACGTCACGGGGGACATCGCGGGTCGGAGACGGCCATCCGGGCGCCAAAACACGACGAGACGGCAGGACTCGCGGACGAAGAAGTCCGCGAGTCCCGCCCGTCCCGCGCGGACCGTCAGGCCAGCTTCGCCTTCTCAGCCTTCACCCAGGCGATGACGTCGGCTGCGGCCTCCTCGGTCTTCACCGACCGTAGCGCGCCGCAGCGGGGCTTGATCTCGACCTCGCCCTTCGCGAGGGACTTCTCGCCGAGGCCGATGCGGATGGGGAAGCCCACGAGCTCGCTGTCCTTGAACTTCACGCCGGGGCGTTCGTCGCGGTCGTCGATGATCACCTCGAGGCCGGCCTGCGTGAGCTCGGCGTAGAGCTGCTCGGCGAGCTTCATCGCCTGGCTGTCGGCCGCGACGGTGAGCGGGGTGATGCAGACGTGGTAGGGCGCGACGCTCACCGGCCAGATGATGCCGTCCTTGTCGTTGCCCTGTTCGATGACGGCCTGGAGCGTGCGGGTGACGCCGATGCCGTAGCAGCCCATCACGAGCGGAGCGCGTTGGCCGGCCTCGTCGAGGAAGGTGGCGTTGAGCGGCACGCTGTACTTGGTGCCCAGCTTGAAGACGTGGCCGACCTCGATGGCGCGGCGGATCTTCAGCGGCTTGGCGCACTTCGCGCACGGTTCGCCGGCGGTGACGGTCCGGAGGTCGTGCCACTCGGTGACCTGGATGTCGCGCTCCATGGAGACGTCGCGGAGATGGAAGCCGTCCTCGTTCGCGCCGGTGGTCATGCCGTTCGCGCCGCGGAGCCGTTCATCGGCGAGGACCTTCCAGCCGGCGGGCACATTGCGGACGGCACCAAGGGAGCCGGGCATGGCGCCGAGAGCGGTGAAGTGGACGAGGTCGGCCGGGTTCTTGGCGTCGGCCGGACGCGCCTCGATGGCGCCGGTCTTGGCCATGAACTTGGCCTCGTTCAGCTGGTCGTCGCCGCGGACGAGGATGAGCACGGGCTTGCTGTCGGCGATGAAGACGAGGGTCTTGATCTGGCGGTTGGCGGGGACCTTGTGCGGGTCCTTGGCGAGAGCCTCGATGGTCACGACGCCGGGCGTGGCGAACTTCTCCGGCAAAGGGCCGAGGTCGCGCGGCGCGGTCTTGGGCAGGCCGCTGGTGGCCTTCTCGATGTTCGCGGCGTAGTTGCAGGCCTCGCAGTAGACGACGTCGTTCTCGCCGGTCTCGGCCGGGATCATGAACTCGTGGGAATGGTTGCCGCCGATGATGCCGGTGTCGGCCTCGACCGCGAACGCCCGCAGCCCGCAGCGGGCGAAGATGCGCGTGTAGGCGTCGTACATCTTCTGGTAGCTGGCCATCGCGCCGGCGTCGGTGGTGTCGAAGGAGTAGGCGTCCTTCATCAGGAACTCCTTCGCGCGCATCAGGCCGAAGCGGGGACGGATCTCGTCGCGGAACTTGGTGCCGACCTGGTAGAAGTTCTTCGGGAACTGCTTGTAGGAGCTGAACTCGTTCGCGGCGAGGGTGGTGATGACCTCCTCTGCGGTCGGGCAGAGCGCCCATTCCTTCTGGGCCCGGTCCTTGACCTTGTAGAGGTTGTCCCGCATCGCCTCGTAGCGGCCGGAGGCGTGCCAGATATCGGTGGGCTGGAGCAGCGGCATGGACACCTCGATCCCGCCGGCGCGGTCCATCTCCTCGCGGACGATGGCGGCGACCTTGGCCAGGGCGCGCAGGCCCATCGGCAGGAAGGTGTAGAGGCCGCCGGTCAGCTTGCGGACGAGGCCGGCGCGCAGCAGGAGCTGGTGCGACACGATCTCGGCGTCGGCCGGGGTCTCCTTGAGGGTGGGGATGAAGGTCTGGGTCCAGCGCATGTGGGAAATTTCGAGTTGCGAGTTGCGAAGTTCGAACGGGGAACCTTCGGTCTACAGGCCGCGAGCGGTTTTCTTGGATGCCACCATGATGGCGACGAGTTCGCCGGCTTCGGCGCTCAGTCCAGCCAGTTCCTCGGGTTGAGGTGCCTGCAAATCGGTCAGTTCGTCGGAGGTCATCTCCAGCCAAAGTGCCGACTCGTCTGCCTCCTCTTCCACGATTGAAAACTTGGCGATGAAGTCCGCTTTCGATCTGCCCCGGCAGGCAGATCGATAATTTGCCGCCACGGAAGACGACGATCTCAGCAATTGCCGTCGGATCACCAAGAACTCCTCAGATTTGGGCAGCACCCGGGAAAGCCGGAAACACGCGCGGGCAAAACGCTTGGTACGCGCCTTGAGGTCTTGCATGAAGAAGGACGGGACGACGCGAGTTCCACTCGTCACTCGCAACTCGCCGCTCGAAACTCACTTCACCGTGTTGACCAGCGGGGCGAGCCCTTGGATGCGGACCTCGAGGCGGTCGCCGGACTCGATCGGGCCGACACCGCTCGGAGTGCCGGTGAGGATCACGTCGCCGGGGAGCATCGTCATGTTGGTCGACACGAAGCTGACGATCTGGAAGCAGTTGAAGACGAGCTGGCTCGTGTTGCTGTTCTGCCGGAGCTGGCCGTTCTGGAAGAGCTGGATGCTCAGATCATGCGGGTCGATCTTCGTCTCGATGTACGGCCCGAGCGGAGTGAAGGTGTCGAAGGATTTGCAGCGCGCGAACTGGCTCTCGGAGTTCTGGATGGTCCGGTCCGTGATGTCCTGCGCCGCCGTGTAGCCGAAGATGTAACGGGCCGCCGCGGCCGTGGTGACGTTGCGCATCCGCCGGCCGATGACGATGGCCAGCTCGGCCTCGAAATCGGTGCGGTGGTTGGCGAAGGGGATCTCGACCTTCGCGCCGTCGGGGATCAGCGAGGTCGTCGCCTTCAGCCAGATCAACGGCTCCTTGGGCAGTGGCTTCCCGGCCTCGCGGGCGTGGTCGGCGTAGTTCAGGCCGACCGCGATGATCTTCGAGGGGGTGACCGGGACGAGCGTCTTGACGCCCTTGAGGGGGGTCGCCTTCTTCTCGAAAGAAGGCGAGCCGAAGACATCGCCGATGAGCTTGAAAAGCTCTCCGTCGACGACCTTCGCGTGGAACGTCTCATCCCCTTTTTGGAACCGCCCGATGGCTGCCATAGCGGGGAAATATGTAACAAATCGGTTGACTGGGTCGCAAGATGAATGTCCAGAAGTCGGTGGTCCACAGGTGGAAATGGACAGCGGACGCCCGTTTCGCCACGTTGAGGCCATGGCAGAGCCGCCCAAGAAAAAGAACGACAAGCCCCCCGCCGCGCTGATGGTCGGCATCGGCCTCGATTCGGACGGCCACAAGCGCCTGACCACCGGGAAGAACTTCGCCCTCGTCGGCGGCTCGAAGGAGACCCACGAGGAGATGACGGAGAAAGCCGTCAAGATCAACGAGAAGCTCGCCAAGCGCGGCAAGGAGCTCCACGAGGTCAGCCGCCAGGAGTTCGACGACATCGCCCACGAGGTCGGGCTCCGCCGGAACGCCCCGGAACGTAACTGAACCGCACCGCCTCCTTCCCCTGCCCCTCTATCCCATGCCTTACCGTTCCCGATTCCTTCGCGCGGCTCTGACCGTGACCGCTCTGGCTGCGGGATGCAGCCAGCCGCTCGCGGCGGTCGAGTTCCGCCGCCTGCCCGAAGGCGGGATGCAGCCTCGGTTGGTCGTCGCCGCGGACCATGGCGTCCACATGGTCTGGCTTGGCGGGGACCCGAAGGCTTCCGACGTCTTCTACCAGCACTTCGCCGCCGGCGCCGCGCCCTCGGGCACGTCGGTCCGCGTCAACAGCCAACCGGGCAGCGCCATCGCCATCGGGACCATCCGCGGAGCGCAAGTCGCGGTCGGCCGCGACGGCCGGGCCCACGTGGTCTGGAACGGCTCGGGAACCGCGACGCCGAAGCCGGAAGGCAGCTCGCCGCTGCTCTACGCTCGCTCGGACACCGCCGGCACGGCCTTCGAGTCGCAGCGCAATCTGGTGACCCGCACGACCGATCTCGACGGCGGCGGGAGCGTGGCCGCGGACGCCGACGGCGGCGTCCACGTGATGTGGCACGCCGGCACGCCGGGCACCAAGACCAGCGAGGACAAACGCCGCGTCTTCCTCGCGCGCTCGACCGACGACGGCAGGTCCTTTGCGCCCGAAACCCCGGTGACCGACGGCACCGGCGCGTGCGGTTGTTGCGGCATGGAAGCGGCCACCGGTCCCGGGGGCGAGATCTTCGCGCTCTACCGGTCGGCGAAGGCGAGCATCCATCGCGAGGCCACGCTGGCGGTGTCGCGCGACCACGGCGCCATCTTCACGGTCGAGCCGCTGCAAGATTGGGAGACCGGTTCGTGCCCGATGAGCAGCGCGGCGTTCCTCGGATCCAAGACCGGCATGACCGCGGCGTGGGAGACGAAGGGCCGGATCCATTTCTCAGCGGTCGGGAAGGGCGCATCGAAGCCGACGCAGATCGAGTCCGCCGCGGGCGCGAAGCACCCGGCCTTGGCCGCCAACGCCAAGGGCGAGATGTTGGTCGCTTGGACCGAAGGAACCGGCTGGCAGCGCGGCGGCGACCTGGCGTGGCAGGTCTTCGATGCCGCCGGCAGACCGACGCCGGAGCACGGCCGCAAACCGGGCATCCCGGTCTGGAGCTACGCGGCCGCCTACGCCCGTCCCGACGGCACGTTCGTCATCGTGTACTGACCTTTGCCGCCTGCGCAACGGGGTCGACGTTGCCGCCAAAGTGCTGCCGTGCGTCTCGCCGGCAGAAGGTGCGGAGCGAAGAGTCGATGGGGATTTTCCAGAGGTCCGGCTTCGGCGAGCTACTGCCAGCAAGATGCTGGCAGCACGCTCGCACAAACCGAGCGCCACCCGGTTGACAGGTCACGCCCCGATGGCGGTCACGGGTCTGTTTTCCATCGCGCGGTCCTGTTCAGCCTGCCATCAATCGCCCGTGTCCACGAGCCTGTCGCCGGTCCGGATCGCTCTCTTCGTCGTCGGGACGGCCTTGGCGATCGCTACGCTCCGGGCGGACGACGACGAGCATCCCGCGGCGAAGAAATCCGAGGCGCCGAAGCACGAGGGTTTGACGCTCGATGCCGCGGCGCAGGCCCGGATCGGCTTGGAGGTCCGCAAGCTTGTCCCCGCCCGGATCACCGCCGTCGCCGTCGCGCACGGGACCGTTCTAGACCCTTCGCCCCTCGCGTTGCTCGACGCCGAGCTCGACGGCTCGGCCGCGGCCCTCGTCATCGCCCACGGCCAGGAGAAGCGCGAGCGCGAGCTCTTCGAGCGCGACCAGATCGTCGCGCGGCCGGCCTTGGAAGCCGCCCAGCTCCAGGTCCAAGCCGCCGAGACGCGCCACGAGACCGCGGTCCGCCGCCTGGCGACCGAATGGGGCGACGGCTTCGCCAAGCCGACGCCGGCCGAGCGGCACGCGCTCGTCGCGCGCTTGCTCCGCCGCGAGGTCGTCCTGCTCCGGGTCGAGCTGCCGGCCGGCGAGACGCTCTCCGGCACGCCGTCGGACGCGCGCGTCACCACGCTCGCCTCGGACCGCGGACGTTCTGCCTCGTGGTTCTGCGACGCTCCGACCGTCGACGCGCGCACGCAGGGCCGCGGGTTCCTCTTCCAGGCTCCCGGTCCGGATCCCGGCCTGCGCCCGGGCACGGCGGTCACCGCCCACATCGCCCAAGAAGGCCCCGCTAAGCCCGCCCTGCTGGTGCCGACGACGGCCGTGGTCCGGCATCTCGGCCTCGCGTGGGTCTACCTCGCCGAAGCCGAAGGGCGTTTCAGGAAACAGGCCGTCGCGCTCGACCGCCTCACCGCCGATGGATGGGCCACGACCACCGCGCTGCCCGACGCCGCGTCCGTGGTGACCCAAGGCGCGCAGCTGCTGCTCTCCGACGAGCTCAAGGCACGGTCCTCCGCCGAGTGATGCTGACCTCGCTCGTCACCTTCTCGCTCCGCTTCCGCGGCGTGGTCATCGCGCTCGCCTGCGTGCTGCTCGCGTACGGCGCCCATGTCGCCCGCCACGCGAAGCTCGATGTCTTCCCCGACTTCGCGCCGCCGCAGGTCACGGTACAGACCGAATCGCCCGGGCTCTCGCCTGAGCAGGTCGAATCGCTCGTCACGCGGCCGGTCGAGGACGCGCTCAACGGCGCGGGCGGTCTCGACTCCAGCCGGTCCGAATCCATCCAGGGGCTCTCCATCATCACCGTCGTCTTCAAGGACGGCACGGACGTGCTCGTCGCGCGGCAGATGTTGGCGGAACGGCTGGTCGAGACCGCCGCGCGCCTGCCGGCCGGGGTGAAGACCCCGAAGATGACGCCGCTGACCTCGGCGACGATGGACCTCCTGAAGATCGGCCTGATCTCGACGAACCGCACGCCGATGGAGCTGCGCACCTTGGCCGATTGGACGATCCGGCCGCGCCTGCTCGCGGTTCCCGGCGTGGCGAAGGTCAGCGTGTTCGGCGGCGAGGTCAGACAGTTGCAGGTCCAGGTCCGGCCGGACCGGTTGATCGACTTCGATCTCTCGCTCGCCGAGGTCGTCGCGGCCGCCCGCAGCGCGACCGGCGTGCGCGGCGGCGGCTTCATCGAGACGCACAACCAGCGGATCCTGGTCCAGACCGAAGGCCAATCCACCACCCCGGCCGCGCTCGGCGAGACGGTCGTCGCCCGCACGAACGGCGTGAGCGTGCGGCTGAAGGACGTCGCGAACGTGGTCGAGGCCGCGGAGCCGAAGTTCGGCGACGCGCTGGTCCAAGGGCGTCCCGGCGTGCTGCTCACGTTGTCGAGCCAGCACGGAGCGAACACGCTCGAGACGACGCTCGCGGCGGAAGCCGCCTTGGCCGAGCTCAAGCCGATGCTGGCCGCCGAAGGCATCGAGCTCTTCGACCGGATGCACCGGCCCGCCAACTTCATCGAGAACGGGTTGGCCAACATGCGCTCGTCGCTGCTGCTGGGCTCGGCGCTGGTCGTCGTCGTCCTCGCGCTGTTCCTCTTCAACGTCCGGACCGCGTTCATCTCGTTGACCGCGATCCCGCTCTCGCTGCTGGCCGCGCTGGTCACGCTCGACACGCTCGGCGTGACGCTGAACACGCTCACGCTCGGCGGCCTCGCCATCGCGCTGGGCGAGGTCGTCGACGACGCGATCATCGACGTCGAGAACATCTTCCGCCGCCTGCGCGAGAACGCCGCCTCGGCGGTGCCGCGACCGGTCCGCCAGGTGGTGCTCGACGCGTCGCTCGAGGTCCGGAGCGCGGTGGTGTACGCCACCTTCGTCGTCGTGCTGGTGTTCCTGCCGGTGATCTCCCTCGGCGGCTTGCAGGGCAAGTTCTTCGCGCCGCTCGGGTTCGCCTACATCCTGGCCGTGCTCGCGTCGCTGCTCGTGGCGCTGACGGTGACGCCCGCGCTCGCCGGGCTGCTCTTCGCGCGCGGCGCGAAGGGCACGCACGAGCCGTGGCTGCTGCGCGTCCTGCAAGCGGGCTACCAGCGCGTGTTGCGGGTGCTGCTGCCGCATGCCTGGGTTTTGCTCGGGGTCGCGCTGCTGCTGGTCGCCGGCGCCACGGCGATGGTGCCGTTCCTCGGAGGCGAGTTCCTCCCCGAGTTCCGCGAAGGCCATTTCGTGCTGCAGGTCTCGACCGCGCCTGGCACCTCCCTGCCCGAGATGCGGCGGCTCGGCGCACGCATCTCGGCCGAGTTGCTGGCCGATCCGCGCATCGCGACAGTCGAGCAACAGATCGGCCGGGCCGAGGCCGGAGAAGACCCGTGGGGACCGCACCGGAGCGAGTTCCATGTCGAGCTGAAGCCGTTGCCCGGCGACCAAGAGGAGGACGTCCAGAAATCGATCCGCGACACGCTCGCGAGATTTCCGGGCATCGAATCCGAGGTGCTCACCTTCCTCGGCGACCGCATCGGCGAGACCATCTCCGGCGAGACCGCGGCCGTCGTCGTCAGCATCTACGGAGACGACCTCGACGCGATCGACGAGAAGGCAGCTGAAACGGCGGCGCTGCTCGGCACGATCCCCGGCAACGCCGATGTCCGCGTCAAATCGCCGCCCGGCATGCCGCGGCTCACGGTGCGGTTGCGTCCCGACAGCCTGCTCCGGCACGGGTTCTCGCCGGTGGAAGTGATGGACGCGCTGGAGACGGCCTGGCAAGGCACGGTCGTCGCGCAGGTCCACGAGGCCCGGCGCGTCCATGATGTCGTCGTCGTGCTCGATCCCGCCGAGCGCACGGAACCGGAGACGGCCGGCGCGCTGGTCGTTCGCAACGCCGCCGGCACGCGGCTCCCGCTGCGCGAACTAGCCGACGTGGACCTGACCGAAGGCCGCGCTTCCCTCTCGCACGACGGCGCGCGCCGACGGCAGACGGTGACGTGCAACGTGGCCGGGCGCGACGTGCCGTCCTTCGTCGCCGAGGCGCGGCGCCGCGTCGCAGCCGAGGTCCGGTTCCCTTCCGGCGTGTATCCCGTGTTCACCGGTGCCGCCGAGCAGGTGCGCGCGGCGCGGGGCGACCTGCTGATGCATTCATCGCTCGCGGCGGTCGGGATCGTCCTGTTGCTGTCGGTCGTCCTGGCGCATTGGCGGAACCTTTTGCTGGTGCTGGCCAACCTGCCCTTCGCGCTCGTCGGCGGCGTGGCCGTGGTGTTCCTGCACGAACGCCTGCTCTCGCTCGGCGCGATGGTCGGGTTCGTCACCTTGTTCGGCATCACCACGCGGAACTCGATCATGCTCATCGCGCACTACGAGCATCTGGTCGGACAAGAAGGCCAGCCGTGGGGGATCGACACAGCGTTGCGCGGAGCCCGCGAACGACTCGGGCCCATCCTGATGACGGCCTTGGTGACCGGGCTCGGGTTGCTGCCGCTCGCGCTCGGCGGAGCGGAGGCCGGCCGCGAGATCGAGGGCCCGATGGCGCTGGTGATCCTCGGCGGATTGGTGAGTTCGACCACGCTGAACCTGCTGGTGCTGCCCTCGCTCGCGCTCCGTTTCGGCCGCTTCGGGAAGGCCGCGGGCGAAGCGACGACGAAGACAGCTTGATGCCCCCGGGCCGGGACCGAAACCAAGCATGGCCCGTGGCAACGCTGGCATGGGTCGGGTCCGGGAGCTAATCTCCGGCCGGACATGACGGAGCCGACAGTCATAAAGATGCCCGCCACGACGAATCGCTGGGTCGGCGATCCACATCGACCGGATCCCGTCGGATGAAGGCGGTCCTCGACTATCGGGCGCACTTGTCCGCGTTGCGGACCCTCGGCGTCTGGCTGGCGCTGACGGCACCGGTCGCCGTGATGGCGGGTTCGGCCAGCGCGCTATTCCTCTGGTCGCTCGACCGCGTGACAGCACTGCGGTTCGCCTTCCCTTGGCTGCTCCTCCTCCTGCCGGCCATCGGCCCGGTGATCGTCTGGCTCTACCAGAAGCACGGCCGCGGTGCCGAACGCGGGACGGACCTCGTGCTCGACGAGATCCACAAGCCCGGCGCCGGCGTGCCCGTCCGCATGGCTCCGCTCGTCCTCCTGACCACGCTGCTCACGCATCTCTTCGGCGGCTCGGCCGGACGCGAAGGCACCGCGTTGCAGATGGGCGGCGGGTTGGCGGCAGGGTTCATCCGCTGGGCGCGGATCCCCGAGCGACATCGCGCGATGCTCTTGCAGGCCGGCGTCGCGGCCGGGTTCGGATCCGTGTTCGGCACGCCTGTGGCCGGCGCGGTGTTCGCGATCGAGGTGCTCGCGACCGGCCGGATCCTCCACGGACTGCTCGTGCCGTGCCTGTTCGCCGGACTGATCGGCGACCTGACCTGCTCGGCATGGGGCATCCACCACACGGCGTACCATATCGACGTCATCGCCGAGCCTGAATCGTTCGGCCTCCGGATCTTCGAAGTGGTGCTGCTCGGCAAATCTGTGGTCGTCGGCGCGGCGGCCGGCCTGGTGGCGCTGCTCTTCACCGACCTCTCGCACACTGTCCGGGAGCAGATAAAGCAGCGGATCCAGCGCCCTTGGCTGCGCCCGGTCATCGGCGGCCTGGTCGTGATCGGTCTCGCGTACATGCTCGGCACGCGCTCGTACCTCGGGCTCGGCGTCACCAGCCCTTTCGCCGGCGACGTCACCGTCCTCTCGTGTTTCCACGAAGGCGGCGCCACCGGTTGGAGCTGGCTCTGGAAGCTCCTCTTCACGGTCGTCACCTTGGGCTCCGGGTTCAAGGGCGGAGAGGTGACGCCGCTGTTCTTCATCGGTGCAGCCCTTGGAAACACGCTGAGCGGACCGATGGGCGCGCCGACGGACCTGCTGGCGGGCCTGGGGTTCGTCGCGGTCTTCGCCGGCGCGAGCCACACGCCGCTCGCCTGCACGCTCATGGGCATCGAGCTCTTCGGGGCGGCGCACGCGCCTTACCTCGCGGTGGCCTGTTTCGTCGCGCACCTCTTCGGCGGCCGCACCGGCATCTACGGCTCGCAGCGGGTCGCGGACCCGAAGCCGCACTGGACAGATTTCTCCGATGCAGCCTCCGACGGCCCGCGGACACCTTGAGCGGCGGCTTTCGGAGGCATTTATCGCTCGTCGGTTTAGGACTGGGACTATTGGCGCGTTCGCTGCTTAGGTCCTCCCGTCCTCGCATGAAACTCATCCTGCTGTCCGCCGCCATCGGTTCGGCTCTGTGCGCCTCGTCCGCCCACGGCGCCGTGGTCGTCAACGAGCTGATGTACCATCCGGCCTCGGGACGGACGAACGAGCAGTTCATCGAGCTGCTCAACACCGGACCCGCGGCCCA
>JBBRQL010000101.1:0-14037 GCA_038226425.1 Verrucomicrobiota bacterium
GGCGTCCGCCACCGGGCCGTCGCCCATGAACGCCGCGAAGGCCGATTCGCGCAGGAAACCCAGCACGCGGCTGATGAGCGTCGCCGCTCCGACCGCGCCCGAGGACTTCAGCATCCGTGACATGAGCCGCGGAGCATCCGGACTGCGCCGCCGAGGGCAAGAGCAAGCTTGTCCCCGATGCCAAGCCCGAGGAACGGGGAACGCGGAGGGAGAACGTCGAACGTCGAACGTTGAATGCGGGACGCCTCACTTCTCTCGGCTCATGCCTGGCGTCTGCGTAAGAAGGGTGAAGCCGAGCAGGCCTCGGACCCGTTCGTCGGGTCATCGGCCGTCTCAGAGCCGGCCCGCGGGCCAAGGCGTCCGATGAAGACCGGATCTCTGGTGCAAGGTTGCGCCAGTGCAAACGGACTTCGGGCTTGGAAGCGCCGAGGCCGCGCCGGAACCTCGACCCCGATGAGCCTGCCCATCTGCGTCGTGGACGCCTTTGCCGCCGAGAAATTCCAGGGCAATCCCGCCGCCGTCTGCCTGCTGCCGGCGGCCGCCGATCCGGTCTGGATGCAGAAGGTCGCCGCCGAGATGAACCTGTCCGAGACCGCGTTCGTCGCGCCGCGGGCCGACGGCTGGGGATTGCGCTGGTTCACGCCGACGGTCGAGGTCGCGCTCTGCGGCCACGCCACGCTGGCCAGCGCCCACGCGCTCTGGGGTTCCGGCCGGCTGGCGGAAGGTCTGCCCGCACGCTTCCACACGATGGAGAGCGGCGAGCTCGTCTGCACACGGCGAGACGGATGGATCGAGATGGATTTCCCGTCGTGTCCTGCCGCGTCCGCCGCCGCGCCGGTCGGTCTGGCCGAAGCCCTGGGAGCGGTCCCGGTCCATGTCGGACGCAGCCGGTACGACTACCTATGCGAACTGTCGGACGCAGCCGCGGTCCGCGCGTTGCGGCCCGACCTCGTCGCGCTCGCGAGACTGCCGGCACGCGGGGTCATCGTCACCGCGCGCGGGGGAGGGGAGCACGACTTCGTGTCGCGGTTCTTCGCGCCGTCGGTGGGTGTCCCCGAGGATCCGGTGACCGGTTCGGCCCATTGCACGCTCGCTCCGTGGTGGGCCGCGAAGCTCGGCCGGACGGAGATGCGCGGATGGCAGGCGAGCGCCCGCGGCGGCGAGGTGCGCGTCCGCGTCGCAGGCGACCGGGTGTTCCTCGGCGGCCGCGCGGTGACGGTGTGGAACGGCGAGCTGCTGCCGTGAGGCGAGGAGCGATCCGAGGTGGCGGATAGCGTAGCGCAGGTTTGCAACCTGCTGTTCCGCAGATTTCCAATCTGCATGGCGTGGGACGAGACCGACGCCCTTGGACAAGGGTGGCCGGGGCGGACTGGAAAGTCCGCCCTCCCGGCGGAGCGCGACTCGGCGATCCGCCTGCGTTCCAGTCCGCCATTTTCGATCGCACGCCGTGACGCAAGAGGCGTGGACGATGCGGGGCGCGTCCCGTATTTTCCCCGGCCCATGTCCGCTCCTGTCCGCGTCCGCTTCGCCCCGTCGCCCACCGGCTACCTTCACGTCGGTGGCGCGCGCACCGCGCTGTTCAACTGGCTCTACGCGCGCCGCACCGGCGGCACGTTCGTCCTGCGCATCGAGGACACCGACAACGCCCGCAACTCGCAGGCCGCGGTCGATGTCATCCTGTCCGGCCTGAAGTGGCTCGGGCTGGACTGGGACGAAGGTCCGCTCACCGGCGACGCCGACGGCCCGGTGAAGGGTGCCCACGGGCCTTATTTCCAGAGCCGTCGCGGCGACGTGTACCGCCGTCGCGCGGAGGAGCTGAAGTCCAAGGGCCACGCCTACGAGAAGGACGGCGCGCTCTTCTTCCGCATGACCCGCGACCCGGTCACCATCCCCGACCTCGTCGTCGGCGACGTCGTGCGCCCGCTCACCGACCGCGAGGCGCTGGACCCCGACTGGGTGCTCGTCCGCAGCGACGGCGTGCCGGTGTTCCACTTCGTGAACGTGGTGGACGACCTGGAGATGGGCATCACCCACGTCATCCGCGGCGAGGACCATCTGAGCAACACCGCCAAGCACGTGGCGCTCTTCCGCGCCTTCGGCGTCGAGCCGCCGAAGTACGCGCACATCCCGCTCATCCTGAACCTCGACGGCTCGAAGATGAGCAAGCGCGACCAAGGCGCGAGCGTGCAGAGCTACGTGGACGAAGGGTATCTTCCGGAGGCGGTCATCAACTACCTGAGCCTGCTCGGCTGGTCGGCCAAGGACGTGCCCGAGCTCTTCACCAAGGAGGAGATCGCGCCGCGCTTCGAATTGGCCGACATCAACCGCGCCAACGCCCGCTTCGACCTGAAGAAGCTGGAGCACTTCCACTTCGAGCACACGCGGCGGCTCGCGCCGGAGCGTTTCGTGCGACTTGGCGTCGAGGCCATGCTCAAGGCGGGCATCGACACTTCGGCTTTCCCTCCGGCCTACGTGTCCGCCGCGCTGCTCACCGCGCAGGAGAAGGGCAAGCTGCTCAAGGAACTGCCGACGTGGACCGACTTCTACTTCGCGGCCGACGCCGCCGTGGTTTTCGACCCCGAAGCGAAGGCCAAGGCGTTGACGCCCGCCGCCGTGCCTGTGCTGCAGAAGCTGGGCGAACGCTTCGCGGCGCTGCCGCAGTTCGACGCAGTCTCGCTCGAAGCGACGCTGAAGGCGTTCGCGACCGAGCTCGGCGTGAAGGTCGGCGCGCTGGTGCAACCCTGCCGCGTGGCCTGCACCGGCCGCCTCGTCGGCCCGAGCCTGTACCATCTGCTGGAAGTACTGGGGCGGGAGAAAGTGGCGAAGCGGATGGAGCGGGTCTCCACCGCGGGTTAGTTCGGGTGTGATCGGAAACCGGGGACAGGGGACGCGGGCGAAGCGCCGAGTTGCACCCCGCCGGGAGGGCGGACTTTCCAGTCCGCCACCGGCCACCCGGGTCCGGACGCGTGGGCTTCACCCCGCGCCCTGCTAAGTACAATCCGCCAGAACAACGGGTTGAGGATTTGGACAGGTGTCGGCCACTTTCAATTGCACCGGTTTGGTCCCGACGCGCTTAAAAACCTTCGGACGTCCGCGAAGCGCCCTCTGCGGGCGATCGCGCCGCTCCTCATCTGCCGGCGTCCACGTCGTGCGTGGACGCCGCCGTCCAACTCACGGCACCGACGTCGTCCCCATGAGGACCTGGTCGCATTCGCGCGCGGCGCCGCGGCCTTCGTTGAAGGCCCAGACCACGAGGCTCTGCCCGCGGCGGCAATCGCCGGCCGCGAACACCTTCGGGATGCTGGTGGTGAACTTGCCGTGGTCGGCCTTCACGTTGGACCGCGGGTCGCGCTCCACGCCGAGGCCGTCGAGCAGGCCCTGCTCGGGCCCGAGGAACCCCATCGCGAGCAGCACCACCTGCGCGGGCACGATGCGGTCGGTGCCGGGGATGTCGACCGGGACGAACTGGCCCTTCTCGTTCTTGTCCCACTTGATCTGCACCAGGTGGACGCCGGAGACGTTGCCCTGGTCGTCGCTGATGAACTTCTTCGCGGTGGTCAGATAGACGCGCGGATCGGCGCCGTATTTGGCCGCGGCCTCTTCCTGGCCGTAGTCCATCTTGTAGGTCTTGGGCCACTCGGGCCACGGGTTGTCCTTGGCGCGCTGCTCGGGCGGGCGCGGAAGGATCTCCACCTGGACGAGGCTCTTGCAGCCGTGGCGCATCGAGGTGCCGACGCAATCGGTGCCGGTGTCGCCACCGCCGATGATGACGACGTCCTTGCCCTCGGCGGTGATCGGCGGCGCGGTCTGGTCGAGCAACGCCTTGGTGTTGCCGTGGAGGAACTCCATCGCGAAGTGGACGCCTTTGAGGGCGCGTCCCTCGATGGGCAGGTCGCGCGGCTTGGTCGCTCCGGTGGTGAGGACCACGGCGTCGTGCTCGGCGAGCAGCTCGGCCGATGTGACGTCCTTGCCGACCTCGCAGCCGCAGCGGAAGGCGACGCCTTCGCGCTCCATCTGCTTGAGGCGGCGCAGCACGACCTTCTCCTTGTCGAGCTTCATGTTGGGGATGCCGTACATGAGCAGGCCGCCGGGACGGTCGGCGCGCTCGAAGACGGTGACCCAGTGGCCGGCACGGTTCAGCTGCGCGGCGGCGCTGAGGCCGGCGGGGCCGGAACCGACGACGGCGACCTTCTTGCCGGTGCGTTTCTTCGGCGCCTCGGGCACGACCCAGCCTTTTTCCCAGGCGTGGTCGATGATGGAGCACTCGATGTTCTTGATGGTGACGGGCGGCGCGTTGATGCCGAGCACGCACGAGCCCTCGCAGGGCGCCGGGCAGACGCGGCCGGTGAACTCGGGGAAGTTGTTCGTCTTGTGCAGCCGGTCCAGCGCCTCGCGCCAGAGCCCGCGGTACACGAGGTCGTTCCACTCGGGGATCAGGTTGTTGACCGGGCAGCCGCTCGCCATGCCGCTGACCAGCGTGCCGCTGTGGCAGAACGGGATGCCGCAATCCATGCAGCGCGCGCCCTGCTCGCGCAGCTTCTTGTCGTCCATGTGCTCATGGAACTCGTTCCAGTCGCGGATGCGGTTCTGCGCGCTCCGGTCGAGCGGGAGCTCGCGGACGTATTCTAGGAATCCAGTGGGTTTGCCCATTTCTCAGTCGTTTTCGGGGTAAAGATTCTCGATCCAACCGATCAACCGCCGCCGACCCGCGCGGCGTCCTTGGAGTTCGCCTCGAACGCGGCGTCCAACGCGTCGTCGCCGGTCAGGCCGTCGGCCGTCGCCTTCTTGATGGCCTGCAGCACGCGCTTGTAGTCCTTCGGCATCACCTTCACGAACTTCGGGAGGAACTTGTCCCACTCCGCGAGGATCTTCGCCGCACGGGTGCTCTTGGTGTTGATGGCGTGCTCGCCGATGGTCGCCTTCAGGTCGGCCGCGTCCTCGGCGTCGGGCTTCTCGATGGCCACCATCTGCAAATTGCAGCGGGTCGCGAAATCGCCCTTCTCGTCGAGGATGTAGGCCACGCCGCCGGACATGCCGGCCGCGAAGTTGCGCCCGGTCGGGCCGAGCACAACGACCTTGCCGCCGGTCATGTACTCGCAGCCGTGGTCGCCGATCGCCTCGACGACGGCGGTGACGCCGGAGTTGCGGACGGCGAAGCGTTCGCCGGCCATGCCGCGGATGTAGACCTCGCCGGCCGTGGCGCCGTAGAGCGCGACGTTGCCGGTGATCATGTTCGACTCGGGAGCGAAGGTGGACGCGGCGGGCGGATACAAGATGATCTTGCCGCCCGACAGGCCCTTGCCGATGTAGTCGTTGGAGTCGCCCTCCAAGAAGAACGTCATGCCCGGCGGCATGAAGGCGCCGAAGCTCTGGCCGGCGCTGCCGGTGAAGGTGATCTGGATGGTGTCCTCCGGCAGTCCGGCGGCGCCGTGGCGGCGGGTGAGCTCGCTGCCGGTGATGGTGCCGACGACGCGGTTGACGTTCCGGACCGGCAGGGAAGCGCGGACCTTCTCCTTGCGCTCGAGCGCCGGACGGCAGATCTCGAGCAGCTTGGTCATGTCGAGCGACTTTTCGATGCCGTGGTCCTGCGTCATCTGGCAGAAGCGCCCGACCTCGGGACCGGCCTCGGGCTGGTAGAGGATCTTGCTGAAATCCACGCCCTTGGCCTTCCAATGCTCGACGGCCTTGCGCGGTTCCAAGCGATCGGTGCGGCCGACCATCTCGTCCAACCGGCGGAAGCCGAGCTGGGCCATGATCTCGCGGACCTCCTGGGCGATGAAGGTCATGAAGTTCACCGCGTGCGCCGGGTCGCCGGTGAAGCGCTTGCGCAGCTCCGGGTCCTGCGTCGCGACTCCGACCGGGCAGGTGTTCAGGTGGCAGACGCGCATCATGATGCAGCCGAGCGCGACGAGCGGCGCGGTCGCGAAGCCGAACTCCTCGGCGCCGAGCATCGCGGCGATGACGACGTCGCGGCCGGTCTTCAGCTGGCCGTCGGTCTCGACCACGATGCGCGAGCGGAGGTTGTTCAGCACGAGCGTCTGGTGCGTCTCGGCGAGGCCGAGCTCCCACGGGATGCCCGCGTGCTTGATCGACGTCTGCGGCGAGGCGCCGGTGCCGCCGTCGAAACCGGAGATCAGCACGACGTCCGCGTGCGCCTTGGCGACGCCGGCGGCGATGGTGCCGACGCCGACCTCGGACACCAGCTTGACGCTGATGCGGGCGTGGATGTTGGAGTTCTTGAGGTCGTGGATCAGCTCCGCGAGATCCTCGATGGAGTAGATGTCATGGTGCGGCGGCGGCGAGATGAGGCCGACGCCTGGGGTCGAGTGGCGGACCTTGGCGATCCAAGGATAGACCTTGGTGCCGGGCAGCTGCCCGCCTTCGCCGGGCTTCGCGCCCTGCGCCATCTTGATCTGCAGCTCCTTCGCGTTGACGAGGTAGTGGCTCGTCACGCCGAAACGGCCGCTCGCGACCTGCTTGATCGCCGAGTTCTTGGAATCTCCGTTCGCTTCCAAGATGTAGCGGGCGGGGTCCTCGCCGCCTTCGCCGGTGTTCGACCGGCCGCCGATGCGGTTCATGGCGATGGCCAGCGCCTCGTGGGCCTCCTTGGAGATGGAGCCGTAGCTCATCGCGCCCGTCTTGAAGCGCTTGACGATGGCCTCGACCGGCTCGACCTCCTCGATGGGGATGGCGTCGGCCGGCTTGAAATCGAGCAGACCGCGCAAGGTCGCCCAGTGCTTGAACTGCTCGTTCACCAGCTTCGAGTAGTCCTTGAAGGTGACGTAGTCGGCGTTGCGGACCGCCTTCTGCAGCTTGTGGACGGTCTCCGGGTTGAAGAGGTGGTACTCGCCCTCCTTGCGCCATTGGTACTGGCCGCCGACGTCGAGCGTGTGCAACTCGGTCGGGCGTTCGGGGAACGCGTGCCGGTGCCGGGTGTCCACCTCCTTGGCGATGTCCTCCATGCCGATGCCCTCGACGCGGGTCGAGGTCCAGGTGAAGTACTTGTCGACCACGGCCTCGTTGATGCCGATGGCCTCGAAGATCTGCGCGCCCCGGTAGGACTGGATGGTGGAGATGCCCATCTTGGAGGCGACCTTCACGACGCCCTTCACGGCGGCCTTCACGAAGTTCTTGCATGCCGTCTTGTGGTCCACGCCCACGAGCAGCCCCTGGCGGATCATGTCGTCGAGCGACTCGAACGCGAGGTACGGGTTGATGGCTCCGCAGCCGTAGCCGATGAGCAGCGAGAAATGGTGCACCTCGCGCGGTTCACCGGACTCGAGCACGAGACCGACGCGCGTGCGGGTGCCCTCGCGGATCAGATGATGGTGCAGGCCGCTGACGGCGAGCAGCGCCGGGATGGCGGCGTTCTTCGCGTCCACGCCGCGGTCGGAAAGGACGAGGATGTTGATCCCCTCGGTGATGGCCTTGCTCGCCTTCTTGAACAGGTCGGCAAGCGCCTTCTCCAGGCCCTTCGAGCCTTTGTCCGCCTTGAAGAGGATGGATAGCGTGACCGACTTGTAGCCGGGCTGGTCGAGATGCTTGAGCTTGGCGAACTCCTCGTTGGTGAGCACGGGCGCCTTCAGCTCGATCAGGTGGCAGCTCTCCGGGACCGGGTTGAGCAGGTTCTTCTCGGAGCCGATGGTGGTGATCGCGCTGGTGACGATCTCCTCGCGGATGCAGTCGATCGGCGGGTTCGTGACCTGCGCGAAGAGCTGTTGGAAGTAGTTGTAGAGCGACTGCGGCTGGTTCGACAGCACCGCGAGCGGCGTGTCCGTGCCCATCGAGCCGATGGCCTCCACGCCGTCCCGCGCCATCGGGACCATCAGCATGCGCAGGTCCTCGAAGGTGTAGCCGAACGCCTTCTGGCGCTTGAGCACCGTCTCGTGGCCGGGCTCGGGCAGGTGCTCGGGGTCGGGCAGCGACGCGAGCTGGATCATGTGCTGGTTGAGCCACTGCCGGTACGGCTGCTCGCCGGCGATCTGGTCCTTGATCTCCTCGTCGGCGACGATGCGGCCCTGCTCGGTGTCGATGTAGAACATGCGGCCCGGTTGGAGACGGCCCTTCTCGAGGATGTTCTCCGGGGCGATGTCGAGCACGCCGACCTCGGACGCCATGATCACGTGGTCGTCCTTGGTGACGTAGTAGCGCGACGGTCGGAGGCCGTTCCGGTCGAGCGAGGCGCCGATGCGCACGCCGTCGGTGAACGCGATGCAGGCGGGACCGTCCCACGGCTCCATCAGGCACGAGTGGTACTCGTAGAACGCCTTCTTGTCGTCGCTCATGGACTCGTGGTTGGCCCACGGTTCCGGGATCATCATCATCATCGCGTGCGGCAACGAGCGGCCAGCGAGCACGAGCAGCTCCAGCACGTTGTCGAACATCGCCGAATCGCTGCCGTTCGGGTCGACGATCGGCAGGATCTTCTGGATGTCGTCGCCGAACGCCTCGGATTCGAACAGCGCCTCGCGGGCGTGCATCCAGTTGATGTTGCCGCGGAGCGTGTTGATCTCGCCGTTGTGCGCGATGTAGCGGTACGGGTGCGACCGGCCCCAGCTGGGAAAGGTGTTCGTGCTGAAACGCGAGTGGACCAGAGCGAGCGCCGTCTTGGTCAGCGGGTCTCGGAGATCGGCGAAGTACTTGCCGACCTGCTCGGTCAGCAGCATGCCCTTGTACACGAGCGTGCGGCTCGAAAGGCTGCACACGTACCAGAACGCCGCGCCGTCCATCGTGGAGCAGCGGATCTCGGTGAACGAGCGCTTGCGGATGACGTAGAGCTTGCGCTCGAAGGCCAGGTCGTCCGCCAGCTCCGGGCTGCGGCCGATGAAGACCTGCCGGACGTGCGGTTCCGAGGAGCGCGCGGTCTCGCCGAGCGAGCTGTTGTCGGTCGGCACGGTGCGCCAGCCGAGGAAGTCCTGGCCCTCGGAGTTGATGATCTTCTCGAAGGCCTCCTCGACCCTGCGGCGCTGCCGGCCATCGGGCGGCAGATAGATCATGCCGACGCCGTAACGGCCCGGGGCCGGGAGCTGGATGCCCTCTTCCTGGGCCGCATTGGCCAAGAACTCGTGCGGCATCTGGATCAAGATGCCGGCGCCGTCGCCCGTGTTCACCTCGGAGCCGCAGGCGCCGCGATGGTCGAGGTTCTGCAGGATCTTCAGCCCTTGCTCGACCAGCGCGTGGGATTTCAAGCCCTTGACGTTGGCGACGAAACCGACGCCGCAGGCATCGTGCTCGTTGCGCGGGTCGTAGAGACCTTGGCGCACCGGCGCGTCCAACTGTGGCGTGACCGAGGTGCCCGACTGTTCGTTGCTGTTGCTCATGCTCGACGATTGGAAAACGACCACCGCATCCGATCTGGCTGCTCCCGCGTCCGGGTTTCCGGCCGCCCGCAGCGGCAAATTCCGGTTAACGTAGGCGAGAAGAGCCAGTAGGGGTCAAGCAGGAGATGCGGCGAGGTCGCGATTAGAAGCGGCGGACAGAACCGGGGAGGGGAAAGGAAGCGACCCTTCTTCCGAAAGACCGGCCCGGGCTGCCTCCGTCCCAGGGTGGAAGCTGGCCGGTTCCGTCAGTCCGTCAAGCCGGCCACGAAGGCTCCAGCGCGGGAGCGCGTTTCTCCCTGCCCATGGACCGTTCGTTCTCCGCGAGGTCTTGGAGTGCGACGGCGCAGCGGAGCGGAGCTGCCGCTTTCGTCGTAGCCCGCGGCACGAAGGCACCCGGTGGGTGGCCGCAGCCCGTCGGCGCGAGAAAAAGCGGTGGCAAGCCACACGCAGTCCAAGACGCTGGTGCGCCGACGATGCCTCCTCCCGTTCGCCGCATCACTTCGACTTGTCGGGATACGCGGGCGGCGCCGGGATCTTGACCGGGGTCGCCGCGAGCGAGCGCATCAGCTCGGCGACGGCGCGCGAGAGCTGGTCGTCCTCGCCGGCGAACTCCCGGGCCGGGTCGTTGTCGACCTCGATGTCGGGATCGACGCCGCGGCCTTCCATGATCCATTCGCGCGCCTCCAGGTCGAAGCGGCTGAACTCCGGCCGCATCAGCGTGCCGCCGTCGAGCAGCGGCAGCGAACCGCGGATGCCCACCACGCCGCCCCACGACCGCTGCCCGATGATCGTGCCGAGCCGGTGCTTGCGGAAGCGGTAGCCCACGATGTCGCCGTCGCTCGCGGAATGCTGGTCGATGAGCAGCACCTTCGGCCCGAGCACCTGGCCGCCCGGGTCCACGTTCACCGACCCGTTGCGCGCGATGGTCCACATCGCCGGCTCGCGGCGCAGGCGCTCGATGATCATCGGCGACACGTTGCCGCCGCCGTTGCCGCGGCAATCCACCACCAGCGCGTCCTTGTGCAGCTGCGGATAGTAGAACTTCGCGAACTCGTTCAGCCCCGGCACGCCCATGTCCGGCACGTGGACGTAGCCGATGCGCCCGCCGCTCGCCTTCTCGACGGCGCGGATGTTCTTCAGCACCCAATCGAGATAGTACAACGGCTGCTCGTCCGCCGTCGGCACCACGGTCTCCTCGTGCGCGCCATCCTCCTTCGCGGTCGCGTTGAGCTTCAGCCGCACCTGCCGGCCCGCCCTGCCGACCAGCGCGGCGTACAGGTCGGGCATGTCCTTCGTCGACCGCCCGTCGACCGCCACGATGAAGTCGCCGGCGCTCGCCGCGACGCCGATCTCCGTCAACGGCGACCGGTACTTCGGGTCCCAGTTCTGCCCGGGCAGGATCCGGTCGATCTGATAAAATCCGGAAGCGTCGCGCCGGACCTGCGCGCCGAGCAGGCCGAGCGGGATGCGCTCCGGCTTCGGCTGGTCGCCGCCGCCGACGTAGGCGTGGCCGATGTTCAGCTCGCCGATCATCTCGCCGATGACGTACGTGAGGTCGGCCCGGTGCTGCACGTGCGCCAGCAACGGCTCGTAGCGTTTGCGCATCGCCGGCCAATCCACGCCGTGCATTTTCGGGTCGAAGAGGAAGTCGCGCATCTGCCGCCAGCATTCCGCGTAGATCTGCGCCCACTCGGCATGACGGTCGAGCGGCACCTGCATCTCGCCGAGACCCAGCTTCTTGTCCGTCAGGTCCAGCTTGGCGGAAGGCAGCTCGATGATCGCGAAGTCGCCGCCGGTCTTCACCAGCATCTTCTTCCGGTCGGCGGTGACGCGGTAGCCCGCCACCTCGCCGATCTCCGTCTCCTTCTCCTTCGGGAGCTCGAAGACGTGCAGCTTGCCCTTCTTGAGATAGAACAGCTTGTCGCCGACCGAGGTCAGCTGGCCGTAGCCCGAGGCGGGCGGCGCCAGCACCGCGATGCGCCCGGCCAAGCCATCGGCATCGACCTTCACCACCACCTTCTTGTCCTCTTTCTTGTCGTCCTTCTTCTCCGCGGAGGTCGCTGCGGCTTCCGCGGTTTTCACGGTGTCCCCGCCCTCGCCCGCCTTGACGTCCGGCGGCGTGGTCTTCGGCGCGTCGGGCTTCTTCTCTTCGGCCAGCTTCACCTCGTCGGACTTCGGCGCGAAGGGCGACTTCGTGTCGCGCGCCAAGGTCACGAGATAGATGCGCTGCATGTCGGTGTAGACATGGTTCCACTCGGTGTCGCCGTAGGTCGGATGGAACGTGCGGTCCGAGACGAAGAACAGGTACTTGCCGTCCGAGCTGAACTCCGGCGAACCCACGGCCGACCATCCGTCGGTCGCCGGCACCGTCGCCTGCGTTTCCAGCGAGTAGAGCTGGATCAGCGGGAACTTCCGCGCCAGCGGCTCGGTGAAGGCGATCCACCGGCTGTCCGGCGACCACGCATGATCGCGGATCTCCGCCGCCTCCGACCGCGCCACCCGCGTGACCTTGCCGCCGTCCAGGTCGACGATGCTCAGCCGGTTCAGCTTGTCGCTCCAGGCGATGTGCTTCGAATCGGGCGACCAATCGGGCTGGTACTTGTACGTGTCCGCTCCGGTGGTGAGCTGGCGCGGCGTGCCCGAGCCGTCCTGCGCCTCGGTCCAGATCTCGTCCTCGCCGCTGCGGTCGCTGATGTAGGCGATCCAGCGCCCGTCGGGCGACCACACGGCATCGCGCTCGTGGACGCCCGGCGAGGCGGTGAGGTTCCGCGTGGGACCGTGCTTCGCCGGCACGCTGAAGACGTCGCCCCGCGCGCCGAGGACCGCCCGCGATCCGTCCGGCGCCACGTCGAAGCTCGTCGTGTCCTTCGAGACGTCGCGCCGCGCGTCGCGGCCGATGGCCAGGTCCTCGCGGATCTCGACCGGCACGCGCGCGACCTTCTCCGTCGCCAGGTCGAAGCGATGGATGTATCCGCCGTTCTCGAACACGATGGCCGTGTCCCCGAGTGACGGGAACTTCACCGCGAACTCGGTGAACGTGGTCAACTGCCGGACCGCCTTGGTCTTCAGGTCCGTCACGAACAGGTTCGCCTGATGGTTCGTGTCGCGTTCCGAGACGAAGTAGACGCGGTCGCCGTGCCACATCGGGAAGATGTCCTGCGCGCCGTCCTCGGTGAGCCGCGTGGTCTGTTTGTTGGCGAAATCGTAGAGCCAAAGCTCGTCCGCCTGGCCGCCTCGATAGCGCTTCCAGGTGCGGAACTCGCGGAACACGCGGTTGTAGACCATCTGCTTGCCGTCCGGCGAGAAGGAGCACCATCCGCCCCGCGGCAACGGCAGCACCTCCGGCACGCCGCCGGAGAGCTTCGCCAAGGTGAGCTCGCCCTTGAAGGGGTTCCACTGCGTGCGCCGCGACCGGTACACCACCGTCTCGCTGTCGCGCCACGCCATCACGATGTTGTTCGGTCCCATGCGGTCCGACACGTCGTCGCGTTCCAGCGTGGCGGTGTAGGTGAGGCGCCGCGGCACGCCGCCCTCCGCCGGCATCACGTACACCTCGGTGTTGCCGTCGTACTGGCCGGTGAAGGCGAGCGTCTTTCCGTCGGGGGAGAAGCGCGGGAACATCTCGTAGCCCTTGGGATCGCTGGTGAGCCGCCGCGCCAAGCCGCCCTGGGCGGACACCGTGAACAGGTCGCCGGCGTAGCCGAAGACGACCTGGTCGCCGTGGATGGCCGGGAACCGGAGCAACCGCGCCTCCGCCGCCGCGGCGCCGGCCGCGCCGCCGAACACCAAGAGACAACCAAGCCACGCGCGCGCCGCGAAAGCCGACAGGACAAACCGTGATGACATGCCCGCGACGCTATCGGCCCGGGCCGGACTGGCAACGCGGATGAACGCGCGGGGAAGGAGCGGCCGGGAGCCGTCGGCGATCTGGTCCGGGACCATTCAGTCAAAGGTCGGGGGGAACGGGCCACCGGCCCGTTTGGGCGGGCTACCAGCCCGCCGCGTTGGGTGCGCCGGGAACGCATCCTCTGATGGGTGCGTCCTCGTGCCAAAGCTCGGCGGCAAGTTGCCGCCAAGAACGGCCAGGTTGGCCGTTCCACCCGGATCCACCCGCATGGTCCCGGCTGATGCCCCTGGGACGTGACGGCTATCTTCTCAGCTTCCAGAAGGCCAAGCCCTCATGCACGTCGGGCGAGAGCCGCTGCCGCTTCGCCGGCGAGTTGCCATGGAGCATGAGGTCGTGGATGTCGTGCAGCAGCGCCTCGGCCTGGGCAAAGAAGCTGTGGCCGAGCAGGTCGATGTCGAAGTCCGGCACCGCCACCGTGTCCACGCCGGGAGCCACGGTGTAGGGCGTGAAGTAGCCGGCGCGCGCCGCGTCGTGCAGCTTCGCGGAAAGATGCACCGCGCGGTCGGCATCGGAGGCATACAGCGTCGTCCGCTCGGCGTATCCGGGGAAAAGGCGCGCGAGGTCGAGGAACAGGTCGCGGTCCACGTCCGGCGCGGCGAGGAAGATCTGGCCGAACTTCACCCTGCCCCGCGTCTCCGCGTTCGCCGCGATGCGTTGCAACGCCCGTAGCAGACCGCGGTTGCCCATGCTGTGCATGGGTGTCCATCCAAGGGAACTAAAGGGAGGCATAGAGCTGGGCGAGGCGAGGCAGGGCGATGGTTTCCGCGAGTTGTTCTCTGAGGGCGAGGCGTAGCCAGCGGAGGAATTTGA
>JBBRQL010000102.1:0-13885 GCA_038226425.1 Verrucomicrobiota bacterium
CGCCGGCCTCAGCGTGCCGGCTTCTCCTATTGCCCCGGCGGCCGCGCACGTCGTCCACGCCGCGGCGAAGTGACCCCAGGCGGCGGACGATTTGAAGCGGCGGTCCGAAGTGAAGAGAAAGTGCGTGCCTGACCGGGGGATGCAGCGGTGAAGCCAGTCGCGGATCTTCAGTCGATCGCGTGGCAGGGCGAAGCTCCTGCTGAGCCCCTGCGAGTTGACGGGCCGCCCTCTGCTCAGCGGCTCGGCAGGAGCCTCGCCCTACCGGCGTCTTCGTACTCCCTCGGTTCTAGACCCACAGGCATTCCTCTCCGTCGCTGCTTTCTGACCGCCACTTCGGATCGCACCCGGGCCCGGGCGCCGCAGACGCGGCCTCGCCCGCGAGCATCGCGGTGATGGCGCTGGCGGTCCCGGACCGGGCGGGCCACGCTGCCGGGAAACAAACCGTCTCCTCGACATGGACCTCCGTCATCTCGCATCCGTTCTCCTGTTGTCCGCGCTCCCCATCGCCGCGGCCGATCCAGCTTCCGCCCCGAAGGCCTTCATCGACGGCACCTCTCCCGGTTGGAGGGCGCTGGGTGACGCCGATTTCGTGAACGTCAACTGCGCGACGAACACGTGGACCTGGACCGACAGCGGTGTGCATTGCACCGGTCAACCGGTCGGCGTCACCCGCATGAAGAAGCCGGTCACCAACTTCGAGCTGGTCGCCGAGTGGCGACATCTCCGGTCCGGCGGAAACTCGGGCATCTTCGTCTGGGCCAGCGATGCCTCCATCCAGAACCTTGCCGCGGGCAAGGGCCGGCTGCCGGACGGCATCGAGGTGCAGGTGCTCGACCACGGTTACACCGGGCAGTATGAGAGATCGTCGGGCAAGAAGGCGGATTGGTTCACGACGAACGGCGATGTGTTCCCGACCGGGCCGGCGAAGATGAAGCCGTTCCCGCCGGTCGCGCCGGACGGCCAACGGAGCTTCCCCCGGAAGAACCTCAGCAAGGGCATCAACGAGTGGAACCACTACTACGTCCGCGCCATCAACGGCGAGGTGCGGCTGTGGGTGAACGGCGAAGAGGTCTCGGGCGGCACCGACTGCCGGCCGGCGAGCGGCTATCTTTGCCTGGAATCGGAGGGCTCGCCGGTCGAGTTCCGCGGCCTGCGGATCCGCGAGCTTCCCTGAGCGACCGTGAACCGGCCCGCCGGCGTCACTCCACCTCGATGATGTAGAACTGGTGCGCGGGCGTCGTCTCGACCTCGATCGTCCCTTCCGGACCGTCGGCAGGTTCGACAAATCGCACGAACTCGAACGGACCCTCCAGCGTGGTCGCCGCGAGCAATCGGTAGCTCTTGCCAGCCACGCGGGTCCATCGGAGGGCGAACGTTCCCGGCTTGATCAGCGTGCCCGTGGTGCGGAACACGGAATCTTTGGAATTCGGGATCGTTCCGGCGTGGAACTCCTCGAGATTGCTCAAGCCGTCGCCATCCAGGTCGCTGGCTGAATCCGGGGTCGCTGGGTCGAGCCCGTAAAGGCGCTCGTAGTCGTCCGGTAACCCGTCGCCGTCGCTGTCCAGATGCGCGGCGCCACCGGTGCCGATGCCGTTCAAGAGGTCCCAAGTGCAGACGATGTCCCGGAGCGCGCGCCCATCGGTGCCGATCTCGGTGTAGGTCCACTTCACGGTCTCGAACCCGAGCGAAAGGGATTCCGTCGGGATGGAATCGCCGCCACCGCTCTGCTGGAACGAGACCACGGTCACGTTGGTGAGGTTCACTTGGAGGAACCGGATCCCGGTCCGGCCGCTCTTCACCACTTCCAGCACGCCACTTTTGATCTTCCTGCCGTTCGCGCAGGCGAGCATCAAGGGCGGGGTCGCCCTATCGATCTGCTTGGTGAATGAAAGCGTCGTGAAAACCGGCCAAGCGCTGGCGGCCCCCGGAGCCGCCCGGGAAACCCCCTCCGAGAAGCTTTCCACGTCGATCCAACCTTTGTGCCGGGCCTCGAGCGAACCGCCCGGTATGCCGTCGAGCATCAGGAACGTCGGTGAAGCAGCGGTCCGGGCACAGGTCAGCCCGAGGAGCAGGAGCAGTGGGAGAAATCGCTTCATCACGGGATCGGACGGGGCAGGAAAGTCTCGGCCGCCAACGCGATCACAAAGCGCGGTTGTTCACGAGGTCCCAGCCGGACTTGATCGGCGTATCGAGGGAACCATCTGGCTTCTGGGCTGAATAGCTGAACTCGATCTTGCCGTAGGTCAGCGAGAACGATTCGACGGGCACGTCACCGTTGCCGCCGCTGGTCTGCACGCTCGAGACCCGCACATCGCTCAGGGTGATGGTGTAGAAATCCGCGGGGGGCCTTCCGGTCGTGCCGCCGCTTTTACGGACGAACAGGACCGCCGTCCTGATGGGTCTACCGTTCGCGGTGTTGAGGTAAAGGAGGGGCGAGGTCTTATCGATGGTCTTTTTGAAGCTGATCTCGCTGAAGGAGACCCTGCCGGCACCGCCCCCGCCCCCGCCGGTGCCCACCGGGCCCGAATTGCTGGCACCGAAAGAGAAAGTGTCCACCGCGATGGTGTTGGGGTGGCCAACATCCTTCGATTCTCCGGGGATGCCATCGATCTCCAAAAAGTAGTTCGAGGCGGCGAACGCCGAGTTCGCGAGAGCGGAACAAAGGAGCAAGGCCGGTAGGAAGCGGAGGGCTTGAGTCTTCATCGAGGTTTTTGCCCATGGATGTCGCCGCGAGGCAAGCCCCGATACTGGGAATCCCGCCACTTGTGCCGGATGGCACCGGTCCTACCCTCCGCACCATGCCGCTCGCCGAGAACCTTGCCGCCGTCCAAGCCCGCATCGCCGCCGCGTGCGGACGCTCCGGGCGCAATCCAGCGGAGGTCACGCTGCTCGCCGTGTCGAAGAACCATCCGGCCGACACCGTCGCCGAGGCGGTCGGGCTGGGGCTGACCACGTTCGGTGAGAACCGCGTGCAGGAGGCGAAGGCGAAGATCCCGCTCAGCCCGTCTCGCGCGCGATGGCACTTCATCGGGCATCTCCAGTCCAACAAGGCGCGCGACGCGGTGGCGCTGTTCGGGACGATCGAGAGCGTGGACAGCCTCGCGCTCGCGCAGGAGCTGCAGAAGCAGGCGGAGAAGCAGTCGAAGACGCTCAAGGTGCTGCTGGAGGTGAACGTCGCGGGCGAATCGTCGAAGTTCGGCTGGGTGCCGGACCAGCTGATCGAAAGCCTCGAAGCGATCAACACCCTGCCGCGGCTCGAGCTCCACGGGCTCATGACCGTCGCGCCCTACTCGACCGACGCGGAGAAGGTCCGTCCGGTCTTCCGGCGCTTGCGCGAGCTGCGCGACCGCTGCGCCGACCGGCTCGGAGCTCCGTTGCCGTTGCTGAGCATGGGCATGAGCGGCGACCTCGAGGTCGCCATCGAGGAGGGCTCGACCCTCGTGCGGGTCGGCACCGCGCTCTTCGGGCCACGACCGAAGGTCGTCCGCGAGACCGCGGAAGAGTGAGCCGGGACCCTGCAGATCGATCCGGGTGGAACGGCCAACCTGGCCGTTCTCGGCGGCAACTTGCCGCCGAGCTTCGGCACCAGGACAAACCCACCGGAGGTTGCGTTCTCGGCGCACCCAAAGCGGCGGGCTGATAGCTCGCCCCAACGGACCGGTGACCCGTCCCCCCCCGGCCTTTGACCACATCGTTCCGGCCGGGACGGCATGGGTCGACTGGTCCTGTGGTCGCCGAACCCGATGGCTGACAAGCCGCCATCGGACCGCCATCATGCCTCGGTTCCAAGACCCCATCGGCCTCGGAGAACTGATCATGATCCCCATCCATCCCGCTCGTTCCACGGTCCGGACGTTGTCCGCTGCGTTGCTCCTCGCGCTGTCTTCTGCGATGCCGCTGCTCGCGGCACCGGAAGACGATCGTCTGGGGGCGTTCTTCAAGAGCTACCTCGATGCATCGTTCCGGCTCCAACCGTCCTCTGCGACCGCCCTGGGCGACCACCGTTTCGACGACCAGCTCGAGGACCTCTCCAAGCCGTCCCGCGACCGCTGGAACGACCTCACCCGCGCCACGCTGCGGGCCCTTCCCAAGGAGATTGACGCCAAGAAGCTGTCGCGCGACGGCCAGATCGACCTCGAGATCCTGCGCCACGACCTGGAGACCAGCCTCTGGTTGGCGGAGAACACGCGTCCGTTCGAGGAGGACCCGCGCGTCTACGGCGGCTACGCGAACGACAGCGTCTACTCGCTCTTCTCCCAGTCCACGCTGCCCAAGGAGACGAACATCCGCAACGCCATCGCCCGCATGGCGAAGATCCCCGCGGTGGTCCAGGCCGCGAGGACGACGCTCAAGAACCCGCCCCGCACCATCCTGGAGACCGCCATCCGCCAGAACCGCGGCGCCATCGGGTTCTACGAACAAGGCCTCTTCCAGCTGGCCGGCGAATCGCCGCAGGCCGCGGCGTTGAAGGCGGCGGCCGTTCCCGTCGTGGCGGCGCTGAAGGAGCACCAGCGATTCCTCGAAGGGGAGCTGATGGCCCGGGCGACCGGGGACTGGCGGCTCGGAGCAAAGCGCTTCGCCCGCAAGCTGGAGCTGGTGCTCGACGCCGGCATGACCGACGCACAGGTGCTGGCCGACGCGGAATCGGAGTTCACACGCGTGAACAACGACTTGTACATCGTCGCCCGGCAGCTGTGGAGCCGCTACGCGCCGAAGACCCCGCTGCCGCCGGACGACGTCGTGGGACGCCGCGAGACGGTCGCCAAGATGATCGCCGCGGTCAGCGAGGAGCACGGCAAGCCCGAGGACCTGGTGCAGGACGCCCGCGCCACGGTGGACCGCATCAAGACCTTCATCCGCGAGCGCGACATCCTTCGCCTGCCCGATCCCGACCGCTGCCAGGTGATCGAGATGCCGGAGTTCAAGCGCGGCAATTCGCTGGCCTACATGGAGGCCGCGCCGCCGTTGGAACCGGTCGCCGTGAGCCTCTACGCCGTGAGCCCGCCGCCGGCGGACTGGAGCCCGGCGCGCGTGCGCAGCTTCCTCGAGGAGTACAACCAGCACATGCTGCAGGTGCTCACCATCCACGAGGCCTATCCCGGCCACTACGTGCAGCTCGAGTACTCGAACCGCAGCCCGTCGCTCATCCGCCGCGTGCTCCAGTCCGGCGTGTTCGTCGAGGGCTGGGCCGTCTACACCGAGCAGATGATGCTCGACCAGGGCTACGGCGAGGGCGACCTGCGGCTGCGGCTGATGCAGCTCAAGTTCTACCTGCGCGCCGTGGTCAACGCGGTCCTCGACCACAAGATGCACTGCACCGCGATGACCGACGACGATGCGATGAAGCTGCTGACCGAAGGCGGCTTCCAGTCCGAGGGCGAGGCCCGCCTGAAGATCATCCGCGCCAAGCAGAGCTCGACGCAGCTCAGCACCTACTTCGTCGGACGCATGGCGCACTACCGCCTCCGCCAACAGATCTCGCGCGAGCAAGGCGCGGCGTTCGACCTCGGCCGCTACCACGAGGCCGTCATCTCGCACGGCTCGGTGCCGACCAAGTACCTGCCTGAACTCGTCCGCGAACGGCTCAAGTCGCCGCGCTGACCGGCCGGGGCCGACGATGCCAGTAGCGCTCCGGTCGCATCGCCACGGACCGCGGACGGTCACGGGACGAGCCACGCCTCGTCCCAACCGGTCCCGTTCCAGCGGAACCGCGCGCGCCGATGGACGGCGTCGCCGAGCCACAGCCAGTCGAGTTCCGTGACGGTCGCCGACAGCACCGCGAAGTGCGCCGGACCCGCGGCGTCCGCGGCGGTGTCGTCGGGCGACTCGTGCCCGATGACGGTGCCCGGCGGCTTCGCAATCCGGTAGTTCATCAGGTTCCCGGCCGGAACCTTTGCCCACGCGGCCCGCGCGACCGCGTCGCCCTGATGGACCCGGACCTCGGTGGACACCCGCAACTGCATCCGCCGGACTCCGTCGTGGAAGCACCATCCGGCGCGCGCATCAGCACCGAGTTGTCCGGCCTTCGGCGCGCGCGGGTCGGTCCACGCCGTCAGCCGGCGCTGCGCGAGGTCCGCCTCGCGCAAGACGACCGTGCGCGCCTGCGGTCCCGCGGCGGGCGAGAAGGTCGCGAGCACCGGCGTGCGCCACGGATCCCGCACGTCGCGCGCGGCGTCCGCCAACGCGGCCGCGATGAGCTCGCGCAGCTCGGGGAGAGAGGTCGTCCGCCAACCGGGCTTCATCTTATCGGGCCAACGCGCGGCGCGCGGCGGCTTCGGGCGCCTCGCCGTCGCGACGGAGGAGCAACGTGTAGGTGTTGGTCGCGCTCAGGCGTTGGCCGGCCTTGAGCGACCGCAACGGGCCGAGCGTCTCGAGCTCGACGTAGGGCGTCGGGTCCGGGTTGGTGTAGATCTCGGCGCTGCAGCCTTCGTCCGGATAGGGCGCGCCCGGTTCAAGGCCGATGTCGATGCGCAGCACCTCTCGGTCGCCGACCCAGACCATGCTGCCGGCATCGTTGCCGACCTTGTGGCTGTCCTTGCGGTCGCGCGTCAGCCGCAGCAGGCCGTCGCGGACGCTCAAGTGGTCCTTGGGGATTCCCCATTGTTTGGACGTGCCTTCCGGGAAACGGCCCGCTGCCGGAACCGGGATGAACATCATGACCGGGTCCTTGGCCTGGGTGATGGTCCAGACGCTCACCTCGGCCGGGACGTCCGTGCCCGCGGAGACGCGCTCGTAGGTCGTGACGACGCGAAGCACCGGTGCGTCCGGCATCAGCGAGAACTGGCGTTCGGTGCGGATGCCGAAGCGCGGACTGACCGGCGACGTGAGCACGACGGAGCCGTCGCCCGGGAGGCGGAAGGCCAGCGGCGCGGCGTCGAAGACATCGGGCGGCGGCCAGTTCCAGACGCTCTGCGGCGCGGGCCAGGTCTTGTCGCCACCGAAGCTCCCGTGCGAAGCCTCCCACGGTTTCGGCGGCATCGGTTTGCCGGCGAGCGTCGGGTTCTCCCAGAGCGGTCCGTCCGACGCGCCGGCGAAGCGGAACTGCATGAGGCGCCCGACGGACGGTACAAGCACGGCCTCGACCTGACCGTTGGCGATCACCACCGCGTCGTGCCAGCCGAGATGGTGCTCCACGGTGCGGACGGTCGTCTTGCCTCTGGCGGTCGCGCATCCGGATAGGGCGGCAGCGACCGCGATCGCGGCCACGAGCGGGACAGGGTTCATCGCCGAGAAGTTCCTGGAGAACCCGACGCCGCTCAAGCGTGGAGCCGGGAGCATCCATTCGCCGCACCGAACCGGAGATCACGCGAAGTCTTCTGGGATAGGTTCTTCACCTCCATCATTTCGGCGGGGTCGCGTCATCGACGCGGCCTCATCGGGTGTCGCGCACCATAGACGGGAATGGCGGCGAGTGGCGCCGCGGAGGGATTTTTGCCATGGTCCGGGGCGAGGAGGTCCTATGAGCGACACGAAAGCCAAGAACACCATCTGCCTTTGGTTCGAGAAGGACGCCGAAGAGGCGGCGCGCTTCTACGCCGCGACGTTCCCGGACAGCGCGGTCACCGCGATCCGCAATGCCCCGGACGACTTTCCCGACGGCAGGAAGGACCAGATCTTGAGCGTGGAGTTCACGGTCTGCGGCATCCCGTGCCTGGGGATCAATGGCGGGCCCATGTTCAAACAATCCGAGGCGTTCTCCTTCCAGATCGCGACGGAAACGCAGGAGGAAACGGACCGCTACTGGGATGCCATCGTCGGCAACGGCGGCCAGGAAAGCCACTGCGGCTGGTGCAAGGACCGCTGGGGCGTCTCCTGGCAGATCACGCCGCGCGTGTTGATCGACGCGCTGGCGGCCGGCGGCGAGGAGGCCCGTCGCGCCTTCGCCGCGATGATGGAGATGGGCAAGATTGAGATTGCCAAGATCGAGGCCGCACGGCGCGGGTGATGGGATCGGCGGCGTTTAGGAAGAATGGAGTTACACCAGTTCGGCTTCCAATCCTTCAAGCCTCCTTCGCCGGACATCTAGTGTGGGCGCTGCAATCTTCTCACGCTGTGGGAACTCGCTGTAGGTGCGGCCATCGAGCGAGCGACCGGTCGAAATTTTTCTGACACCGCCCCATTGTTTGAAGAAGAATGCCACGCCAGCCGCAGAGCATTGAGCGCGGATACTGCGAACCCACCCAGCTTCCATAGGCCTCGCACCTGGACCGCTCTCGCCACCGACAATAACCCAACTGATACCTTCGAGGTTTATCGAGCCGAGCTGCTCCAAAAGCGGTTCGACCGAAAGAAAACGGACTTTGGCCGGTGTCTGGCGCAACAGATCCACACGCGGCAGACCGTGCAGGCGATTCTCCACGCTTACACCCCACCAGATGTGGTTTTGCTCCGCTGCGAAGCGCAGCTTGGTTTTGAGCAAGCTGTGCAAACGGTCAGCACGTTTGGTGAGCACTTGATAAGTGTGCCAGTTCGCAGCAGTCATAACCCGGGCAACCGAGACGATATAATCATCCGGAACGTCATTGTGGAAAAGATCGCTCATTGAATTGACGAAAATCATCCGTGATGTCCCCCAACGAATGGGGTCACCGAGCTTCTCGGGAACGAGGCGCAGGTCGAAGCCGAATTCAAATGGATGGTTAGGCACGCCGCGAAAGCGTTCCGCGAATGTCTCGGCGTAGCAATGAATGCAGCCGGGACTAATCTTGGTGCATCCGCGCACTGGATTCCAGGTTGCGTCAGTCCACTCAATTTTCGATTTGTCACTCACAGCAAAGTTGGATGAACTAAGACTCTTTTAATTTTCTCTTCTGGGAATGTGCCCCTCTTTCTGCCAACCTCTGCATCAACTTCGACCACGCCACGCCCTTCGAGTTCGTGGAGCATGGCTTTCGGATTTATGAAGGGCGTTTCGTTAAGGGCGTAATCGCGAAAGTCAGCAAGGGGTCTCCATTTTCCGCCCAAGGCGTGTTGCATTCTCTCGGCCCAGATAGCGGGTGCATCAAAGTCAAAGGGCAGCAATTCTTGCCCGACAGTGTCGTCCGAAAAAGAATACGCACCGGTTTGGTCAACCGTCTTCATGGCCTCCTTCATCTTTTCCAAACCAAGCGGGTGCTGGCTTGCAAACACCAGATGGTAATTCAGCTGTCCTTCCCGAGAATTCATCGCGAAAGCGAAGGCGTACCTCGCGACAGTCTTGAGACGCTTCTTGTAAAATGCCAATACCTGTGCTGAGAGCCTTTGTATCGGAAGTCTTGGGTCGAGTTCGGTGCGCCAGCTTGGGTCACCAAAAAGAACATCGAGGTGCGCCTGATTTTGCGCAATGGCTTGAGCGGAGACCAAACGGCCGATGCCATCAGAGTCCAAGTTAAGGAGCACTTCACAACTCTTGTAGCTCAAAATCTCCGCGATGACATTGAACGGAAGGCCGGTCGCCCCAAATGGGTCGATGAATGCGAAAGTTGGCGCTAAGTTCTTCCCTTGCTGCTTTAGGTCAGCCAGCAAACCTCCGACTTTCTCCTCGAACGAGCCTTGTTCGACATCCCATTTGAATTGAGTTGGTAGTCGTCGATTTTGAATAACATCTATTAAGCTTTTGGCAAAATCAGCCTTTTTCTCAACGAAGAGGAACGAATACTCAATAGCGCCGCTTTTCGGGCCGGCTCTCCTCAAGGCTGCTTCAGCAGCGCGGAGCGCAACGATTGGGGAGCTTTTGTCCGTGTTCGTGTAACGGCCAGGTCCTGCAAAACCATCAATGTAAACCAGTCGGCGGTTCACCGGATTGCTCCCGAGAATCAAGAACCATGCGTCGAGGTAGCGACCAACGATTTCTAATTTGGCGAGGGTGTGCGGCGATGCTTCCCAAAGCTCAGTTGGTTTGAATGAGGGCATGGTTTCCTTGGTGACCGCACTCTTGCTAAAGGATGCACAACAGCGAATCAATCTTCGCCTTCACCGCCGCATCCATCTTGATGAGCGGTGGCCATGCGCGTCTGAACCCTTCGCCGGGGAGCTTCCGCGTCGCGTCGATGCCGAGCTTGCTGGCACTGACAATCTCACTAATCGCGTGGTCGAGCACCTCTGACGGGCCGGCGTCATAGCTTGTCCGTCGGCGTGAACGGCAGGCCGCGTTCGCCATCGTACAGCAGGCGCAGGCGCTCGTCGTCCGCACCCGCAGGTCGGCGGATGATCGCGGGGGCTACCTTGAGGCCGGTCTCCCGCCGTGCCTTCCGGCCGCGAAGCCAGTCCTCCCAGGGCATCGCTTCATTCATCGGGATCGTAGGGACCCCGGATCTGGAGAGTCTCGGCTTGTTCATGGATGAGGGGCTTGACGTGGTGCCAGTTCTGGTAGGCGCTGCTCTCGGCCAGCCGCCGGACTTCGTCCCAGTCGGTCTCGACCTCGCCCAAGAGCGCCGCGGCGATGAGCTTTTTAGCACAGGCGATGGCGGGTGGATACTATCTCGCGGACAAACATCTCATGCGCGGGCAAGGGCGTTCTCGCTGACGAAGAGATTCCGCGCGCGGAAGGCGGGCGGGCTTTCCAGCAACAGCACAGCCCGCAGCGCGGCGAGCGACGTGGCGAACCACGGGCGACGGAGTTGGCGACTTTCTCCGACCGTCCAGTCGGGCTGCGGCAGGGAGAACCGCCGGGCCAGTTCCTCCGCCGTGGCGGCGATGTAGGCGTCCTGCACGGATCCTAGGTCGCCGAACCGCGGGGCAAGAAGCGCCGGCGAGGGCGCCAGCGCTGCGGCGTTCGGTGCGGCGTAGAATTCGTCGAGGAAGTTCGCCAAGCAGCGGTCGAAAGAGTCGCCCTGCGCGGCGAGCGCAGCGACTTCGGCGAGGGTCTTCGGCCTCATGCCTTGCCCTCCTCGAACAGTCCCTCGACGAGATACTGCGTCTTCACCGGGATGCGACCGACCGGGTAATACTGCGCCACGATCTCGAGGGCAGCAACGGCTGACTGCAGTCGCAGGTGGCGGATAAGGAAGACGATGTCGGGCACGTCCGAAGATTCGCCGGTGGTGCCGCCGAGGCGTGCGGCCATGCATTTCATGGCCAACAGATATTCCGGCACAGGCATCGTGAGTCGGAGGTGAGGAAACTGCGGAAGATTTCCTGCCGTGGTCTCGTGCCGGGCGGAGACGAAGCCTTTGACGCCGTCGTTGAGCCAGTCGACGGGCAGACTTTGCTCCTCGCCGATTCGCCTCGCGAGGTCGCGGACGAGCGGCGTGGGTTTGAACAACGCGTCCACGTCTTTCGTCGAAAGCCGCGCGGCGAAGGCAAGAACCATCACGGTGCCGCCGAAGAGGCAGAGCTCGCCGGTGACCCCCTGTTTGCCGAGCTCGTCCGAGAGGGAACCCAGGGCGCGCAAGATCGCTTCGCGGCTGAGGGCGGAACCGGTTGGTGATGGTGTGTTCACGCGACTTCCGGAGAATCTATCGGCCGTCGAAGATCTCTTCCACCTTCGCCTTCACCGCCGCATCCATCTTGATGAGCGGCGGCCACGCGCGTCTGAACCCTTCGCTGGGGGAGCTTCCTCGTCGCGTCGATGCCGGGCTTGCCGCCGCTGGCGATTTCACTGGTGGCGTGGCCAAGCACGTCGGACGGGCCTTTGGTGAAGATGCTGTCGCGCTGCGGGTCGGTGTCGGCGTAGGCTCCCGGATTCACGCCAGTTCGACTTTGAGCTTCCGACCCAGAGCGAGCGCGGCTTGCTCGAGAAGCTGGAGCGTGACGGAGGAATGGTCGGGCGCAAACAGGCGGTCGGGCGCAGCGGGGCTGGTCTTCATGCGGATCGCGAGTTTCGCGCGGGAGATACGGCGGCGCTTCATCTCGCGCTCGATCTGCCACGCGACGACGCGCTTGAGCCCGACCGCCTCGCACCCGGCGAGCAGACCGTCCTGCTTGAGGAAATCGTCGAGATCAGAACCGACGTGCTCTTGTTTCATGGTTCTACTTTAATTGTCGCAGACGTGTCTTCGCCAGTGCCAAATCTTCCTGCGGCGTCCTCCGCGATTTCTTGATGAAACCGTGGAGAAGGATCATCCGGCCTTCGCCGCTGGTGAAGATGACTCGCGCGACGCGATCAGGCAGGCGGGAGCGAGTTTCCCACAGGCCCGTGTCGAGCTTGCGCACCAGTGGCAGGGTGCGATTGGAAGTGGCGGTCAGGAAGGAGCGAAGGAGAGGCATGGCTGTGGTGCCGGGAACCGAGGAAGAACGAGACCGCGGGTAGGGCGAGGCTCCTGCCGAGCCGCTGAGCGAAGGGCGGCCCGTCAACTCGCAGGGGCTCAGCAGGAGCTTTGCCCTACCACGCGATACAAAGAAGGTCCGCGACTGGCTTCACCGCTGCATCCCCCCGGTTCCCGCACTCACTTTCTCTCCAAGACTGACCGCCACTTCGGATCGCACCCCCAGCGGCATCCCGAGGGGCCAGCCGAATTGCACCGTCTTGAGGGCTTCGCCGATGATGCGGCGCTCTTCCCGCGGGAGAGACTTCAACCATTCGCGCACCGGCTCATTACCGGTGGCGGTGCGGAAGAAGGCGACGGAAAGGATTGGTCCTGTGCCGGTCATCTGCCGTCGAACAGCCGGTCCACCTTCGCCTTCACCGCGGCATCCATCTTGATGAGCGGCGGCCATCGGCGCCGGAAGCCTTCGCCGGGGAGCTTCTTCGTCGCGTCGATGCCGGGTTTGCTGCCGCTGGCAATCTCGCGGGTGGCGTGGTCGAGCACGTCGGACGGGTCGGCGTCATAGCTTGTCCGTCGGCGTGAACGGCAGGCCGCGTTCGCTGTCGTACAGCCGGCGCAGGCGCTCGTCGTCCGCACCCGCAGGCCGGCGGATGATCGCGGGGGCTACCTTGAGGCCGGTCTCTCGCCGTGCCTTCCGGCCGCGCAGCCGATCATCCCAGGGCGTCGCTTCATTCATAGGGATCGTAGGGACCCCGGATTTGGAGAGCCTCGGCTTGTTCGGTGCAGAACTCGATGGCGGAACCGCCCACCACCACCAACCGGACATCCCGTTCCCGGAAGACCGCGGCAGCGACGGCGATCGCGGCCACTAGCGGGGCGGGGTTCATCGCGCGGCCGGGTCCGGCGCGCTTGAGCGGAGCAGGATGGACCCATCGGCATCGCCGGATGCGAGGATGCGTCCGTCATGGCTCCAAGCAAGCGCTCGCACGTCGCGTTGCGGGCCGGGGAAGGTGAGCAGTTCTTCGAGGGTGTCCGGCACGAGCAGTTTGACACTGCCGTCGCTGCTCGCGCTGGCGAGGCGTTGTCCGGTCGGGTGCCATGCGAGCGCCCGGAGCTTGGCTCCGTGCAGGGCGCGACGACGTAGGACACCCCCGTCGAGCGCGGAGCGGATCTCGACCTCGCCGGTCTCGCGCCCCATGGCGATCTCGCCGCTGGCCGGATGCCAGGCTGCGACGAGGACCGCGAGGTTTCCACCGCGGTTGTCGTAGTCCGGCCAGCCCGGGAACGCTTTTGCTGTCCGGATGTCATAGCGCCAGCTGCGGTCGCAGATGAGCGCCGAGCGGCCATCGGGGCTCCACTCGAACGACGGCCCGACCTCCGGCGCCTCGTAGAGGATCGTGCACGCCGGCAAGGTCTTGGTGCCGCCGTCCGTGAGGTCGCAGATGACGGAATGGCGTCCAGGACCGACCGGGCATCCGGCCGCCAGCCGTGTGCCCGACGGGTCCCAATCGAGCGAGTAGACCGGGGCATCGACCTGGAAGCGGTGCGTCACCTTCCCTTCCGGGAAGTCTTCGGTCGTCACCGACCATCGGCCGGCTTCCTCTTCCGCACGCCCTAGTCGCCTTCCATCAGGGCTCCAAGCGCACAGGGCGGATCCGGGTCTGGAATAGCGGTCGATCCAATCACCGGTGGTGCGGTCC
>JBBRQL010000103.1:0-13700 GCA_038226425.1 Verrucomicrobiota bacterium
AGCAGCTGGCCCGGGTCCAAGCCGCGGTCGGCCCCGGAGTGCGGCTGCTGACCTTGACCGCCGATCCGGGACACGACACGCCGGAGGTGCTCCGCCGCTACGGCCAGAGATTCGGCGTCGATGACGGCAAGTGGTGGCTGCTCTCGGGCGACAAGGCCGAGCTCTACCGGTTCGCCACCGAGGACCTGAAGTTCAACCTGCTCGAGAACGCCGGCCCGTCACCGGTGCCGCTCGCCGATCTGTTCATCCACTCGACCGATTTCGCGCTGCTCGACAAGGCCGGACGCCTGCGCGCCGTCGTGCACGGCGAGGAGCCGGATGCCGAAGCGAAGATCGTCGCCCACGTCCGGCAACTTCTCCGCGAGACGAACCTATGACCCTCTCCGACCTCCCGGCCGTCAACGCGTCCCTCAACGGCCTCAGCACCGTGCTGCTCGTGCTGGGTTGGCGCCACATCAAGGCCGGCCGGCGCATCGCGCACCGCAACTGCATGATCGGCGCGTTCGTCACGTCGTCGCTCTTCCTGGCCTGCTACCTGACCTACCACTTCCAGATGCAGAAGCTCCACGGCCGCGCGCACACCAGCTTCACGGATCCGGCATGGTTCCGACCGATCTACTTGGCGATCCTCGTCACCCATCTGATCGGCGCGTTCGCCATCCTGCCGCTCGTGACCCTGACGTTCCAACGCGCGATCAAGGAACGTTTCGAGCTGCACAAGCGGATCGCGCGATGGACGCTTCCGGTCTGGCTCTACGTCTCCGTGACCGGCGTCGTGATCTATCTCCTGCTCTACCAGATCTTCCCGCAACCCCGGTAGCGCTTCCTTCCTTTGGCCATCACCGCCCAACAGTTCGAAGAACTACAGCGCCGGTTGGCGGGCGGGAAAAAAGCCTCGGCCGGCGCGAAAATCCCCGCTCCCGAGGCCGTGCTGGTGCCGGTCGGCGGGACGATCTTCGGTCTCGACCCGTCGTTGCGCGGAACCGGCTTCGGTTTCGTGCGCGTCGTGAAGCCGCGTCCCGTCCTGCTCGCTTGCGGCACGCTCCGTTGCCCGTCGTCGTGGACGCGCTCCCGTTGCCTGGGCCACATCGCGGCTTCGTTGCGCGAACTGGTCAGGCTCCACAAACCCGACGTCTGCGCGGTGGAGGGGCTCTTCTTCGCGCAGAACCTGCAGACCGCGCTGATCATGGGAGAAGCACGAGGGGCGGCGTTGGCTGTCATCGCCGAGGCGTTGGTGCCGATCTATGAGATCGCGCCGCGCAAGGTGAAACAGGCGGTGGTGGGCCACGGCGGTGCGCAGAAGATCGCCGTGGCGAAGATGGTGCAGCGCATGCTCGATCTTGCCGAGACGCCGGAGCCGGATGCGGCCGATGCCTTGGCGCTCGCCTTGGTCTTCGCGCAGGAGACGGGTCGCCATTCCCTCACCCCGCCGAAGCGCGTCTGAAACGCGCCCGTGTCCGCCGGCGCCTCTGCTCTGTCCGGCTCTCGCGACAATCGGCGACCTGAGAGCGGCCCCCGGGGATGACATAGCCAGATCTGGGGGGCTTTCAGGAGAGTGCCTAGGTATGAGAGGCTAGCGTCCTGAGCAGGTTTTCTGTGCAAATCTCTCCAGCGAAAGCGCCATGACCGAGACCACCGACATGACACCGCCGATGATGGAGTTCCGCGAGACCGCGAGACGCTTCGCGTGGCTCTGCGTCATCTTGGCCGTCATCTGCCTCATCACGACCGTGGCCAACGAGACCTTCGGCCCGTTCGGGCCGAATCCCCAGATTGCCGCCGAGAAATCCGCGGCTCCGGCCGATCTCATCGCCCGCCGCTGACCGCCGTTGGTCGCCGTTGGTCGCGAGGTTCTCGTTCCTTCGGCCGATGACCGCTCCCCGGGGGCCGTCTTACCTCCGCCGATTTCGAAGGGCGAAGAAGCCGGCAACTACCGCTCCGACTGCGACCAGCGCGGTCGTCGAAGGCTCAGGGACTGCCTGGACGCCGATGCTGGTGTCGATGAGACCGCTGATCGTGGACTCCGATAGTGCCGCACCGACCCCGTGCCCGCTCTCCTCGGCCCGGGCCGCGAGGAAGATCCCGCAAGAAACCGCGGTGATCATCCCACGGAGAATCCCGGACGACCGAAGCACCTTCTTCAGGTGCGATCCGGATCAGATGCCAATCCGAGGTGGGACTGCGCCAAGTCTTGGGAAGCGCGGGGACGGGTGATGGGCCATGGATGGTGGTGCCGGTCGGCGGTCACGAGTGTGGCGGCCTGCACCGGCAAGTTCCCGCAGACATCCTGCCATGATCACCAACCTGTTCATATCCGCTTCCTGCGTCGCCCTGGTTCTGCTCTACCTCGCGGTGATGCATTGTTGCTGGCTCGGCCGCGAGCTCCAGGACCAAGACCGGCACTGAACCGCTGCATCCGTTCCGGAAGCCTTCACGCCAAGGCGGCGGCTTTCTCCTTCTCGAGGAGGCCGGCGACGGTGGCGAACTCCTCCCGGATGCCCTCGACCAAGGCCTTGGAGCCGGCCAGATCACCTTCATGGGCCACGATCTCCAGCCGCCGGCAAAGCTGCATCAAGCGCCCCGCGCCGAGGGTGGCGCTGCTGCCCTTCAGCGAATGGGCGGTCTCGCTCAGCGCCTCGAACTGCTTGTCCCGGCATTGCGACGCCATCCGCGCCAGTTGTTCCGGCGATTCGCGCAGGTAGAGGCGCAGCAGCTCGACCAGCAGCTGGCGGCCGTGGACCGCGTCATCGCCGATGATCTCGGCGAGCGCGGAATGGTCGAGGTGGGCCGCGGTGTTGGCTTCTTTGCCGACCGCGCCCTTCGTCGCCGACGAGGGGACGGAGGAGGAAGCCGGGCGGTTCGTCACAAGATGCCGGACGAGTGTCAGGCGCAGGTCCTCGAGCCGGAGCGGTTTCGTCAGGTAATCGTCCATCCCCGCCGCCAGGCAACGGTCGCGGTCGCCGGTCATCGCGGCCGCGGTCAGCGCCACGATGCGCACGTCGCCGGACAACTGGCGGTCTTGGCGCAGCCGTCGGGTCGCTTCGTACCCGTCCATCTCCGGCATGTGGCAATCCATCAGGACGAGGTCGTAGTGCTGCCGCTCGAAGGCGGACAGCACCTCGAGGCCGTTGGTCGCGAGATCGGGCGTCAGGCCGAGACGTTGGAGGAAGTGGACCGCCAGCTTCTGGTTGGTGGGGTTGTCCTCGGCGAGCAGCACCCGGAGATCGCGAGGCAGCACGGGTTCCGCGACCGGTGCCTTCGGGCTGCCCGTCCGGGGCTCGAGCAGCGCCGCCGACGTCGGCATCGGTCCGTCCGCGGAGGGTGAAAGGCTGCTCAGGCGGTCTCCGAGCAGGTCGTGTTTGGCGGGCTTGGACAGCCACGCCGCGATCCCGGCGGCCTCGAGCTCGGAGGCCTCGAGGCGTTGGCCGACATCCGCGAGCAGCACCACGGGAAGTTCCACCGCCCGATGCCGTTCCTTGATGGCGCGCGCGAGGTCCAACCCCTCCATGTCCTCCAGCCGGGTGTCGACCACGACGATGTCGCAGGCCCCGGCGGAGCCGCTGTCCTGGCTGAGCAACGCCAGCGCGCCGGAGCCGGTGGCGGATCGCCCGTGGATCACCATGCCCCACGCGCGCAACTGGTCCGCCATGACCCGTCGCGCCGACGGGCTGGCGACGGCGACCAGCACGCGCACCCCGGCCAGCAAAGGCCAGCGCGATGCTTGCGCCGCGGCCTCCTCGCGGCGCTGCAGGCGCACGGTGAACCAGAACGTGGAGCCTTTGCCCGGCGCGCTCTCGAGGCCGATCTGGCCGCCCATCAGCTCGACCAACCGTTTGGAGATCACCAGTCCGAGGCCGGTCCCGCCATAGCGGCGGTTCGCTGCCGCGTCCGGCTGGAAGAACGGCTGGAACAGGTTCGCCTGGGCCGCCGCGGAGAGTCCTATGCCGGTGTCGCGCACCTCGACGCGCAGGTCGCCCTTGTCGCGACCGGCGGCGATGTGGGAGACGGCGACCACCACCTCGCCTTGGTCGGTGAACTTCACCGCGTTGCCGACCAGGTTCAGCAGCACTTGCCGCAACCGGCCGGGGTCCCCTCGCAGTTTCGTCGGCATGCCGTCCGCCAAGGAGAGCACGAGCTCGATGCCCTTGCCGTGGGCGCGCTCGGCGAGCAGCTCCAGGCTGTCCTCGAGCGTCTCGACCAGGTCGAAGTCCAGGCTCTCCATGTGGAGCTCGCCCGCCTCGATCTTGGAGAAGTCGAGGATGTCGTTGATCACCGACAGCAGGCTCTCGCCGCTGTGCCGGACGGTCTCCGCGAAATCCCGCTGCTGCGCGTCGAGCGTCGTGCCGAGGAGCAGGTTGGTCATGCCGATGACCGCGTTCATCGGCGTGCGGATCTCGTGGCTCATGCGGGCCAGGAAATCGCCCTTGGCCTCGTTCGACGCGTCGGCCGTCTCCTTGGCCCGCACCAAGGCCAGCTCGGCGATCTTGCGCTCGGTCACGTCGGACGCGATGCCCAAAGTCCAGCGCGCGCCGTCCGGGCGGACCAACGCGCGGGTCGTGACTTCGAGCCAACGCGTCCGCCCCTCGGCGTCGACGGAACCTTCCTCGGACGTGGCCCGCTCGGTGCCGACCGGGACGAGCTCCCCGGTGATGGCGCGGGCGTGGCCGTTCCCCGGGAACTCGTCGGGGCGTCTGCCGATGAGCTCCGCGAGCGGCACGCCCGTCGCGCGGACCATCGCTTCGTTCGCGAGCAGGTAACGGCCCTGCTCATCGCGGACGAACACCGGCGCGGGCACGGCGTCGATCACCGTGCGCACGAAAGCCTGCTGCGTCCGGAGCGACTCCTCGGCCCGGCCCTGATCGGCCACGACTTGTTCGAGGCGGGCGGTCCGATGCGCCACGGTCTTTTCGACCTCCGCCTCGACGCCGAGGCGCTTGGCCTGCTCGTCGCGGAGTTTCCTATCTTGCCGGACCAAGAGCCATCCCATCGCCGCCGAGGCGGCCAGCAACGCCATGGCGGTCCCCATCCAGAGGTCCGTCGCGGGGCCCGCGGCATCCGCAGGGGCGGCCAAGACCTCCGAAGCCCCCGCCCACAGCGCGAAGGAGGCCATCGGCACGCGGGTTCGCGCGAAGATCACTGGCGACAGGACCGTTCGCGTCGCGGGCACCGTCGCGGATGGGACTGGGATCATCGGTTCTTGGCCGAGGTCGGACAAACGATGGGATTTATCTTCAAGATGGCCCGGTGCCGCCGCAACCATGGATCCGGGACCGCGTGGCAGCCATCATCCCGAGATCCGTCCCGGCGAACGACAACGGCCTCCGCGTTCCTATTCCCGCATCGCGGCCTTCAGCGATAGCTTGAACGCCTCGACCAGACGCGTGTGGGCCGGGCCCACCTCGCCATCGGTCAACGTGCGGTCCGCAGCGCGGTAGGTGAAGGCGTAGGCCAGGCTCTTCTGGCCTGCCGGCACGTGGCCGCCGCGGAACACGTCGAAGAGCTCGACGCTCTCCAGGTTGGCCGGCTTGGTCTGCCGGACGACCTGTTGCACGGCGTCGTGGGTCGTGGCCTCGGCCACGAGCATCGCGATGTCGCGGCGGATCGACGGGAATTGCGGCAACGGCTTGAAGGAACGGGCGGCGTTCCGGCGTGCGAGCACCAGGTCGAGGTCGAGTTCGGCCAGCAGGACGGGGTCGCGGAGGTCGTGCTGCTTCGCGAGCTTCGGCAGGAGCTGGCCCATCTGGCCGAGCGCCTGTCCGCCGCCGAGCGCGATGGCGGCGGATTCGAGGAAGAGCGCGGTGCTCTCCGGCCGCGCCGTGTAGGTGATGCCGCGCAGGCCGCAGTGCTCGGAGAACTCTTCCAGGATCCCCTTGAGGTCGTGCAGGTCGCAGCGGGCATCGCGGTCGGCGCCGCTCCAGAAGCCGGGCGCGCGCGCGCCGGTGAGGGCGATGGCGATGCGCCAACTTTCCTTCGGACGGCCGTCGACCAGCGTGAAGACGCGCCCGATCTCGAAGAGCCGGACGTCGCCGTTCTTGCGGGTGAGGTTGTGCCGCAGGGTGTCGAGCAGGCCGGGCAGGAGCGACGGACGCAGCGCGTTCATGTCGCTGCTGAGCGGGTTCGCCAGCAGGACGAGCTCCGGTGCGACGAGCTTCGCCGCGGCGTCGTTGATCAGCGTCTGGCCCTGCGCCTCGTCGAGGCCGAGCCCCGTGAGGAGGCGGCGGACCTCCGCGAACTGGTCGCAGACCGGATCGAACGGATGCGTCCCGGTGGCGCCGCGGGGCGCGGTGGACGGGATCTTGTCCACGCCGAACAGCCGCGCGACCTCCTCGATGAGGTCGGCCTCGCGTTTCAGGTCCACGCGCCACGACGGCACGGACCACACGCTGGTGCCGGGCGCCGCGGCGTCGGTCACCGCGACGAGCCCGAGGCTGGCGAGCATCCGGGCCTGCGTCTCCGCGGGGATCTCGATGCCGAGCAGCGCGGCCGTCTTCTCGTGGCGGAGCACGATGGTCTTCGCCTTCGCCGCCTCGGGATAGGCGTCCACGACGCCGCGGGCGAGCGTGCCGCCGGCGGTCTCGAGGACGAGCTCGGCGCAACGGCGTCCGGCGCGTTCGCTGGCCTCGATGTCGGCACCGCGCTCGAAGCGGTAGCTGGCGTCGGTGCGGGGCCCGAGCGACTTGCTCGTGCGGCGGATGTGGGCCGGGGTGAAGTAGGCGGATTCGATGAGGACGTCGACGGTCGCGTCGTTGATCTCGGTGCCCTGGCCGCCCATGACGCCGGCGAGAGCGATGCCTTTCTGGCTATCGGCGATCAAGAGGTTATCGGGCGAGAGCGTGTGCACCTTGCCGTCGAGGGTGGTGAACTTCTCGTCCGCTCCAGCGCGGCGCACCACGATGGCCGGCTTGCCGTCGTCGCCGCGGCTGATGAGACGGTAGTCGAAGGTGTGGAGCGGTTGGCCGGTCTCGAGCATCACGTAGTTCGAGACGTCCACGATGTTGTTGATGCTGCGGAGGCCGACCTTCTCGAGCGCGGAGCGCAACCAATCAGGGCTGGGCCCGACCTTCACGCCCTTCACGACCCGGGCGGTGTAGCGCGGGCAGAGGTCCGTTGCTTCCAACTTCACCGAGACGAGGTCCGCGACCTCCTCGACGCCGACAGAGGCCGGCGGAAGCTCGGCGGCAGGGATCCGGAGCGGGTTGCCGGTCACGGCGGCGATCTCGCGGGCGATGCCGATGAGGGAGTTGAGGTCCGGGCGGTTGGGCGTGATCTCGAGGTCGTACACGACGTCTCTGCCGGAGCGGCCGAGATGCTCTGCGAACGGCTGGCCCACCTGGGCGTCGGCGGGGAGGATCAACAGGCCGTCCACGACATCGGGCAAACCCAGCTCGGTCGGCGAGCACATCATGCCGTGCGACTCGACGCCGCGGATCTTGCCGACCTTGATGGTGAACGGCTCCTTGTCGCCGGGCTTCGGCGGGAGCGATGCGCCGGGGAGGATGAGCGGGACCTTGTCGCCGGCCTGGAAATTCTGCGCGCCGCAGACGATCTGCCGCTCGCCGGTGCCGTCGGCCACGCGGCAGACGGAGAGCTTGTCGGCGTTCGGATGCTTGTCGCGGGACAGCACCTGCGCGACGACGACGCCGGCGAACTCGCCGCCGAGCTTCTGCACGCCTTCGACCTCGAGGCCGAGCATCGTGAGCCGTTCGGTGAGTTCTTCGGGCGACCAATCGAAAGCGACGTAGCGCTTGAGCCAGTTCAGGGTGACCTTCATGTGTTAGACGGGGCCGAGGATAACCACGACCGGATCCCGGTGAACATGGATTTGCCAAAACTCGGGCGTCGCCCGTTCCGGACCGCGGAGACGGGACGGCCGGTCACCGGACCGGTGCCTACCGCCGAAGGTTCCACGCCGGCTGACGGTAACGTCCGGCGGCGGCCTCCGCGGCGGCGGCCGGCGGCGACGGGTGCTGCCCGGTCGCGCCCCATTCCGAGCGGAGCGCCGCGATGACCGCGGACTTGGCCAGACCAGTTTCCACGACGAAGTCGAGATGGCTCCGTTTTCCGCGGTAATCCGGCTCCAGCGAAGGCGGCCGGAGGACCTCGGCGATGAGCGGCAGGTCGAAGCGGAGCAGGATCGTGCCGTGGAAGAGCAGCGCGTCGCGCTTCCGCCGCTGGGCGTTGCCGGAGAACTTCCTCTCGCCCGACGGCGTCGCGAGCGCCAGGTCGGTGTGGCCGCGGACGTGGACGCCTTCCCCTAGCAGCGTGGCCATCGCCCGGCGCTGCCGTTCCATCACCCAGTGGTTCGTCCCGGTGATGGTCGCGGTCGGACCGGCCGGATCGATGCGCAAGGCGAGCCCGTAGCTGAGGCAGCCCGGGCCTTGGACGACCGTGCCGCCGCCGCTGCAACGCCGCAGGACCGGGATCCCGCGTTCCCGACAGGCTTGCGTGTCGACTTCGCGCTCCACCTGTTGCCCGTAACCCACGACGACGAACGGGGCAGGGGATTCCCAGAACCAGATCGTCCCGGGTCCGCCTTGGTCCGCGGAATCCAAGAACGCGTCGTCCCAGCCTAGGAACATGGCGGGTTCGGAGTCAGGTAACTGGGAGGCGAGCATCGGGTGATCTTGCTGACGGCACCTGAGGCGGACGGGGTCATCGTGGTCAGGTTGCCGTGACCGGGCGACGCGACGCACACTACTGGAACTCGGCAAACACGCCGAGGCGTACTTTCTGAGACCATGAAGTTGTCGAGATCCTCCATCCGCCGGTCCGTCGTCCTGGCGGTGCCGTGCGGGCTCCTCGCCGCCGTCGACGTGTCGGCCTATACGACGCAGGTCTTCACCGGTGCGACGGCCGACGCTTCGGCCATCGCGCTCTTCCCGTCCAACGGCCCGATGCAGACCGCGGAAGGCCGGATCGGCGACAACACCGTGGGCGGCGCGACGTTCGAGCTCGACTGGCATCGCTACGCGAACACGGCCGTCAACACGACCGGCCAGTTCGCCTACACTTCCGGGACATCCTACAACTTCACCGTCACCTACGATCCGGCCCAGCCGGTCCTGTCCGACAAGCTGACCTACGCGTTCAACACCGGAGGCAGCACCGTCACGCTCAAGCCGTCCTACCTCGACTCGACCGAGGCCTCCAACCTGACCTTGGCCAACTCGCTCTGGTTCCGCGTCTACGCCGGCGGGTCGGCCGGCACGACCTCTTCCAGCGCCAGCCTGAGCAACCTCAGCCTCACGCCGACCGGCAGCTCCGCGATCAGCTTCATCGCCTCCACGGCGACCGGCAGCGGAACGACCCCGGCGACGACGGACACGGTGTTCCAAGGCCTGAGCCTCAGCAGCGGGTTCGTCCTGACCGGTACGGCGTCGTTCGCTTGGAGCGGCACCCTCCCGAGCAACTCCAACCTCGATTTCAACGTCAAGATCGCCAGCAACGTCGTGCCGGAGCCGGGCACCTATGCGGCCGCGGCGGGATTGGCGCTCATCGTCGGCGGAACCTGGTGGCGCCGTCGCCGCTGAAGACGCCGCATCCGGTTCTCGCCCCGCGCCGCTGGCGCGGGGTTTCTTTTTCCCCGGCGGTCCCAAAGCACGCTTGGCAGCCCGACCGTTTCACCTAACCTCGCCGCCTGTGTTGACCGCATCCGCATCTTCCGCCGGCAGTTCCGCCAACGGGACCGCCAAGTTCGACCGATCCTCGCGCCCCGGCTCCGATCTCACCCGCCACAGCGACTCGCTCGGCGACTTCGCCCAGCTCGTCCTGGCCGGGAAATCTCCGGAACAGCAGAAGCTGATCATCGCCGATCTCATCGAGGAGCTGCGCGCCAAGGGGCATCCGATCCCCACCGTCACCTCGACGCCGTACATCAACACCATCCCGCCCGACGAGCAGCCCGAGTATCCGGGCGACCTCGAGATGGAGCGGCTGATCCGGGCGCACGTGCGCTGGAACGCCATGGCGATGGTCGCCAAGGCGAACAAGACGACCAACGTCGGCGGCCATATCGCCACGTTCGCCTCGCTCGCGACCTTGTACGAGGTGGGTTTCAACCACTTCTTCCGCGGCGACGACGACGGCAAGACGGCGGACATGATCTATTTCCAAGGCCATGCCTCGCCGGGCAACTACGCCCGCGCTTACCTCGAAGGCCGCCTCAGCGACGAGCACCTCAAGAACTTCCGCCAAGAACTCCAGCCGCATCCCGGCCTCAGCTCGTACCCGCATCCCTACCTGATGCCGGATTTCTGGTTGTTCCCGACCGTGTCGATGGGCCTCGGCCCGATCCACTCGATCTATCAGGCGCGCTTCAGCCGATACCTCAAGGCCCGCGGTCTCACGCCTGCCGACCACGATCCGATGGTCTGGGCCTTCATCGGCGACGGCGAATCCGACGAACCCGAGACGCACGGCGCCATCGGCATGGCCGGACGCGAAGGCCTCGACAACCTCGTCTGGGTCATCAACTGCAACCTCCAGCGCCTCGATGGCCCGGTCCGCGGCAACGGCAAGGTCATCCAAGACCTCGAAGGCCAGTTCCGCGGCGCCGGATGGAACGTGATCAAGGTCGTCTGGGGCAGCGATTGGGACGCGCTGCTCGCGAAGGACACCAGCGGCATCCTCGCCAAACGAATGGAGGAGGTCATCGATGGCGAGTACCAGAAATACATCGTCGAGAGCGGCGCCTATATCCGGAAGAACTTCTTCGGCAAGTATCCCGAGCTGCTCGACATGGTGAACCACCTCAGCGACGAGCAGTTGAAGCGCCTGACCCGCGGCGGCCACGATCCGCGCAAGGTCTATGCCGCCTACAAGCGGGCGACCTCGCGGAACGGCCGTCCGACCGTCATCCTCGCCAAGACCGTCAAGGGCTACGGCACCGGCGAGGCGGGCGAGGGCAAGAACCCCACCCACGGCCTGAAGAAGCTCGCCGAGCGCGACATCCGGCATTTCCGCGAGCGTTTCTCCATCCCGTTGGCGGACGACGTCATCGCCGATCTTCCGTTCTATCGGCCGCCGCAGGACAGCGCGGAGATGAAGTACCTGCTCGAGCGCCGGGAAGCCTTGAACGGCTTCAACCCGCGCCGCCGCGTCCGCGCGCCGAAGCTGGAGACGCCGTCGTACACGCAGTTCCCCACGCTGCTCAACGCGGCCGTGCTCAAGAGCGCCTCGACGACCAAAGCCTACAACCTCCTGCTCGGCTCGCTGCTCCGCGACAAGAACATCGGCAAGTTCATCGTCCCCATCATCCCGGACGAGGCCCGCACCTTCGGCATGGAAGGCCTCTTCAGCCAGGTCGGCATCTACAGCTCGAAGGGACAGCTGTACGACCCGGTGGCCAAGACCGAGGACAACGCGAACACCCCTTACATCGAGAAGAAGGACGGCCAGCTGCTCGAAGAAGGCATCAACGAGGCCGGCTCCATGGCCGACTTCCTCGCGGCCGGCACCGCGCACGTCACCTACGGCGTGCCGACGATCCCGTTCTACATCTACTACTCGATGTTCGGCTTCCAGCGCGTCGGCGACCAGATCTGGCTCGCGGGCGACAGCCGGTGCCGCGGCTTCATGGTCGGCGCCACCTCGGGCCGCACCACGCTCAACGGCGAAGGCCTCCAGCACCAGGACGCCCATAGCCACCTGATCGCTTCCACCGTCCCGAACCTGATGAGCTACGAGCCGGCCTTCGGCTACGAGCTCGCGGTCATCGTCTGCGACGGACTGAAGCGCATGTATGCCGAGGGCGAGGACGTCTTCTACTACGTCTCCGTCCACAACGAGGACTATCAGCATGCTCCGATGCCCGAGGATCCGGGTGTCGTCGACGGCATCCTGAACGGCCTCTACAAGTTCAAGCCCGGCAAGGACGCCCTGAAGCTCAAGGCGCAGATCATCGGCTCCGGCTCGATCCTGCTCTCCGCGCTCAAGGCCCAAGAGATCCTCGAGCGCTACGGCGTCAGCGCCGACGTGTGGAGCGCCACCAGCTTCAAGCGCCTCCGCAGCGAGGCCCAAGCGGCCAAGCGCTGGAACATGCTCCATCCGACCGAGACGCCCCGGAAGAGCTACCTCGAGACCACCGTCGAGAAAGAGACCGGCGCCTGGGTCGCCGTGAGCGACAACCTGAAACTCGTCGCCGACCAGATCGCCCCGTGGATCCCCGGCGGCCTGATGACCCTTGGTTGCGACGGCTTCGGCCGCAGCGAGGTCCGTCCGATGCTGCGCCGCTTCTTCGAGGTGGACGGCGAATGCACCGCCATCGCGACGCTCTACAAGCTCAGCCAACGCGGCGAGGTTCCGGCGACGCTGGTCGCGCAGGCCATCCGCGATCTCGGCGTGGACCCGGAGAAGGTCTACGGCGTCTGCCTCTGATCCAGGGCCGCTGGTCGATCGTCCGCGCCGGCTTCCTTGCCGTGCGCGGATTTTTCATGTCGAAGTCGATGGTGCCGCCGCCGCTGCCCCGCGGTCCGTGACGTGGCGGTCCCAATCCTGCGCGGTGTCGATATCGTTCAACCGGCGGAGCAATCGGACGGAAATCCCGTCCGATCGAGCGATCGACAAGGTATCGGCCAAGACGGTGGAGGAACTCCACGCGATGTCCGCGAACAAACGCGGCCGTGGTGCCGAGGTCCCCAGCAGCCAATAGCCCCCGTCCTCGGCGGGACCGACCACGACGTCGTGGTCGTCGAGAGCGTCCCACGCAGCGCGCAGATCTTCCGCCGTGAGGTCCGGGCAATCGGTGCCGATCACGACGACACCGGTGCATCCGTCGGCGAAGGCGTCGGCGAAGGCCTGCGACATCCGTGCGCCGAGGTCGCCGCCGCCTTGCGGGACCGTCCTCCAACCGGGCCGGAGCCACGGTGCGATCTCCGGCGCGGCGTCGTCCGGAGCGAAACGGAGATCCACGTCGAATTCATCAGGCAATTCGGCGACACGGGCGAGCGTCGTGGCGACCAGTTCCCGGTAGATATCGAGAGCAGCCTCGTCCCCTAGCGTCGCGGCGATACGCGTCTTCGCGGTCCTTGGTCTAGGTGCTTTGAGGAAGACGAGCAGGCGTCGGTGCGGCATGGCGAGGCAGCTTGTAGACCGAGGTGACGTGCGGAGTCGAAAACCGATAGGACCATGGACCATCGCCTGCGTGAAGGTCCGGTCGTGGCCGCCGGGAGGGAGGACTTTCTAGTCCGGCCCGATGGGTCCGACGAAGCCAGTCTTTCGTCTCATGGCTGCCGCGGCCGATGCGCCGCTCCATCGCAGCCGCCCGGACGTGCCTTCGATCAACGGTCCGGCGTCGCCTCCGGAGCGCTGGGGCGTTCCGTTTTCCGTTCCGTTCCGGGCTTGCCGTCTCCGGCGCCCCGATGTTCGCCCGAACGTTTGGAGGCGAGCTGTTCCTTGAGCCAGAGCTCGAATTGCGGGCGTTGTTCCGGCGTGAGCTCACCGAGGATCTGCTCGCGGAGGCGGGTGAACTCTTCTTGGGCTGCCGGGTCCAGCGGTTCCCAGAGCTTGCGGAGCTTCGCCTGGGAGGCGCGGATGTGGGCGTCGATGCGCTGGCGCTGCTCGGGCGTGACCTGCGCCCGGCGCTCGGCGCGACGGAAGATCTCGAAGCGCGCCCAAGCCGACGGCGGGATGAATCCGCGGCGGACGACCTCCTGCTTTTTGACAGTCTTGGCGCGAAGGTTGGCGACGGTCGCGCCGGTGGC
>JBBRQL010000104.1:0-13699 GCA_038226425.1 Verrucomicrobiota bacterium
AAGAGAACGAAGGAAACGAAGCGACCAGCAGGCGCGACCCAGGCCTTTGCGGACGCGCACTACCGCCACCTTTTGGTTGTCCTTTCCCTTTTGACCCGCAGTTCATTTTCCCATCTCCCCGCTCTCTGTTCCCTTCGTTGGCTTCTGTTCCAAATGCATGGTTCCGGCTGGCCGGACTCATCCAGTTGTTTGGGGACCGCGCCCTCGCGACAGGCCGGACGGCGCACGGCTCTCGCTCCGTCTGTGGACCTTGCCCGTTTCGGGTCCGGCACGAGGGCGCACCGGACCACAGCCGGGGCGGCTGTGCTCCCTCTGGTCTCCAACTGCATCGTTCCGGCCCCGAGCAGGCGCCTTGTCCGGGCCTTCGTCCCTTCCGCTTCCTTCCGCGCGGATCAGTTCGGCACCCAGCCCCGACCGGGGATGAACTCGCGGCTGCCGGAGTGCTTGCAGCCGGTGGTGGACAGGCCCAGGGCGGCGACGAACGCGACGAGGGCGGCGGCGAGGATCAGCTTCTTCACGGCGCGAACCTAAACGGGTTTGCCGCGCGCTCAAGCCTGCCGCACGTTGCCCCGAGTCACGATGCCCAAGGGTCGTCCATCGCTGAAAGGCCAGTTCCTGCTCGACGGCGGGAAACTGCACGGGAGCTTCTTCCATCGCACCATCGTGCTCATCTGCGAGCACGATGCGGCCGGCGCGTTCGGGCTGGTGCTCAACCGCCCGGGCGACACGAAGCTGACCGATGTCTTCGAGCAGGACCTGCCGGAAGCGATCCGTTCGGCGACGTTGTTCGGGGGCGGTCCGGTGCAGCCGTCCGCGCTGAGCTATCTGCACACCGACGCCGTGAAAACCGACGGCAACGTGCTGCCGGATCTCTCGGTCGGGCACGACCTCGGGGAGCTGGTCGAGTTGGGCGGCTCATGGTCGCCGGCGCGGCAGCTCCGGGTCTTCGCCGGCTACGCGGGCTGGTCCAGCGGACAACTGGACGACGAGATGCGTCAGGGCGCATGGCTCACGCATCCCGCGACCTCGGAGCTGGTGTTCCGCGCGCCGCCGGAAGAGCTGTGGCACCACCTGATCCGTTTGCGCGACCGATGGCCCGAGCGGCTTCTCGCCGAGGCGCCGGACGACCTGTCCTGGAACTGATCCCGCGACCTCGCCGATGGACCTTCCACTCCTGAACGGGTCACGCCCTGGGCGATCCGGAGCGCCCCTGATCTTCCTATTCGCCGTGCCGGAAGAAGCGCGGCCGTTCGTCGCCAAGCTGCGCCGCGACGGCATCGCGGTCGCATCCCGGAGCGTCGTCGTCGCGGGACGTGCGAGGCCCGCGTGGAGCTTCGACGGCAGCGAAGCCCGGGTCACCGGCATGGGCCGGGAGAATGCCGCCCGCGGATCGGAGAAGGCCTTGGAGATCCGGCCGGCCATGGTGCTGACCTGCGGCTTCGCGGGCGGTCTTGATCCGGCCTTGCCCGTTGGCACCGTGGTCTTCGATGCCGATCCAGGCTTCCCTCTCACGGACAGGTTGGTCGCCGCCGGCGCGGTGCCGGTGCATTTCCACTGTGCCGACCGCGTGGCCGTGACGCTCGCGGAGAAGGCGGCCTTGCGCCGTTCGACCGGTGCGGATGCGGTGGAGATGGAATCGTCGGTGATCCGCGCCATGTGCCGCGAGCTGGGCATCCCGAGCGCCACGGTGCGGGTCGTATCCGACGCCGCGGGCGAAGACCTGCCGCTCGATTTCAACGCGCTGATGACCGCCGGTATGGATATCCACTTCGGGAAGCTCGCCTGGGGTCTCGTCCGTTCGCCGGGCAAGATCCCGGAGCTGATGCGCTTCCAGAAACGCGTGGCCCGAGCAGCGGACCAGCTCGCCGAAACGCTGTCCCGGATGCGGAGGTAAGTCGGCCGTCGTGCTGCCACAAGGGCCGCTGACCTTGGTCCCGTGGGCGTGGCTCACGGCACCTGCGCGATGCGGAAGTATTGGCCGACCTCCGCGACCACGAACTCTTGGGTGAGTTCCTCGCTCTCGGCGACGAAGGCGGTGCCGACGGCCGTCCAGGTGGTCAGGTCTTTGGAGGATTCGAGCAGATACTTGCGACCGAGCACGACCTGCTGGGTGACGTTGATGCGGGACACAGCGATCTGCAGCTTGGGCGAGAACGGAGGAGAGGCGATGGAGACCCGCGGTGTGCCCGTGTAACCGATACCGGGGTTGGTGATGATGATGCCGGTCACGATGCCGCCCGCCACGGTCGCGGTCGCTGTGGCACCGGAGCCGCCACCGCCACGGATGAGGACGGCCGGCGGTTCGGTGTAGCCGAAGCCGGGATCGGTGATCTTGAAGCCGACCACGAAGCCGTTGATGACTTCAGCGGCGGCAAGGGCGGGACGGGGCGGGAACGGGGGCGGAGCGATGAAGATGGTCGGCGCGGAGGTGTACCCTCTTCCGGGATTGATGATGGTCACAGCGGTGACAACCCCGTTCACCTCGGTAACGGTAGCGGTGGCTCCGGAGCCGCCGCCGCCGGTGATGGTCACCAGCGGGTTTGTGGTATAGCCGCTGCCACCGTCGGTGAGGGTGGCTCCGACCACGAAGTCGTTCACAACTTGAGCGACTGCGGTCGAAATCCGGGCAATCGATGGTTGTGGAAACCGTTCATATTCATAGAGCGCTTTGACTTCTGATTCTGAAAGAGCGCGATTGTAGATTCGCACATCGTCGAGATTCCCTTCGAACACTTCGCCCGGAGCGATCGGCCCTATCGAACCCAACCATAGTGAGGAAGGTTGATCGACTCCGGAGGTCGCAATCGAATGGGATAGCGCGAAGAGTCCATCTACGTAAACTTGGAAACCGTCGCCTTCCTTGAGCAGCGTCGCCATGTGCCATGTGGCCACCTGGTACTCCATCGGAGAAACGGTGAGTGGAGATCTCCACTGGCTGCCGTCGCCCAAATGCAGGGCCACTCGTTTGATTCCACCGCGATTGAAAGCCAAACCGATTCCGTTGTGTGGATCTGTGTTGAATAGTGTCTGGAAGTCCCTCTCCACAGCGCATTTGAACCAAAGGTTTATCGTATATCCGGCTTGTCCAAGATTGATCACCTTGTCAGTTATCCTAACCCCTTTGTTCAAACCATTGATTCCGTCGATCAGCACAGCGCTTTTGCTGGTGCCGAAGCGGTCAGAATCAAGCGTGGCTCCTGGCATCAGTGTGCCGTGGTGGTTGCCGCCGCTTTCGTCGTTCGCGTCCCCGTTGAACGGGTAGTAGGCAACAAGGCCTTGGGAGAGGAAGGCGGGCACTTGGGCCGTTGCGGTGGCGATGGCGAAGACGAATCCCAACAGCAACGTGAAGAATGGAATCGGAGCATTTGATGGTCGCATAATTCCACCATGAGGCGCTGATACCCGCCCGCCCGCTAACTTAAAAAGTCAGTTTAATTCACCCTAAACTGTAACGGCCTCGGGACGGTCGCTTGGCGGCCGTCATGGGCTCATGCCGGCTGGAGGGTCACCGCGAACACGCCTTCATCGGCGAAGACCCACAGGTCTTGGGATTCGGGTTCCACGAGGAGCGTCCAGAGCCGGAACATCGAGATGACATCGCCGACCGAGGGAAGGGCCTTCGGGTCCTTGCCGGGATCTCCGGCCCATAGGTGCAGCGCTGCCGGAATCTCCTTCCCGAGCACGCTTCCGGTGAGGAACAGAACGGCATCCAGCCTTGGATGGTAGATGGCCGACTTCAAGTTGCCCGGACGCCATCGTTGCACCGGCAGCAACGGCTTCCATCGGTCCGCGGCCAAGTCCAACGACCACAGGTCATCGAGCGGGTAGAACTGCCCGTCGTAGCCAGAGAGTCCGGCTGTGACCTTGCCCTGCCGGCCGTCCAGGTTTCCGTATCCGCCGAAAAGGAACCAGCTCTTCCGATCCCGTCCGGGGAAGAGAAAGGGCTCCCTCCGCGGCCACGGGAATGGACCGGCAGGCGACCGGGGCTGCCATTCTCCTGCCTTCGGGTCGAATTCGGTGAGCCGGTTGTGGACGTGGAAAAGCCCGTAGCCGCCGAACATGCCGATGCGGCCGGTGAACGGGTTCCAATAGATCCGGCCCGTGAAATCGAGCTGGTCCAGAGGGTTCCCCGCGATCGGTGTCACTGAACTGCCGTCGGTCTTCACCCGGTTGACTTTTCCGGTGACGGACTCCACGCCCCATATTTCTCGCTCTTCAGGCATCAGGATGGAGGCCTGGATTCTTTGCGAGGCTTTCGGGAATTCCCATACCGAGCGCTTCCAAGGCCGGAGGTCATAGGACTGGAGAACGGAGCCGCGGTAATCGGAGCTTAGGGAATACAGGGTCCGGTTGGCCCAATCATAGGTCAGTTCGGTTCCTTGCCACAGCTCAAAGCCGAACCGGGCCGGGGGAAGACGCCGCCACACGGCCCGATGGGACGGACGGTTGCGCCACACATAGGCCGCGCCGATACCGCCGACCGCGGCTGCCGCGACGCCCACGAACTTTCGGCGGGAGATCCGGCGGCGGCCCGGCGCGGCCCGGCTGAGGGCCGCATGGAGCTGGGCGACGGTCGCGAACCGGCGGGAGGGACGTCCTTCGGCCGCAAGGAGCAGGACATCGTTCAGCAACCAGCCGTGCGTGTCCCAATCGGCGTTCTGGGTCACGGCGGCGGGCAACGAGGGGAACCGGAAGCGGTCCAGCCCGGTCCATAGCTCGTAAAGGGTGCGTCCCAGCGCGAAGACATCGAGCGCGGGTGAGCCGAGCCCGTCGGGAGGGACGTAGCCTTCGGTGCCGGGAAACTCGATGGAGGCCCCTTCACCGCCGATGGACCCGTAGTCGGCCAAGACGGGGAGGCCGCCGGAGAAGAGGATGTTGGCGGGCTTGACGTCGCGATGGAGCAGGCCCGCCGCGTGCAGGTCGACGAGCGCCTGCGAGAGGCGGAGCCCCCAAGCGATGACTTGTCCGGTGGATGCCGGTCCCCGTTCCGTGAGCCAGGATACAAGGCTGAACGGCGTGTACGTCTCGCTGCGTTCCGACGCGAAGGGGGCCTCGGTGAGCAGGTCGTCGGCGAGGGGCATCTCCTCCCACAAAGTGCCGCTGGCATGATCGGCGCCCCAAGCGGTCAACGGCATCATCCCCGTCCCGTGTGATAGGACCCGCAAGGGTCCGCGGGCGGCCACCAAGGCCGCGAACGACCCGGTCCGGGGCGTCTGCTGGAGCTTGAGGCAGCACCAGGCGGAGTTCGGGCCGGTGGCGAGGAAGACCCACGATCCCTCCCGCACCGAAAGCGGGCGCACGAGGCGGTATCCCTCCGGGATGAACGGCAGCGGCTTGTTCATTCCACAGGGTCCGGGAGGCCGCTGGCCGGCAGGACCGCCCATGCTTTCCGGATGCGACCGATGACACGATGCCGGATCAGGCGGACATTGATTCCGGAGGTGCCGAAGCGGCGTGCCACCTCGGCCGCGGTGCCGCCCTGGAGGGCGTAGGCCTCGAAGATCTGCCATCGGCGGGGCCGGACCTCATGGCGCACCCGGGCGAGGCAGACGGACCAGAGGTGAGCCTCCATCTGTTCGCGGGCCTTCGTGTCCGATTCCGGAGCCAACGCGGGCGGAAGCCATTCTTGGATGAGCGCCATCGCCTGTGGTGTGATCGAATTGCGCCGGTTGAGCCGATGGACCTCGAAGATGAGGCGGTTGGTCGCTTCGTCGAGCCAGACCCGGAGCGTGGAAGAGTTCCGGTTGAATGCGGCTTTGGCCAAGCGCTGGGACAGCTTGACCAACACCTCTTGGACGACCTCCTCGCTCTCGGAAGGAGTCAGGCCGCTCATGGCGCAGTGGCGGCAGATCGGCTCCCGGTAGGTCTTGTAGAGAGCGGCCCAAGCCTCGGAATCTTGCGGAGATGCGGCCGCGTCGACCACTCGGCGGTCCGTTGTAGGGGCGTCGATCATGGAGATCTGGACAAGGTTCGCCCTGGGCGCCGACCGACATCGCCGGACCGGATCATGCGGTGGCCAGCTGCGGTGCGACGCGGTGGAGGTGTTGCGTGAGGAACGGGAGCAGCTGCTTCTTGCGCGAGACGACGCCGTTCATCTCGAAGATCCCGGGAGAGACCTCGGTGTGCTGGATGGCATCCAGGAACTTCTCCGGCCCGGCGAGCAGCAGCAACGACGTCTGCAGCACGACGTCGGTGACGAGCAGCGCGGAGAAGAGATAGCCGTTGGCCAAACGGTAGGCCTCGAGCGCCGCCTGCACCTCGGCTTGGCGCGCGTGGAAGTTGTCGAAACCGAGCTCCTCGATCTGCGCGACGCTGAAGCGGTGGCCGGCCTCGGTGTACTCCTTGCAATCGGTGGTGATCGCGAGGGCCGCGGGCTTCGACACCAGCACGGAGCCGGAGCGGAACAGCTTCTCGGTGAACTCCGCGGCATCGACCCCGGCGAGCTTCTCGAGCTCCAGGAGGATCTCGGCATCGCGCTTCGTGGTGGTCGGCGAGGTGAGGTTGAGCGTGTCGCTGACCAGTCCGGCGAGCAGCAGACCGGCGATGCTCGGCGGCATCTCGACGCCGTGCCGGAAGAAGCAATCGGCCACGATGGTGCTCGTCGAGCCGACCGGTTCGTTGCGGAAGAGGATCGGTTGCGACGTGGTGAAGGCGCCCAGGCGATGATGGTCGATCACCTCGATGATCTCGACCTTGTCGGCGCCGTGGACCGCTTGGGTGAGCTCGTTGTGGTCGACGAGGATGAGCTTGCGGTCGGCCTTCTTGAGGAAATCGGATTTCGACAGGATGCCGACGACGCGCTTGTCCTCGTCCACGACGGGGAAGGCCTGGAACTTCGATTCGGCGGCCATGCCGGTGACGGACGACAACAGTTCATCCTGACCGAAGGAGAGGAAGTCCTCGCGCAGCAGGTGCTCCACGGCGATGGCAGAGCGGCAGAGCATCGCGGTGGTCGCGGAATCGTGCGGCGTGAGCAGCAGCGTGACCTCGTTCTGGCGGGCGAGCAGCCGGACTTCCTCGGTGATGTCGAGACCACCGGTGACGATGACGATACGGGCGCGGTTCTCGATGGCGAGCCGCTGGATGTCCTCGCGGTCGCCGACCACGACGACGAGCTTCTCGGGAGCGTAGTTCGGGAGCCGCGCGGCGAACGACGCGGGCTTCATCGCCGCGACCATCAGCACGAGGTCCTCCTCGGTGTCGGGCGCGAAGGCGCAGATCATCTTGGCGTCCAGTGCGCGGGCGAGGCTGCGGACCGAGGCGAGGATGCGCCGGGAATCGTAGATGCGGTTGGGCGACGGGAAGAAGAACTTGCTCGCCTTGAAGACCGACATCAGGCCGAGGCAGCGGCGCTCGCTGTCGAGCACGGGCAGCACGCGGATGTTCTTCCGGTCCATCATCGCCAGCGCCTCGACCACGGTGGTGCGGGGCGGTACGGAGATGACGTTGCCCTGCATGACGTCGCGGACGCGCGGCGAGACGTCGGCGACGAACTTGGGCGCGGGCACGCCGAAGGTGCGCAGGACGAAGTCGATCCGCTCGTTCGTGTCGCCGCAGCGAGCGGCCACGACATCGCGCATCCCGGTGCGGCGCTTGAACTCCGCGTAGCCGATGGCCGAGCAGATTGCGTCGGTGTCCGGGTTGCGGTGACCGATGACGAGGACTTCGCTCATGGAGCGGCCTTGGGATAGGCGAAGGAGCGCCCGCGTTCAACCGCGGAGCCGCGAAAAGAGAGGGTCGGGGCAGGATCGACCGGATGGACCGGATGCGCCTTGTCATCGCGGCTATCGTCGCCGGGCGCGCCGACGCGGGCCGGTGGCACCGGGCAGGCCATGACGGATCCCCTCCTTGGACATCGCCCGTATCGATCGCGTGGGTGACACCCCAAAACGGTGAAAAAACAAGCGCCTCCGATTGTGTCCATCCTGTTCATCCTGTCCGATCCCACGGGCCGCATGAAAATCCCCTTGGACTTCGGCCGACGGACTTCGGACTTTCGCCGCATGTCTACATGCGTCCTCGCCATCGCCAACCAGAAGGGCGGCGTCGGCAAGACCACCACGTCGGTCAACCTGTCCGCCTGCCTCGCCGCCATGGGCAAGCGGGTGCTGCTCGTGGACCTCGACGCCCAGGCCAACGCCACGAGCGGTGTCGGCCTGGAGAAGACCGAAGGCGGCAGCGTGTACCGTCCGCTGATGGGCGAAGGCACCTTGGAGGAACGCGTGAAGGAGACGGCCTTCGCCAATCTTTCCGTTCTCCCGAGCGAGTTCGACCTGTGCGGCGCGGAAGTGGAGCTCGCGCGGACCGACGATTATCTGAACCGCCTCCGCGTCGCGCTCGCGCCGCTGCGGGATTCGGGCCGGTTCGACCTCATCGTGATCGATTGCGCGCCCGCGCTCGGGATCCTCACGCTGAACGCATTCGCCGCCGCCGACCGGCTGGTGGTGCCGCTCCAGTGCGAATACTACGCGCTCGAAGGCGTCGCGATGATCACGCGCATCCTCAACCAGGTGCGCGAGACCGGCCTCAACCCCGGACTGGAGCTGATGGGCGTGCTGATGACCATGTTCGACGGCCGCACGAAGCTCGCGCAGAACGTCGTCGCCGAGGTGCGCCAACATTTCGGCGACCTGGTGTTCGACACGGTGATCCCGCGCACGACGCGGCTCGCGGAGGCGCCGAGCTTCGGCAAGCCGATCACCGCCTACGACCCGTACAGCGCGGGCGCCGCAGCCTACGAGGTGCTCGCCGAAGAAGTCGCGAAACGCCTCGGGATCTGATCCAGACGCCGAAAAATCCTTTGACCGCTTTCGCAGCCGCAGACAAACACGCACACGTATGAACCAAGCCGTACTGACCTCCCTCAGCCTCCTCCTCGCCGCCGGTTCCGCGTCGGCCGCCGATTGGGCGCAATACCGCGGCCCGAAGGCCGACGGCAGTTCGCCCGAGAAGATCTCCAAGACCTGGCCCGCGGCCGGACCGAAGGCGCTGTGGAAGGTGCCTTCGACCGGCGGGTTCAGCTCGTTCGTGGTCGCGGGTGGAAAAGCCTTCACCCTGGAGCTGCGCAACATCGACAGCGCCGACCAGGAGACCCTCGTGGCCCGCGACGCGGGCACCGGCAAGGAGCTCTGGCAGCAAGCGCTCGGCACGATGAAGATCAACGACGGCGGCCAGTCCGGCACCAAGGACAACAGCGGTGGCGACGGCCCGCGCTCAACGCCCGCCATCGACGGCGGCCACGTCTACACCGTCTCCGCGAAGCTCGTCGTGAGCTGCTTCGACACGGTCTCGGGCAAGATGGTCTGGCGGCACGACCTGCCGAAGGAGTTCGCCGGCCGGAACATCTCGTGGATGAACGCGGCGTCGCCGGTGATCGAGGGCGACCTCCTCTTCGTCGCGGGCGGCGGTCCGGACCAGTCGTTGCTCGCCTTCGACAAGAAGAACGGATCGGTCGCATGGAAGGCGTTCGACGAGAAGATGACCCACGCCACGCCCGTCGCGGCGACGATCCACGGCAAGCGCCAGGTCGTGTTCTTCCTCCAATCCGGCCTGCTCGCGGTCGAGCCCAAGACCGGCAAGGAGCTGTGGCGCCATCCGTTCCCTTACAAGGTCTCCACCGCGGCGTCGCCCGTGGTCGCCGGAGACATCGTGTACTGCTCCGCCGGCTACGATGTCGGCGCGGGCGCGGCGAAGATCACCAAGACCGGCGACACGTTCACCGCGACCGAACTCTACCGCTTCCCGGGCAACAAGCCGCTCGCCAACCACTGGAGCACGCCGGTGCTCAAGGACGGCCATCTGTACGGCATGTTCCAGTTCAAGGAATACGGCACCGGCCCGCTCAAGTGCGTGGAGGTCGCGACCGGCAAGGTGAAGTGGGAGAAGGCCGGGTTCGGCCCGGGCCACGTGATCCTCGTGGACGGCCAGGTCATGGTGCTCAGCGACGCCGGCGAGCTCGTGCTCGTGAAGGCGACGCCCGAGAGCTACCAAGAGGTCGCCCGCGCCGGTGTGCTGGGCGGCAAGTGCTGGACGACGCCGGTCGTGAGCAACGGCCGCGTCTACGCCCGCAGCACCACCGAGGCCGTCTGCCTCGAGGTCGGTCCCAAGTCGGCCTCGCGCTGAGCCTCCACGGCGGCTTTTCTTTCCGGAAGCCGGTGCTTCCGCGCGGACCAGATCATCGGCAGGCTACGCGCCGATGATCCGCGATATCCTCAGCCCGGGCGAAAAGGTCCACGTCATCCATCGCCGGCACTTCGAGAGCGAGCCGCACCGGCATTTCGTCGGCACGGTCGATGTCTACGAGGGCGGCGTGGCCCGCGTCACCGGCCATGTCTTCACCGTGGACACCATGACGTTCCAGTTCATCCGGCGTCCCGAACTCCGGACGCGCATCATCTCAGCCTCCAGCGGCGAGGTGCTCATCAACGTGCTGCCGCCGGCGGTCGAGCTCGAAAAAATCGTCTACAAGATCGAGTCGAAAGCCGTGCGCGTGACCGACGGCAGCGAATGGCACCTCGACATCAGCGAGGTCACCTGGCGTTGAGCCGGGCGTTCAGGCCAGGGCCTTGGCCACGACCTCGCCGTCGTTGACGGTCGCGCGTTCGTCGCGGCCGTTGTGCGGATAGGTGAGACGCAGATGGTCGAGGCCCATCAGGTGCAGGATGGTCGCGTGCAGGTCGTGGACGTGGATGCGGTCCTTCACGGCGCGGAGGCCGATCTCGTCGGTCTCGCCCACGACGGTCCCGGCCTTCACGCCGCCGCCGGCCATCCACATCGAGAAGCCCCAAGGATTGTGGTCACGGCCCTTTCCCTTCTCGTTGAACGGCGTGCGGCCGAACTCGCCGCCCCAGATCACCAGCGTCTCGTCGAGCAGACCGCGCGACTTCAGGTCGGCGAGCAGTCCGGCGATCGGCTGATCGGTCTCGCGGCAGCGCTTGGAGTGGTTGCCCTCGAGGTCTTCATGGGCGTCCCACGCGCTGCCGCTGCCGCTGAAGCACTGGACGAAGCGCACGCCGCGCTCGACGAGCCGACGGGCGAGCAGGCAGTTCGCGCCGAACTTCTTGGTCGCGTCCTGGTCGAGCCCGTAGAGGCGGCGGGTCGCGGCGGTCTCGCTCGCCAGGTCCACCGCTTCGGGCGCGGCGGATTGCATGCGCCAGGCGAGCTCGTAGCTGTCGAGCCGCGCGGCCAGCTCGTTGTCGTCGGCCTTGCCGGCAGCGAAGCGCGTGTTGAGCTGCGCCAAGAAATCGAGCTTCCGGCGCTGCTGCTCGGGACCGGTGGTGGACGGCGGCGCGAGATGGAAGATGGGCGGTCCGTCGTTGCGGAACTGCGTCCCTTGGAACACCGCCGGGAGGAACCCGCTGCTCCAGTTCTTCGGGCCGCCGTTCACCTCGGCCGCATCGGTGAGCACGACGAAGGACGGCAGGTTCTGGTTCGCCGAGCCGAGCCCGTAGCTGGCCCACGAACCGAGCGACGGGCGTCCCGCCAAGATGTCGCCGGTACACATCTGGCAGACGGACCCGACGTGGTTGAGCCCGTCGGCCCAGCACGAGCGCAGCACGCACAGGTCGTCGGCGTGCCGCGCGACCTCGGGATACCAATCGCTGACCCAGAGGCCGGAGCGTCCATGCTGATTCCAGCTTCGGCGGCTCGGCATGATGGTGTTGCCGGCGGTGCCCATGGCGGTGAGCGGTTTGCCGAACGAATCCGGCATCGGTTGTCCGGCGAGCTTCCCGAGCGCGGGCTTCGGATCGAAGAGGTCGATGTGGCTCGGGCCTCCTTCCATGAAGAGGAAGATCACCGACTTCGCCCGCGGTGCGATATGCGACGGCCGCGCGGCGAGCGGGGAAAGGGCGTCCACCCCGACGGTCGAGCCCTCGGCTTTCCCGAGCAATCCGTCGAGGCCGAGCAGATGCGCGGCGGCCAGCGTGCCGAAGCCTCCGCTGGCGCGGAGCAGGAACTCGCGGCGCGAGGCGGACGGCTGGATCTTGCCGCAAGGAGGATTCATGGCGATCAGTTGCGGTAGACGAACTCGTTGGAGTTCAGCAGCGCGTGGCAGAGGTCGACGAGCGACGCGGCGTGGTCCGGATCGACGCCGGCCGGCGTGGGAGAAGGCAGCGCGACGGGCTCGGCTCCGGCATGGCGACGCGCGATGATGCGGCGCTGGTCCGCGCAGAACTGCCGCGACGAACCGGCCTCGTCCGCGGCCGGCGGTCGCCCATAGGCCAGACGCCACGCGGTCTCGATCTGCTTCGTCTCGTCCGTCCCGGCGGTGGCGAGCACGCGGCCGGCGAAGCTCTGCGCCCACTCGTGCGTGAGCCGGCTGTTCAGCAGCGCGAGCGCCTGGATGGGGCTGGTCGTGACGTTGCGCCGCGGGCAGCTCTCGTGCGTGTCCGGCATGTCGAAGGTCTCGAACATCGGGTAGCGCGTGTTGCGGCGCACGAACACGTAGATGCTGCGGCGGTCGCGCGCGGCGAGGTCGGCACTGGTCTTCCATCCGCCGCGCGTCTCCATGCCGGGCGGGAGCTCGGGAAAGATGCTCGGGCCTCCTGGCTCCGGGTTCAGCCTTCCAGCTACCGCGAGCGCCGCGTCGCGGACGGTCTCGCCTTCGAGCCGTGAGCGCGGATAGCGCCAGAGCAGCTTGTCCTCCGGATCGGCCGCCGCGCCGCTCTGTCCGTCGCTGCGCCGCTGGTACGCTGCGGAGCCCACGATGAGCCGGTGCAGGTGCTTCACGCTCCAGCCGCTGCGGACGAATTCCTGCGCCAGCCAATCGAGCAGCTCGGGATGCGACGGCCGGTCGCCCTTCAGACCGAGATCGCTCGGCGTCGCCACCAGACCGCGGCCGAAATGATGCTGCCAGACGCGGTTGACCATGACGCGGGCGACGAGCGGGTTCTGCGGATCGGTGAGCAGCTTGGCCAAGGCGGTGCGCCGGCCGGAGCTCGGCTTCCTCTCGGGCGCAGCGATGTGGCCCGCGGCCAGGTCGGTCGTCGCGGGAGCGAAAGCAGGGACCACCGGCGTCGGGCGCGGATCCAAGATGGCGAGGAACCCGGGCTGCACTTCTTCCCGCGGCGATGTGCGCAGGCCTCGGCCGAGCACGTAGGTCGCCGGCGGTTCGGGCGCGACGTCAGCGACACCGGTCGCGATGGGGAGCTTGCCCGGGTGGGTCGCGGCGAAGGTCTGGAGCTGGCGGTCCAGCGCCTGCCAGCGTTCTTTCTCCTCCTTCTTCATCCGGCCGACGCAGGCCGAGGCCGGCGCGAGGTACTGGTGGGATTCCGGTTCGAGGTAGAGCTTGGCCTTCGCGACCATCTGGTGCTCGAAGGACGTCCGTTCCACCGCGGGCTTGGCGAGGGCGACCTGGATGGTGTCGGGATACTTCTCCACGTAGTCGCGGATGATCGCGCGGCGATGCGGTTCTTCGAGCGCGGCCATCTCCTCGCGGACCGTACGGGTCTGGTCTTCCCAGCGGGCAAGGCGCCCGCGGTATCGGACGAGCTCGTCGGGCGCGAGGAGCGGGATGTGGTCGTCCGCCGCGGTGTTGGCGAAGAACGCCTGCAGGCGATAATAATCGGCCTGCTTGATCGGGTCCCACTTGTGGTCGTGGCAACGGGCGCAGGCGAAGGTCATGCCGCAGAAGACCGCGCCGACGGTGTCGGTGATGTCGTTGAGGATGTCCTGCCGGCGCTGCATCAGGTCCCGTGCG
>JBBRQL010000105.1:0-13616 GCA_038226425.1 Verrucomicrobiota bacterium
GGTCCGGTGGGGATCATAGCCCGCGCACGAGCCGGAAGAGTTCCCTCAACTCATCGGGCTGGAACCCCGCGGACACCTCCACGCTATGGCCACCGGGAAAGCCGATCCTATAAGCCGGACGCCGATCCCCGCCGACCGTCAGGTCCACCGGCAACCGGATGAACGTGGCCGGCACCGTGCTCCCGGTCCCCGCTCTGGTCTTTCGGAGCCAGATACCCAAGCAGGACAGGCTCAGCCCCTCCAGGGCAGCGAACTCTCGCCGCGTCAGGCCGCTCTTGCGATACGCCGCGACAAGATCGGCGCGTCCGTCGGGCGTGCGATGCTTTCGGCGCTCGGGTTGAGAACTCATCCCCACACACTATCACCAACCATCAGCACGGATAGACGCACTTCCCCAGACGGATACAAAGGACGCAGAGAACACCGCAGAAAAGCGCTCACGGCCGCGTTCCCTTTGTGCGCTTTGTGCTCTTTCGCGGCCAACCCAACGCGGTGGCAAGCCACCCGCAGTCCGAGACGCTGACGCGCGGAAGGGATGCGCAAAAAGAAAACGCCCGGCGCGGAGGCCGGGCGTGTGTGAGAAATGGAGAAGGGATCGAGGCTCGGATGGCGTGGCGACGCCAGGCGGCGAAGACCCGCAGGCCCGCGCCCGCCACGACGGCGCAGGTCGTGGTTTCCGGATCGGCCCTGCGCTCACGGCGGCGGGGTCAGCCCTAGTTTCGCCCAGCCTTCGTGGCCGAGCTTCTCCAAGGTGGCGATGTTGGCCTCATAGATCGAGGCGGCATCGGGACCGGACCTCACCGCGCGGCTGATGCTGGCCTCGCGCAGCAGATGCAGGGTGGGGTAGGGGGCCCGGTTGGTGAAGTTGCCGATATCGTCCGGCCCGGTCCCGGCGAACTGGTAGCGCGGATGAAAGCTCGCGATCTGGACCACCCCGACCAGGCCGGCGTCCGCCAACGCTTCGTCCGCGAGGTCGAGGAAGGCGTTGTAGTCGGCGAAGTCCTGGAGCACGTGCGGATGGATGAGCAGCGTGGTGTCCACCCGCGCCGGATCGGCGGCGTGCAGGGCGAGCAGCTCGGCGTGGAGGTCGTCGAGCAGCGCGGCTTCGGTCCGTGCCTCGCTGACGACGTAGCGGATCTGGCCGCGGAAATGGACGGCCTTGGCGAACGGGCAGAGGTCGAGGCCGATGACGGCCTTCTCGAGCCAAAGGCGGGTGGCGGCGACGACCGGATCCGAAGCGGGCGTTGATGGCTGCTGCACACGTGAAGGATGCCATGCCGGTAGCGCGGCACCGAGGAGAAGATGGGCACGCCATCGCCGTATTCCACGATGGCTCCCGGAGACAGACAGGCCCTGGCCGAAATGACCGGGACCGATCAGGAGATGGTGCGCGGGGCGGGAATCGAACCCACAACCTTCGGCTTCGGAGACCGACGCTCTATCCAATTGAGCTACCCGCGCACAGCGGCAGAAACGAGGGCGGAAACTAGATAGCCACCTCGCGCGGGGCAACGAGTTTCCTCAGCGGGCACTCGTTGCCTTGCCGCATCGCGGCGATCGGATACGAAGGGGCGGACGCCGATGACAGCGGTTTGTCGATCGGAACGACGGCATCCGCCAGCCGATGACTTCCCTCTCTCCGAGAAAACTTCCCTCCCGCCTTCTGGAGAGCCCGGTCGCCTCATCTGCGGCGTTGCCGACGGCGCGGGCGGACCTTTAGATTGTCCGGACTAGCCCCCAATCGATGACGAGCATGTCCCAACCGCGGAAGTGGCAGAACGCCGGTATCGTGGCATCGGCTGCGTTGCTCGCGCTCCAGCTCGCGGCCTCCGATCCGCGCGCCGCCGAGGATTTCCACAAGGAGATCCAGCCGCTGTTGTCGCGCTATTGCTACGACTGCCATGGCGACGGCATGGACAAGGGCAAGGTCGCCTTCGACCAGGCGAAGTCCGACGCCGAGCTGATCGGTCGTGCCGATCTCTGGCTGTCCGTGCTCAAGAACACCCGCGCAGGCATCATGCCCCCGGCGAAGAAGCCGCAGCCCACCGCGGACGAGCTCCGCCGTCTCGAGCACTGGATCAAGCGCGGCGCGTTCGGCCTCGATCCGGCGGATCCGGATCCGGGCCGGGTCACCGTCCGTCGACTCAACCGCACCGAGTACCGCAACACCGTCCGCGACCTGCTCGGCGTCGAGTTCGACACGCAGGCCGAGTTCCCGCCGGATGACACCGGCCACGGCTTCGACAACATCGGCGATGTGCTCACGCTGCCGCCGATGCTGCTCGAGAAGTATCTCGCCGCGGCGAAGACCATCGTGTCCAGGGCCGTGCCTCCGGCTCCGGCGGTCCCGGCCGAACAGGTCGTCCCGGGCAACGCCTTCGTGAAGGAACCGGCGCTCCCCGACTCCAAGGCCGGCGGCCCCGCGCGGCCCGGCGGGAGTCTGACGCTCTCGTATTACGAGCCGGCGACGGCGACGCACGTCTTCCTCGCCAAGGAGGCCGGCCGCCACCAGCTCGTGCTCGAGCTGTCGGCCAACGAACGCTTCGTCGACAACCAGTTCGACTACAACAAGTGCAGGCTCGTCTTCAGCGCCGACGGCGAGGAGCTGCTGCGCCAAGACTTCACGCGCGAGAACAACCGCCCGCTGCGCTTCGAGTTCGAGCGCGGATGGACCGCCGGCGAGCACCGGCTGCAGTTCGAGATCCAGCCGCTCACGCCCGAAGCGAAACGCGTCCGCTCGCTCACGATGCGGGTCGACTCCGTCACCGTGCGCGGCCCGATGGATGAACGGCACTGGGTCCGCCCGAAGGACCACGCAAAGTATTTCCCGCGCCCGACGCCGTCCGATTTGGAAGGCCGCCGCGCCTACGCCCGCGAGATTCTCGCGCCGTTCGTCCGCAAGGCCTACCGGCGCCCGGTCGATGCGCGGACGCTCGACCGTCTCGTCGCGCTGGCGGAAGCGACCTGGCAGCAGCCCGGCAAGGCCTTCGAGGCCGGGATCGGTCAGGCGATGACCGCGGTGCTTGCCTCGCCCCGGTTCCTGTTCCGCGAGGAGGCCGCCGAGGCCGGGGTGTCCGGCAGCGGGCACGTTCCCGTCGATGAGCACGCGTTGGCGTCGCGGCTCTCGTATTTCCTCTGGTCCACCATGCCGGACGCCGAGCTCTCGCGGCTCGCCGACGCGAGGGGCCTTCGCCGGGACCTTGATGCCCAGGTCCGCCGGATGATGGCGGACACGAAGTTCGACGGCTTCATCCGCAGTTTCGTCGGGCAATGGCTCCAGGCCCGCGACATCGAGTCGGTGGTGATCGACTCGCGGCAGGTGCTGGCGCGCGAGGCGGCACCCGATGTGGAGTTCGAGACGCGGCGCGCCCGGTTCCGGGAGCTGCGCGACAAGCCGGACGCCAAGCTCACGCCGGAAGAGCGCAAGGAGATGGACGCGATGCGGCTCGTGTTCCAGCAGCGCGCCGGCCAGCCGTTGGCCGCCGAGCTCAACGGCGACCTGCGCCGTGCGATGCGCCAGGAGACCGAGAAGACCTTCAGCCACGTGGTCCAGAAGGACCGCAGTGTCCGCGAGCTGCTCGACAGCGACTACACGTTCCTCAATGAACGCCTCGCGAAGCACTATGGCCTGACGAACCTCGCCGTCCTCGGCGACGAGATGCGCCTCGTGACTCTGCCGCCCGGTAGCCCGCGCGGTGGCATCCTCACCCAGGGCACGGTGCTCGCGGTCACCTCGAACCCCACGCGCACGTCGCCGGTGAAGCGCGGGCTCTTCGTGCTCGACAACATCCTCGGCACGCCGCCGCCGCCGCCGCCGCCGGACATCCCGTCCCTCGAGGACGCCGCGAAGGGGTCCAAGGACCGGACGCTGTCGTTGCGCGAGACGCTCGCATTGCACCGCGAGAAGCCGTTGTGCAGCGGTTGCCACGATCGCATGGATCCGCTCGGCCTCGCGCTCGAGAACTTCAACGCGATGGGCATGTGGCGCGATTCCGAGCGCAAGATCGCCATCGACGCCACGGGCAAGCTGCTCACCGGCGAGAGCTTCGCTGATGTGCGCGAACTCAAGCGCGTCCTCGCCGAGAAGCACGCGGTGCAGTTCTACCGGACTTTGACCGAGAAGATGCTGACCTACGCGCTCGGCCGCGGGCTCGAGCCGCACGATGTCGAGACTGTCGACCAGATCGTCGACCGGTTGGTGAAGGCGGATGGCCGTCCGTCGGCCCTGTTCTCCGGCATCATCGCATCCGCCCCGTTCCAGAAGACCCGCGCCAAGGATCCGGCGCAGAAAGTCACCGCTCCGCTCCGTCAACGGGCCGACGCCCGCACCACGCCATGAACACCCACCGCCACTTCGCCGCCGAACGCCACGCCAGCCTCAGCCGCCGCCGGTTCCTGCGCGGCCTCGGCGCCTCCATCGCGCTGCCGGCCTTCGCATCGCTCGCGCCGCTGCCCTTGCTCGGCGCCGGTGCCGCGTCCGCCCGCAAGCTGGCCGCCACCGCCGGCGGCGCGCCGCTGCGGACGGCCTTCGTGTTCTTCCCCAACGGCGCGATCCCGTCCGCCTGGTGGCCGAAGGGCGAGGGCAGCGAATTCGAGCTGGGGGCAACGCTCAAGCCGCTCCAAGTCCACCGGCAGCACCTGCAGATCCTCGGCGGTCTCGACCATCGGGCCGCGGAGCCCGGTGCCGACGGCGGCGGCGACCATGCGCGTGGCAACGGCGTGTTCCTCACCGGCGTGCGCCTCAAGAAGAGCGCCACCGACATCCGCGCCGGCATCTCGATCGACCAGGCCATCGCCCGCGAGGTCGGCCACCTGACGCGCTTCGCCTCGTTGGAGTTGACCGGCGACACGGGGCGCTATTCCGGCGCCTGCGATTCCGGCTATGCCTGCGCCTACCAGCACAATCTCTCCTGGAGTTCACCGACCACGCCGGTCGCGGCCGAACCGAACCCTCGCATGGCCTTCGAGCGGCTCTTCGGCAGCGGCCCCCATGGACAGCGCGCCGACCAACTTCGCCGCCGCCAGATGGAGCAGCGGTCGGTGCTCGACTTCGTGCTCGAGGATGCGCGCGACATGGCCTCGCGGATGGACGCCCGCGACAAGGACAAGCTCGACCAGTATCTCACCGGCGTCCGCGAGATCGAGACGCGTATCGCGAAGGCCGAGCGCTTCGGTCCCGCCAAGGACCCGACCGACGACACCCCGTCCGGCATCCCGACCGACCACGGGCAGCACCTCCAGCTGATGTACGACCTGATGGTCCTGGCGTTCCAGACCGATTCCACGCGGGTCGCGTCGCTGCTGCTCGCGCACGATGGCAGCAACCGATCCTTCGCCGACATCGGCGTCCCCGAGGGCCACCACGATCTCTCACACCACTTCAACAACGAGGAGAAGATCAAGAAGGTCGCGTCCATCGACCGCTGGTACGCGGAGCAGTTCGCGAAGTTCCTCGGGAAGCTGGGCGCCACCAAGGACGTCGACGGCCGGTCGTTGCTGGACAACTCGATGATCGTCTACGGCGGCGGCAACGCGGACGCCAACCGCCACACGCACTCCGACCTGCCGATCGTGCTGGCCGGAGGCGGCGGCGGGACCTTGAAGCCGGGTCGTTTCGTGAAGCACGGGTCCAAGCCGACGACGAACCTCTTCCTCAGCTTGGCCGACCGGATGGGCCTCGAAGACCTGAAGCAGTTCGGTGACTCGACAGGGCGCCTGGAAGATATCTGACCTTCGTCGGGCCCGCCGTGTCCGATCGGATCCGGCGACCCTGCGTCCCGGTGCCTCGGTGTTTCTCATGCCGACCATGCTCCTCCGAGGTAGAATCTCAGCGGTATCATGTCGTGCTGCGCCAAAATGGTGTGCGGAGGTTCGCGCGTTGGTTCGCGCTCCATCAACTGCCTCTCTTGAAATCCTCGCCGCGAGGACGACCAACAGGAACCCGGGCCAGGACGACGAAACTGCTTGCCTCAGCGTTTTGCGAGCGCGTACTACGTCACCGCATTCGGGTCGCTGTGGAGACGATCAAGCGCCTTCGCGAAGAAGGCTTCGTGCGAGGAGCAGACTTTTTGTCCGGAACTGAAGGGTCGGGTTGCACGGCGAGTCCTTCGAAATAGAGAAAAATGGGTGGCGAACCGGTTTTTTTCGTGCCGTTGTTCCGTTTCTAGGTGCTTGGAATGGATAGTCAAAGCCGGTGTAGCTCAGTGGTAGAGCAACGGTTTCGTAAACCGTAGGTCGTCGGTTCAATCCCGACCACCGGCTCCACTTGATTATCAAGTGGTTACGTCCAAGGCTCACGTGCCTTTCCTTGGAGGCAGTTTGACTTTTTCCGACAGTGTCGCGCATGGGAACGGCGCGTTCACGCAAAGAGGCGAAATCGGAAAATTGGCCCCGGAAGGTCCGGCTCGGGAGAACCGGGGTCACGGCCTATCGACGACTACGCGCCGACGGAACCTTTGGTTTTGAGGTGGCCAACTACGCCAGCGGCAAACGGCGGCTGGAATCCTTCCCCGATGCGGACAGCGCAATTGACCGAGCCGGCCAGATTGCCCGCCAGTTGAGCGAGCGCGACGTGGTGGCCGCCGGCATGACGAATGAGCAGGCCGCCGACTACGCCGCCGCCGTGCAGACCCTCGCCCCGCACAAGCTTTCCCTGCCCACGGCCGCTTCCACCCTCGCGGAATGCCTCAAACTCGTGGGCGACCTGCCCAACCTCCATGCCGCCGCCAAGTTCTACGCCGCCCGGCACAAGCAGACGCAGCGCAAGCGAGTGGAGGCGGTCGTCGCGGAGCTTTTGGAATTGAAGACCGCGCGCAAAGGCTCGCCGCGCTACTTGGACGACCTCCGCTCTCGCCTGACGCGCTTTGCCGCCGCGTTCCGCAAGGATGCTTGCGACGTGACCACGCCGGAGGTCCAAGAGTGGTTGGACAGCCACCGCCTCTCCGCCCAGAGCTACGTCAACAACCGGCGCGTCGCACATCTGCTTTTCACGTTCGCCGTCGCCCGTGGCTATGCCGCCGACAATCCCGTGGCGGCGGTCGAAAACCTCAAAGTGTCCGGCCGTGAAATCGCGGTTTTCACGCCGACACAGATCAACAAGCTGCTTGCAGCAGCGTCGCCGGACTTCCTGCCGAGTCTTGCCATCGGCGCGTTTGCCGGGTTGCGCTCCGCCGAGATCGAGCGGCTCGAATGGAGCGACATCCGGGTTGCCGAGAAGTCGATCGTCGTGGGCGCGTCCAAGGCCAAGACCGCCAGCCGCCGGGTCGTCCCGCTCGCCGACAACGTCGCCGTCTGGCTCGCGCCTTACGCGGGGCAAAACGGGTTCGTTTGGGGAGGGAGCCACGAAGCCTTCTACGATGCCCAACAGACGACCGCCGCCGCCGCCGGGGTGAAAGTGGAAGGCCAACGCGCTCCGGCACTCCTACGCCAGCTACCGCTTCGCGCAGACCAGTGACGTCGGGCGAGCGGCGGGCGAACTCGGCAACAGCGCGGCCGTGGTCCACAAGCGCTACCGCGAATTGGTGAAGACCGGAGATGCGGAACGCTGGTTCGCCGTCCGACCAGCCGGGGCGGACAACGTGATCCCTCTGCCCGCCGCCGCCAGCGCGTGAAGCTTTTCCTTTACAGCCCCGACACTTGAACACAGCTTGTGTGCATGCGGCTCATCAAGCCTTCCACTTTGCGGCAATGGGCTCGGCGGTATGCCGATGCCGGTTCTGCGCTGGCCGTGTGGCAGGTTTTGATCGAGGGGAACGACTTCCCTCACTTTGCCGCGCTCCGGCGGGTGTTCCCGGCCGCGGACCAAGTGACGGTGACAAGCGGGCGCACGGTGACGGTGTTCAATCTGCGGGGCAACCGCTACCGGCTCGTTGCCGCCGTCCACTACAACCGCGCGCTGGTGTATGCGTTGCGGTTCCTGACACACGCTGCCTACGACAAAGAACGATGGAAGGACGAGCTATGACGACCACCGCCAAGACCGGCCGGCGCGAGCGGATCCGCTTCGCCAAGTTCGCCGACGTGCCGGAGAGCTACCGCGAGCTTTGCGCGCTCCATCTGCCCCGCCCGGTCCACACTGCCGCCGAAGCCGCCGCCGCCACGGCCATCGTTGAAGCCTTGGCCGGGTTTCCGTTGAACGAAGACCAGTCCGACTACTTGGAAGCCGTCGCCCATTTTCTCGACGAACATGACCGCGCCCGCCTGCCCAAGTCGCGCCCGCCCGCGCCGCGCGACATCCTCGCCAGCCTCATGGAAGAGCGCGGACTGACGGCCGCGGACCTCTCGCGGATCTTGGGGGCGAGCCGCAATGTCGGCGGGATGCTCCTGCGCGGGGATCGTCGTCTCACCTTGGACCATATCGGAACCCTCAGCCGTCACTTCGGCGTCAACCCAGCGGTGTTCGTGGCGGCGGACATGCTGTGATCCTGCTGACCGTCGCCGCTTCCGCCTAGGCAGTGCGGACGGGTGCTGACAACGCGCCCGGAGGGGCTAAAATCACGCACAGATATGCAGGACACCTCTACCGGCCGCATCGAGGTTGACCCGTGCGTCTGCCACGGAAGCCCGTCATCCGAGGAACCCGCCTCCAAGTGTCCATCGTGACCGGTTCGTTGGCGAACGGCATGACATTTGAGGAGGTCACCCTTCACTTTGTCCCAAGGTGCCGCCTTTTTCGACCGCCTCGTCACACACGTGACCCCGCCGCACTTTTCAACCGCCTTCTACAGCATGGCGCGCAAACGGGAGACGGCGGCCCATCTCGTCGCGAAACCGGACCTGGGCGAGCGCCGGACCTGCAAGGTGGTGGAGCCACCGCGAACCACCCGACGCTGCGCGAGATCGGCGGGCGGCCATGAGTCGGCGCCGGCTTGAGCTGGGTCGTCCTACATCACCACGTTGACGCGGCCCGAACCGGGGACCACGGCCAGCGTCGACGCACCCGGGCGCGCCGTCGGCCACGATCGACGACCTCTGCGAGCCCGCTGCATGTATAACCCCTCGGCACGGTGCATACCGAGCCGTGCCGTGGGCTGGAACACCTCGGACATCGGGTGCTTCAGGGCGGACCCGAAGATCCGCCCATCCTGCATCCCGTACCTCCGCTCACTCGGTGACGAAGCGGAAGTATCCGGTCGCCTGTCCGGCGGCCAAGTCGACCGCGACCGCACCGGACGGACCGACCGTCACCGGCGACAAGGATTGCCAATCGGCGTCCCCGCCGAGGTGCTCGCACCATTCGATCACACCGACGCTACCGGCTGGCGCTTGCAGGAGGAGCTGCGGCAGGAGCGGTGCTGCGACCGGGACCGCAGCCTTGCGGATGCCGCCGCCCGGGACCTCGTAGGCCGCTGCAAGTTCTCCGCCATCCGGCACCATCAGGATCGTGAGGCGGAAGTCGTCGGACGTCGTGGTGACCCTCGGAGTGACGGTGACGGTCACCGTCGCCACGGCCGAGTCGAGCTTCCCGTCGTTCACCTTGTACGTGAACGTGTCGGTGCCCTTGAACCCGGTCTTCGGCGTGTAGCTGCGTTCCGCCGCGGTGGAGCCGCGGAGGATGCCGTTCTTGGGCTGCGTGAGGGTGATGAACTTCAACGCGTCGTTGTCCACATCGGTGCCGTTCAGCTTGAACGTGACCGACTTGTTCTCGGTCGTCGCCACAGCTTGGGCGACCGCGACCGGAGCGTCGTTCACGGGCGTTACCGTGATGTCCACCGTGACCGCGTCGGAATCCGCCCCGCCGTCGTACACCTTGAACTTGAAGCTGTCCTTCCCGTTGAAATCAGCCTTCGGCGTGTAGGTCGGGGTCGCGCCGGTGCCGGTCACCGTGCCGTTCTTCGGCTGCGCCACGATGATGTAGGTCAACGGGTCCTTGTCCTCGTCGGTGCCGGCCAGCGTGACCTTCACCGCCGTGTCCTCCGTGGTCGTCACCGACTGGGCGATGGCCACGGGCGACTTGTTGGAGCGGGTCACGGTGATGGTCACCGTCTCGACCGGGGAATCCAGCTTCCCGTCGTTCACCTTGAACGCGAAGGAGTCGGTGCCGGAGAACTTGGCGTTCGGCACATACGTCCGCGGGGCCGCGACCGATCCGAAAAAGCCGCTGCGGAGCACGCCGCTCTTGGGCTGAGTGACGACCCTATAGGTGAGCGGGTCGTTCTCGACGTCGGAGCCCGAGAGCCGGAGCACCAGCGACTTGCCCTCCGCCGTGACGAGGCTCTGGGCGAGGGCCTTCGGCGCGTCGTTCACGGCGGCGATGATGATGCCGACCGAGACCGTGGCGGAGTCGAGCTTCCCGTCGTTCACCTTGAACGCGAGACTGTCGGTTCCGTTGAAGTTCGCGCCCGGCGTGTAGGTCCGCGCCGTGCCGGTGCCGGTCAAGGTGCCGTTCTTCGGACCGGCAACGATGATGTAGGTCAGCGCATCACCGTCCGGGTCCGTGCCTTCGAGGACGATCGGGAGGGCCGTGTCCTCGGTGCCGGTGGCGACCCGGGCGATGGCGACCGGCGCGCGGTTCACCGGAGTGACCTTGATGGTCACGGCGGCGGCGGCGGAGTCGGCTTTGCCGTCGTTCGCCCTGAAGGTGAACGTGTCGGTGCCGCTGAAGTCGGCCTTCGGCGTGTAGGTCCGGTTCGCCCCGGTGCCCGTCAGCGCGCCGTTCTTCGGCTGCACCGCGATCTCGAAGGTCAACGTGTCGTTCTCCACGTCCGTGGCGGCGAGCTTGACCGCGATCGGCGTGCCCGCCGGGGTCGTGACCGACTGCGCGACCGCGACCGGCGCGTCGTTCACGGCGGCGATGACGATGGCGATGGTCGCGACCTCGGAGTCGAGCTTCCCGTCGTTAACCCTGAACGTGAAACTGTCGGTGCCGTTGTAGTCGGCTTTCGGCGTGTAGGTCCGGTTCGCACCGGTGCCAGTCAGCGTGCCGTTCTTCGGCTCCGCCACGATGGCGAAGGTCAGGGTGTCGTTCTCCAGGTCGGAGCCGGTGAGCTTGACGACGACCGCGGTGTCCTCCGCGGTGGTGACCGATTGGGCAAGGGCCTTGGGCGCATCGTTCACCGGGGTGACGGTGATGGCGACGACAGCGGCGGCGGAATCGAGCTTCCCGTCGTTGGACTTGAACGCGAAAGAATCGGTGCCGTTGAAGTCGGCTTTCGGCGTGTAGGTGAGGTTCGCTCCGGTGCCGGTCAGCGTGCCGTTCTTCGGTGGCGCGACGACGGCGAACGTGAGCGCGTCCTTCTCGATGTCCGTCGCGGCCAGCGTGATCTTCAGCGCGGTGTCCTCGGCGGTCGTGAGCGTCTGCGCCACGGCGACCGGGGCATCGTTCACCGGGGTGACGACGATGGAGACGGTGGCGACGGCGGAGTCGAGCTTCCCGTCGTTGGACTTGAAACTGAAGGAGTCGGTGCCGTTGAAGTCGGGTCTCGGAGTGTAGGCCAGGTTCGCGCCGGTGCCGGTCAGCGCGCCGTTCTTCGGTTGAGCGACGACGATGAAGGTCAGCGCGTCGTTCTCCGGGTCCAAGCCCCCGAGCTTGATGGCGACCGGGACGTCCTCCGCGGTGGTGACGTTCTGCGCGACGGCCGACGGGGCGTCGTTCACCGGGCTGACGACGATGGAAACGGTGGCGACGGCGGAATCGAGCTTCCCGTCGCTGGCTTTGAAGGAGAAGGAATCGCTGCCGTTGAAGTTCGCGTTCGGCTTGTAGGTGCGGGTCGCCCCGGTGCCGTCCAGGACGCCGTTCTTCGGGCCGGTGACGACGGCGAAGGTGAGCGGCGCGTTCTCCGGGTCCTTGCCGACGAGCGTGACCGTCACGGCGACGTCCTCAGGGGTGGTGACCGATTGACCGGCGACGGTCGGAGGCAGGTTGATCGCCGTGGAGTTGAGACGGAGGCCCCTGAAGTTGTCCATGGCCGGCGGAGGCGTGAGGTCGCCGCCGAGCCCGACGACATCGAACGTGGCCGAAGCGAAGCCCGAGCCCGCCGCTTGGGCAAGAGCGTAGGTCGCTCCGAAGGTGACATCCCACGCGTGCACCGTGATGGCCGCGGTGCCGCCGGCCGGGACGCCCGGGACCGTGAGCACCCCGGCGGCGAACACGCCGTCCGTCGCGAGCGTGTTCTTGGCGGTGCTCAGCAGAACGTCGCCGAAGAGGACCTCGAACCGCCCCTTCGCCACTGGGAGCTTGAGCCCGTCGATACCGAGCAGAGGTGAGAGCGTGGCTGAGTTCTTCGCGTTGAAGGAGCCGCCGCCCGCGACCGATGCCGGCGCGAGACGGATGCCTTTGAAATTGTCCATGGCCGGCGGCGGTGTGAGCCCGCCGCCGAGGCCGACGACATCGAACGTGGCCGAGCCGAAACCGAAGCCCGCCGCTTGGGCCAGCGCGAAGGTCGTTCCGGCGCTGATGTCCCAAGCGCGGACCGTGATCGCCGCGGTGCCGCCCACCGGGACGCCCGGGATGCTGAGGACGCCGTCGCTGAACACGCCGTCCACGTCCAACCGGTCGTTCTGCATGCTCAGCAGCACGTCGCCGTTCAGGATCTCGAAGCGGCCGTTCGCCACCGTCAGCTTCGAGCCGTCCGCAGCAAGAAGCGGAGAAGCGGTGGCAGAGTTCTTGGCGTTGAAGGTCCCCGCGACCGTGGTGGTGCCCGAGGAGAGGCGGAGGCCCTTGAAGTTGTCCAACGCCGGCGGAGGCGTGAGGTCGCCGCCGAGCCCGACGACGTCGAACGTGGCCGAAGCGAAGCCCAAGCCCGCGGCCCGGGCGAGGGCGTAGGTCGCGCCGAAGGTGACATCCCACGCGCGCACCGTGATGGCCGCGGTGCCGCCCGCCGGGACGCCAGGAACGGCCAGGACGCCGGCGGCGAACACACCGTCCGCCGCGAGCGTGTTCTTGGCCGTGCTCAGCAGAACATCGCCGAAGAGGACTTCGAACCGGCCTTTGGCCGCCGGAAGCTTTGTGCCGTCGGCCGCGAGCAGAGGCGAGAGCGTGGAGGAGTTCTTCGCATTGAAGGAGCCGCCGCCCGCGACCGACCTCGGTGCGAGACGGATGCCCTTGAAATTGTCCAACGTCGGCGGAGTGGCCAGCCCGCCGCCGAGGCCGATGACCTGGAAGGTGGACGACCCGAAGCCGAAGCCCGCTGCTTGGGCCAGCGCGAAGGTCGATCCGGCAGCGGTGTCCCAAGCGCGGACGGTAAGGGTGGCGTTGCCGCCGGCGGCGACGCCGGGGACGGTGAGCACGCCGAGCGAGAACACGCCGTCGATCGCCAAAGTCTTCTCGGCGGTGTTCAACACCGCCTCATTGTAGACGATCTCGACGCGGCCGGTGGCGACCGGGAGCTTGGCGCCTTCCGGCGTCAGCAACGGAGACGCCGTGGCCGAGTTCTTGGCGTTGAACATGCCGCCGGAGACGACGGTCTTCCCGGCCAGGCGGATGCCCTTGAAATTGTCCAACGTCGGCGGAGTGACGAGCCCGCCGCCGAGGCCGGTGACCAGGAAGGTGGACGACCCGAAGCCGAACCCCGCTGCTTGGGCCAGCGCGAAGGTCGATCCGGCAGCGGTGTCCCAAGCGCGGACGGTAAGGGTGGCGTTGCCGCCGGCGGCGGTGCCCGGGACGGTGAGCACGCCGA
>JBBRQL010000106.1:0-13416 GCA_038226425.1 Verrucomicrobiota bacterium
AACCATGATGGCCATCCGCTTCCGTTCCTTTTGACTCATCGTTAGCCGCTCCATTGTTCCCAAGGCTGCGCCCGCAACCCCGGCTCCAATGGGGACGTTTTCAGCGAGTCAGATAGGGGACATTTTCAGCGAGTCGCGACAGGATCAAAAAATCTGTTGACGCGATGAGGCACCCGACGGCAAGGTAGCTCCACACACGGAATAAAAATAAACCACAAATGAAGACCAAATCTCTTCTGCTTGCTGCTGTTGCGGCCTCTTTGGGCGCCGTTTCTGCATTTGGGGCTGTCAGCTCCAACGTCGTTGGATACACCAAATTGTCGCTCTCCAAGGGCTTCAACTTGGTCGCCAACACTCTCGACAACAAGGCCGGTAACGATGTCACGGCTCTTTTCGCGGCTCTCCCGGCTGACTCCACGGTCTTCCGTTGGAACGGCAATGGCTTCAACGCCCTCGACAAAGTCGGCGACGGCGCTGGTGACTGGGGTGATGCTGGTTATGCCTTGGCTCCGGGCACCTCGGTGTTCGTTCAAGCTTCTGCTGCCAAGGACATCGTCCTCGTCGGTGAAGTGCTGACCGGTCTCCAAGAGGTCGCCATTGTCAAGGGCAACAACTTCGTTGCGTCCAAGATCCCCCAGAGCGGCGGGCTTGACACGGCCCTCGGCTTCTCCACCTTGGCGGCCGATTCGACGGTGTTCACTTGGGACGCCCAGAAGGGCAGCTATGTCGCGAGCGATTACCTCGGTGGTGGCGCTTGGGGCACTGACAGCGGTCTGTCTCCGGTGATCGGCGTCGGTCAGGGCTTGGTCATCCAATCCGCCGCGGCTGGTAAGTGGTCCCGCACGTTCGTGATCAACTGATAGAGAAAGAAAGTTTAGGTAAACTTTTCCGTTCCAACCTATAGATATGAAAAAATCCATCCTGGCCATCGGCCTCGTCGCGTTGAGTCTCTCTGCGTTCGCGCAGGGCACCTTCAACGGCAAAAACACCTCCACCTCCCCCGTCCTCGGTGCTGATGGCCTCAAGCTGTCCAAGGTGACCGGTCGGGTCGAGATTCTGGTGGGTGGCACGGTGCTCAGCACCGCCAAGAACACGTTCGCTGCGGACGGAATCTTCTCCCTCGGCGTGATCACCACCAGCGTCGCTAGTGGCGGCACGGCTTCGGTGACGGTCCGCGCTTGGGACTCCGCCGTGGGTGCGACCTACGCTGCCGCTCTCGCGGCCGGCAAGGGATTCGCCACCTCGACGTTCGACGTCGCCGGGTTGGCCACGGGGTCCACGCCTCCTCCGGCGATGGACAACTTCAAGGGTCTCAGCTTGGTCTCCGTGCCTGAGCCGACGACCATCGCGCTCGCCGCGCTCGGTCTCGGTGGCCTGCTCTTCATCAGCCGCCGCAAGTAATTGCAGCGAATTTCAAAAGCCGCCCCTTCTTGGGGCGGCTTTTTTTGTTTCCGGGTTGACGGGCCATACGTCGACCGGTTATCAACCCCCGGTCATCGGCGTGTTCGTCTATCGGCTAGGACATAGCCCTCTCAAGGCTGGAAGATGGGTTCGACTCCCATACGCGCTACCATTCTCCGACCGTCCGTGGATTCAATCCTCGGGCGGTCTTTTCATTCTTGTCCCATGATCCGTGATGCACGCCGGATGCTGTCGTTGGCGACGATGCTCGTCTTCAGTCTTGATGGGAACGGCGCGATCGACGACCGCGTCCGCCTTTCGCTCGAAGCGCTGCAGCGCCTGAAAGGAGCGGACCTGCAAGCAAATCCAGCACTCGGGCAAGCCGTGAAGCGGGTCTTGGAGCAGGTGCGCGGCGAGCCGGAATTCGTGCAACTCGTAAAGGATTTCAACATCGCCGGGCAGGAAAGTGGGCTCGCAGAGATCGTGGTCGCCTCTCCGGGTTCGCCAGCCGCCGTCGAGGCAGCGCGGATGCTGCTGTCCGCGAGGACCACGGGTGCGGTGGCTGCATTGTTGTCGGGGGAAACGACACGAGTTGTCGGAGTCATCCAGACGTTGGCCTTGACGCTCGACAACCGGATAGCGCCGCTGCTCCTCCCGGTGGTCGTCGATGCGGGGCGTCCATTGGTCGAGCGTGTAGCGGCCGTGAAATCCGTCGTCCAGGTGAACGAAGGCTCGGTTGGATTGTTGTCCTTGGCCAAGACCGAGAAGATCCCGGGCGATCTGCTGTACTTGGTCGGCACAGAGCTTCGCGCTGTCCGATGGGCGTCGGTGCGTAGCGAGGCCGAAAAGATGTTCCCGGCTCCGGTCGCCAAGGAGGGCAAGCCGCTGCCTCCGACGGCCGAGTTGCTGAAGCTGCCGGGCGATGCCGCTCGCGGGGCCGTCGTGTTCCGGCGGGCCGATGTCGGATGCATCAATTGCCATCAGGTCAACGGCGAGGGTGTCGATCTGGGCCCGAAGCTCACGGAGATCGGCAGCAAGCTGGGTAAAGACGCGCTCTGCGAGGCCATCCTGGATCCGAGCGCCGGCATCTCGTTCGGTTTCGAGGCGTGGGAGATCCAGCTGAAGAACGGCGACGAAGCGTCGGGGATAATCGCCAGCGAGACCGAGGACGAGATCGTGCTCAAGACCGCCACGGGCGCGACGGCGCGGCACAAGAAATCGGAAATCGCCAAGCGCGAGAAGCAGAAGCTCTCCATCATGCCGGCCGGGCTCCAGCAGAACATGACCACCCAGGAATTCGCGGACCTCTTGGATTACCTCTCTTCGCTCAAGAAGCCGGCGAACTGATCCGCGGTTTCTCCTTCTCGGCTCCGGTCGTTCGCCGTCTGATGCAGGCCGATGGTCGCCCGCGTCACCTTGGAACTCGCGCTCCGGAAGGAGTTCGACTACGCCATCCCGGCCGAGTTCGCCGGGCGTGTCGAGGTCGGGACACGGGTGAAGGTCCCGTTCGGCCATCGGCAGGTGCTCGGCGTGGTCACCGCGTTGGCCGACGATTCCGCGCACGCCAACCTCAAGGCCATCACCCGCGTGATCGGCACCCAAAGCCTGGTCACGCCCAAGGTGCTCGCGCTCGCGCGTTGGATCTCCGAATACTACTGCTGCCCGGTGGAGACGGCTCTGAAGAGCGTCCTTCCCGATTCAGTGCGCAAGGAAGAGGAAGGCTGGCGTGAACGTCTCCATGTCCACGCCCTGACACCGCCGGCCGACTTCCCGAAGCTGACCAAGCGGCAGGAGACCATCTGGCGCATCATCGAGGAATGGCGCGAGCTCCCGCTCCAGGAATTGCTACGGCTGGGCGAGACCACGGGGGAGACCGTCCGCAAGCTCGAGGACAAAGGCCTGGTGCGGGTCGCTCAGAAGGTGGACGAGCGCGATCCCTACGCGAAGGAACAGATCGTCGCGACCCAGCCTCTTCCGCTGAACGCCCGTCAATCCGATGCGCTGGCCAAGATCATCGCGGCGACGGATCGGCCGGCGCAGACGGACGGCACCGGCGGCGGTGGTCCGGCTCCGGCGTTCCTGCTCCACGGCGTCACCAGTTCGGGCAAGACGGAGGTCTATCTCCAGGCCATCGCCCATGTGCTGCAGCAGGGCAGGGGAGCCATCGTGCTGGTGCCCGAGATCGCGCTGACGCCGCAGACGGTCGAGCGGTTCAAGGCCCGGTTCTCGTCGGGGCCGCAGCAGACCCTGGTGGCGGTCCTGCATTCGCATCTGAGCAGCGGCGAGCGGCATGACGAGTGGCACAAGATCCGGCAAGGCCGCGCCAAGATCGTCATCGGGGCGCGCTCTGCCATCTTCGCGCCGGTGGACCCGCTCGGGCTCGTCATCGTCGACGAGGAGCACGAGCATTCGTACAAACAGGAGGAGGCGCCGCGGTATCACGCGCGGGATGTCGCGGTCGTCCGCGGCCAGCGCGAAGGCGCCGTGGTCGTGCTCGGCAGCGCGACGCCTTCGCTCGAGAGCTACCACAACGCGAAGCGCGGGAAGTACACGCTGCTCGAGATGCCGGACCGGGCGACCGAGATGAAGTTGCCGGTCGTGCGCGTGGTCGACATGCGGCAGGAGCAGCTCCGTCGCAAGGGCCCGCCGCCGATCTTCTCCGAGCCGCTCAAGGAGGCGATCACCCAGCGCCTCGAACGGGGCGAGCAGACGATGCTCTTCCTCAACCGGCGCGGCTACTCGACCTCGTTGCAGTGCGAGAAATGCGGGTTCGTGGCCGGTTGCCCGAACTGCAGCGTCTCGCTGACCTTCCACCGGGCCGCGCAACGGCTCATGTGCCATATCTGCGGGCACGAGGAACGCGTCCCGACGAAGTGCCCCCAGCCCCAGTGCGGCAACCCGGCGATCCGCTTCTCCGGCGTGGGCACCGAGCGCGTCGAGGACACCTTGGCGAAACTCTTCCCCAAAGCGCGCGTCCAGCGCATGGATTCCGACACGCTCAAGCGGAAGGACGATTTCCGACGGATCCTCACCGACTTCCGCATGGGCAAGACCGACATCCTGGTCGGCACGCAGATGATCGCGAAAGGGCTCCACTTCCCCAACGTCACGCTCGTCGGGATCATCTACGCCGACATGGCGCTGCACATCCCTGATTTCCGGGCGGGCGAAAGAACCTTCCAGCTGCTGACCCAGGTCAGCGGACGCGCGGGACGGGGCGACATCGAGGGCGAGGTCTTCGTGCAGAGCTTCACGCCGTTCCATCCGGCGATCCAGTACGCGCGGCGGCACGATTTCCTCGGCTTCTACGACCAGGAGATCGAGTTCCGCGGGCAGCTGCGCTATCCGCCGTTCGCGCGGGTGGCGATGCTCACGCTGAAAGGGCGGAACGAGGAGAAGGTGAAGTTCACGGCCGACCACATCCGGAAGTGGCTCGACGGCCATCTCGCCGGATGGACCGACCTGGTGATCGCCGGCCCTGCTCCGGCGCCGTTGGCCCGGGCGGAATCGTTCTTCCGGTACCAGATCATGCTTCGCGCGCGCCAGATGTCGCGGCTGAGCACCGAACTGACCAAGCTCCAGGTCGGCGTGGCGCTTCCGGACGATATCACGCTCACGGTCGACGTCGATCCGGTGAGCCTCGCCTGAGCGACGGGGCATCGCGCACCTCGGACAGCGTGTGTCCCACCCCTTGGAGGATGCTGCCGGCATGAAGAACGAAATGCCGCTCGCCGAGACCCTTCCTCCGCTCGCCTCCGCTCTGCGCGGGGACCGTGCTTCTCAGCTCGATCTCACGCTGCCAGCGGAACCGTCCGCGCGCCGGGCACCGCGCCGCCAACGTCCTTGCTCGCGGGAACGGGCCCGCTGGTGGTTTGCCCAGATGCGCCGTGTCGTGGACGAGGTCTGCGAGGCCGGGCCCGTGGCCGCGAGGTGATCCGCAGCGGTGCTTTTTGGTTCGAGCCTTGGACATGCGGGCTCTTACATTCGTCCCGTGAGACTCAACCACGGGCTTCATCTGGCCTATTGCACCAACGTCCATCGCGGCGGCGATTGGGCGGAGACCTTCGCAAGCCTGGAGCAGCACACGCTCGCCGTCCGGCGCCGGGTCTCGCCGGACCGGTCGTACGCGATCGGCCTTCGCCTGAGCGACACCGCGTCCCGTGAGTTGTCGGAGCCGGCGAAGCTCCGGGCCTTCCAGGCATGGCTCGCGCGGAACGATTGCTACATCTTCACGGTCAACGGATTTCCTTACGGCAACTTCCACGGCACGCGCGTCAAGGAGCAGGTCTCGCAACCGGATTGGACCACGGCGGAGCGGCTCGCGTACACCAACCGGCTCTTCGACCTGCTCGCCGTGCTCGTGCCGGACGGAATCGAGGCGTCCGTCAGCACCGTGCCGGTGAGCTTCAAGGCGTTCCGGCTGGGCGAACGCGGGTTGCGGACCGCGCGAGAGAACTTGTGGCGTTGCGTCGAGCACCAGGAGCAGCTCACCCGCCGCACCGGGAAGAAGTTCCATCTCGGGTTGGAACCGGAACCGTTCGGCACCGTCGAGAACACCACGGAATTCCTCACGCTGTTCCGCCAACTGGAGGACGACCGCCCAGGCGACTTGCGGCTGCGCGAGCACCTCGGCATCAACTACGACACCTGCCATTTCGCGCTCCAATACGAGTCGCCCGCCGAGGCTTTGGGCCATCTGACCAAGCACGGCGTCAAGATCAGCAAGCTGCACCTGAGCAACGCGCTGCGGGTGCATCCCACCGCGGAGGTGCGGGAAGCGCTCCGGGCGTTCGTCGACGACATCTATTTCCACCAGGTCATCGAGCGTCGCGCGGACGGCGAACTGTTCCGGTACGCGGACCTCGACGAAGCGTTGGTGACGTCGGTGAGCGACGGCCCGCAGTTCGACCGGGAGTGGCGGATCCACTTCCACATCCCGCTCCATGCGCCGGAGACGGCGATGTTCGGCACCACGGCCGGCCATCTGCGAGGTGTGCTCGACGAGGTGAAGCGCCGTCCCGCGCTCTGTTCCCATCTCGAGATGGAGACGTACACCTGGGAAGTGCTCCCGCGCGGGCTCAGACAGCCGACCGTCGTGGACATGCTCGCCAGCGAGTACGCGTGGACGCTTTCGGAACTGGCCCAGCGCGGGATCCGACCGGTGTGAGCCGGCGCTTTCTGCCGCAATTGGCGGCTGGTATCCCCGGGCTGCTCTGAGAGATTGACCCCGTCGAACATGAACCTGAAGAAAGCCGTCATCACCGCCGCAGGGAAGAACCAGCGCACGCTTCCTCTCCAGTCGCTGGTGGACCGCGACGGCGCCACGAAGACCGCGCTCGCGATCATCATCGAGGAAGCGCTCGCCGCGGGTGTCGAAGAGGTCGGCATCGTCATCCATCCCGGTGACCAGACCGCTTACGCCACCGCCGCGGGATCCCACGCGGCGCGCATCACCTTCGTCGAGCAGGCCGAGGCGCTCGGCTACGGCCATGCCGTGGCCTGTGCCCGGACCTTCACCGCCGGCGCGCCCTTCCTGCTGCTCGTCGGCGACCATCTCTACGTCAACAGCGAGGCCCGCGGATGTGCCCGGCAACTGGTCGAGCTGGCGGCTTCGACGTCGTCCTCGGTGTCCGCCGTCCAGGCGACGCACGAGAGCAAGCTACCTTATTACGGCGCGGTCGGCTGCAAACGCGTCGCCGGGCAGGCCGACCTCTACGAAGTGACCGAGGTGCTCGAGAAGCCGACGCCCACCGAGGCCGAGCAACGCCTCGTCGTCCCGGGCCTGCGTGCCGGGCACTACCTCTGTTTCTTCGGCATGCACGTGCTCACATCGACGGTCATGGACCTGTTGGCCGAGTCGGTCGCGTCGGCCGGCGGCAAAGGCGTCCATCTTTCCGCCGCGTTGGCGAAGCTCGCGAAAAAGGAGCGCTACCTCGCGACGGAGCTCAAGGGCCGCCGCTACGACATCGGCGCGAAGTACGGACTGCTGACCGCCCAGCTCGCGCTGGCCTTGGCCGGCGACGACCGCGACGAAGTGCTGGGCGGCCTCGTCGAGCTCCTTGCCCAGCGGACCCGTTGAGCCCGCATGGCCGGCCGGAACCGGCCGGCCCACCTTCCCGCGCCCGACCATGATCTCCCTGCTACCGCTCATCACCTCCGCCGATCCGGCGGTGCGCGACCAGTCGCTCGATGCCTCTTGCCGTGCCGCGTCGGTCGCCGAGCTGCTCGCCGCATGCGACGAGCTCGACGGCTTCCGCCGCAAGGCCGAGAACCTCTACGAACGGGTCCGCGCGCTGTTCTTCCTCTCGGCGATCCACCGGTTCCATCTGCCCGAGAAGCTCTGGGCCGCCGGTCCGGCGGACCGGAACGCCGCCTTGATCCCGTTCCGCGGCTACGAGCAGTTGCTCCATCGGCGGTTCGAGGAAGCGATCGACACCTTCCTCGCGCTCCAGGCCGGGCAGGGTCCTAGCGACGGGTTGGCCTCGGCGCTCGCCAACGCCTACCACCGGCTCGCCTTCCAGACGCTCGCGGACCAGGTGCGACGCAGCGTCCGCAGCGTGCGCGGCAACCAGTGGATGTTCCGCATGGGACACCCGGCAGACCAACCGCTGCGCATCCGGCCCGACCTGCTCCGGCGCGGCGCGGACGGCGCGTATCCGATCCTGCGCGAGCTGACGCCGGTGCGCATGGACCTCACGCATTCGGCATGGAGCGACATCTTCTTCCTCGGGATGGATTTCCCCGAGGGCGCGAAGGTCGTCAACGTCTCCGTCGATCTCGGCGTCCATGGCCGCGACGCCAAGCCGCGTCCGCCCGTCAGCGCATGGTTGCGCGTGCTCGACGAACCCGTGTTGCGCCTCACGTCCGTCGACCTCGGCGCGACCGCGGACATCACCGCGCTGGGCGAGGTGTTCGATTTCGCGAAGGACTATCTCGGCCTGCTCAAGGCGGCGGTGATCGCATCCGGTATCGTCCCGCCCGGGATCGAGGGCTCGGGCCAGTCATTGGCCGACCTGCTCGCCCAGATCGTCGGGCATGGACGCGGTCTCGAGATCGTCTCTTGCGTCAACGACATCCCCAAAGGATCGCGCCTGGCGGTCAGCACGAACCTGCTCGGTTCGCTCATCAGCGTCTGCATGCGCGCGACCGGCCAGACGACCGGCGGCGCGGACAAGGGCGAAGTGACCGGACCGTTGTCGGAAGCCGACCGGCGGATCGTGCTCGCGCGGGCGCTGCTCGGCGAATGGTTGGGCGGCAGCGGCGGCGGTTGGCAGGATTCCGGCGGTGTCTGGCCCGGCATCAAGCTCATCACCGGCGTGCCCGCGTCGGAGACCGATCCCGAGTGGGGCATCTCGCGCGGACGGCTCATGCCCGCGCACCACGTGTTCTTGACGGATGAGATCCCCGAGAGCGCGCGGCAGGCGCTGCAGGATTCGCTCGTCGTCGTGCATGGCGGCATGGCGCAGAACGTCGGCCCGATCCTCGAGATGGTGACCGAGAAATATCTGCTCCGATCGGAGGCAGAATGGAACGGCCGCAAGGACGCGCTCACGGTGCTGGACGAGGTCATCTCCGCCCTGCGCCGCGGCGACATCCGCGCCTTGGCGGCAGCGACGACGCGGAACTTCCGGCAGCCGATCCAGACGATCATCCCGTGGGCGTCCACGTTCTACACCGAACAGCTCATCGCCAAGGCGAGCGCGGCGTTCGGCGAGGATTTCTGGGGCTTCTGGATGCTCGGCGGGATGAGCGGCGGCGGCATGGGTTTCATCTTCGCGCCGCACCGGAAGGTCGAGGCGCAGGCGCGGATGCAGGAGATCATGTCGGCGACCAAGCGCGAGCTGCAGCACGCGTTGCCGTTCGCGATGGAGCCGGTCGTGTTCGATTACGCCATCAACGAGCACGGGACCTCCGCCGACCTTCTCGCCGGCGAGGACGCGCTGATGCCGCCGGGCTACTATGCGCTGACCGTGCCCGCTCTCGTCCGCCAGGACCCCCGGGAACTCCCGCCCGCGCGCCGTGCCGAGCTCGACAAGTTCGGCGCCGCCGCCCGCACGCGGCCTGAGCTGCGCGGCTTGGTTCAGACGCTCTTCGACGTGCTCCTGCCGCGCGGGCGCTCCGAATCATCGGGCGGCGCCTCGTTGGGCGACCTGCTCGATCAACACGGCTTCGACCGCGCGCAGCACGAGCAGATCCGCGCAGACCTCCGGGAAGGCCGGATCGGTCTCGCCCAGAACCGTCTCCGCGCCGACGCCGTCATCGAGGACGTGCGGCCGGAAGATGTGACCTTCGCGATCGGAGCCGAAAGCCTAGGAGGGCAGGCTTCCAGCCTGCCAGGCCCCGCAGGCTTCCAGCCTGTGGCCGCTGCATCCCCACCGCCCATCGTCTTCCGCCCGTTCGCCAGCGATCGACCGGCGAGCATCCATCGCCGACGGTTGCCTCATTGGGAGCAAGCGGGCTGCACCTACTTCGTCACCTTCCGTTTGGCGGATTCTCTTCCCGCCGAGGTTTTCCGGAAGCGCGACTCGATCCGTGCCGAGTTCCTCAAAGCCTGCGGTGGAGACATCTCGCCCGCCCAAGCGGTCGTGCTGGAAGAGCGCCTCTGGGAACTGGAAGAATCGAGCTTGGACGAGGGCGGCGGTTCCTGCCCGTTCAACGACCGGGCCGTGGCCGAAGCGGTTGAGACGGCGATGCGGCACTTTGACGGCGAACGCTACGCCCTCGGGCGGTTCGTCATCATGCCGAACCATGTCCACGTGCTCGTGACTCCGTTGGGCGACCATCCGTTGTCCGGGATCCTGCACTCGTGGAAATCATTCACGGCGAACCAAGCCAACCGGTTGCTCGGTCGCGAAGGCTGCTTCTGGCAGGAAGAATCGTTCGACCGGATCGTCCGCGATGAAGAGCGGTTGGAGTCGTTCGACCGCTACATCGCCTCGAACGCGGCCGTCGCGGGTCTGGCGCCGGATGCCGTGCGGATGGGCTGTGGTTCGGCGGGCATCATCGCTGGGACGTCCGACGACGCAGCGGAGGTGCGACAGGCTGGAAGCCTGTCGGGCCTGGCAGGCTGGAAGCCTGCCCTCCTGCGCGAGGTCGGCGAAGCCGCGTTGCGCGCGGGCGAGGTCGCCGTCGTCACGCTCGCCGCGGGCGCGGGCTCGCGTTGGACGCAGGGTGCCGGCGTGTGCAAGGCGCTGCATCCGTTCGCCAAGTTCAGCGGACGCCACCGGACTTTCATCGAGGCTCATCTGGCGAAATCGCGCCGCATTTCACGTGCTTCCGGCACGCCGTTGCCGCACGTCTTCACCACCAGCTACGCGACGCACGGGCCGACCGAGCGGTTCCTCTCCGCCGTCGGCAACTATGGCTACCAAGGCCCGCTGCATCTCTCGCCGGGCAAGAACGTCGGGCTCCGCATGGTGCCGACCGCGCGGGACCTCCGCTTTGCCTGGGAGGAGATGCCGCAGCAACGCCTCGACGAGCAGCAGCAGAAGGTGCGCGAAAGCCTGCGGGCCGCGCTGATCGGTTGGGCGAGGTCGGCGGGCGAAGCGTCCGATTACACGGACAACGTCCCGCTGCAATCCATGCATCCGGTCGGCCACTGGTACGAGGTGCCGAACCTCTTCCGCAACGGCGTGCTCGCCCGGCTGCTCACCGAGCGCCCGCAGCTGCGCTGGCTGCTGCTGCACAACATCGATACCCTCGGCGCCGACGTCGATCCGGCCCTGCTCGGCCAGCACATCCAGAGCGGCGCGGCGCTGACCTTCGAGGTCATCACCCGGCGTCTCGAGGACCGCGGCGGCGGCCTTGCCCGGGTGAACGGTCGTCCGCGCCTGGTCGAAGGACTGGCGATGCCCCGCGAGGAGGACGAGTTCCGGCTGAGCTACTACAACTCGATGACGACCTGGATCGACCTCGACCGGTTGCTCCCGGCCTTCGGTCTGACGCGCGAGGACATCGTGGCCGGTGACACGGTCAAGATCACCGCCGCCATCCGCGGGCTCGCCGCGAGGATGCCCACCTACGTCACGCTCAAAGAGGTGAAGAAACGCTGGGGCCACGGCCAGGAGGACATCTTCCCGGTGACGCAGTTCGAGAAGCTCTGGGGCGACCTGACGGCGTTGCCGGAGATCGAGAGCCGTTTCGTCGTGGTGCCGCGCCAGCGCGGCCAACAGCTCAAGGACCAGGCCCAGCTCGACGGCTGGCTGCGCGACGGCTCGGCGGCGTATGTCGAGAGCCTGTGCGAGTGGGAGTGACGACCCGCTCCGGTCGCGTTGGTTGACCTGGGTTCACAAATGCGTTAACTCTGTTGCATGCGAGAGGTGCGCTTTTACCGGACTGCCGATGGGCGTTGTCCGGTCGAGGAGTTCCTCGATTCCGTGGGGGCGAAGCAGGCGCAAAAGGTCCTCTGGGTGCTGCGGGTTGTGGGCGAACTCCCGCGCGTACCGGACCAATACCTGAAGAAACTCGTCGGCACGGAAGACCTCTGGGAAGTCCGCGCCGACTTTGGCGGCGATGCCTTCCGGCTGCTGGGCTTCTTCGACGAGGGGCTGCTGGTCATCCTGACCAACGGCTTCGCCAAGAAGACGCAGAAGACGCCGTCGCGTGAGATCGGACGCGCCGCCGCTCGCCGGGCCGACCCTCTGGAACGAAAGCCGAAACCATGAAAGACGACGTGCAGACCTACATCGCCAGACGCAAGCCGCGCGACGCGGCCTTCGCCAAAGGCTTCGACTCCGGCTACGAGGAATTCAAGATCGGCGCCTTGCTCCGGCAGGCGAGAGAGGACGCGGGCATGACGCAGGATGAGCTCGCCCGCCGTACATCTACCCACAAGTCGGCCATTTCCCGGCTGGAGAACCACGCCCAAGATGTCCGGCTGTCCACCGTGGAACGTGTCGCCCTGGCTCTGGGCAAGCGGGTGAAACTGGAACTGGTGAAAGCTTGAACGGACCGTCGCCGCGTTGACGGGGCGTCGGCAAAGCCCTGACCGTATCTCCATGATTGCGCAGGATTATCGCTACATCGTGGCCACGCCGGGGATCCGGTCCGGGAATCCGGTCGTGGAGGGCACCCGCATCGGCGTGCACGACGTCGTGGGGCTTGTCCTGAACGGCGCGACGGTGGATGACGTGGTCCGGAGTTTCCCGCCGCTGACGCTTTCTCAAGCCTACGAGTGCCTCGCCTATCACGAAGACAACAAAGCCGAGATCGAATCCCTCGTCGCACGGCAGATGGCGGTGGGATGAAGGTCTTCCTCGACCACGACGTTCCGGGCGAGTGCTCCGGCTGTTGCGGACCGCAGGCGAGGACGGGCTGCTGGGCAACATCAACTACGCATGAACCATGGCGGATCGCTGCCCTATGTCAGCGCTCATCGCTGAGAGTCGTGGCGGACGCTGATGGATGCCTATCTCGACTCGGCGATCATCGCCAAGCTCTACGTCCGGGAGGCGACGAGTCCTGATGCCATCGCCTTGGTCTCGCAGCACGAAGCGCCCTAGCTGCCCACGCACTGGCTGGCGTTGGAGGTCAGGAACGCCATCCGTTTGAAGTCGTTCCGCGGGGAGATCTCAACGGCGGAGATGAACGCCTCCCCCGAAGCGTTCGAGGAGGACATCGCCACAGGTCGTTGGCGGATGCCGGCCTACGAGCGGTTGGTCGTCGAACAGAAGGCGGAGGCGCTTTCCCGACAGCACACCGCCAGCCTCGGTTGCGGGACGTTGGAGGATGCCGCGAGGTTCGGCGCCTTTGGCTGGGGCACATGCGGGCTACCAACGAACCAAGGGCAAAGTCAGCCAATACCGTGCCGCATCTTGATGTCCTGTAGCGACAGCGTGGGCGAAGCCGCCTCATCCAGCTTGGCTGCGCGCAGGTCCCGCAGATCCTCCGCATCCGCCAAAGCTTCCTGCAACGAGGAGAACTCCTCGTAAGGCAGCACGACGAACTCGCGCTTGCCGTTCTTGGACAGGAACTCGGGGTGAAGTGTGATCATGGTCTCAACCGTAAGCTTCTCTA
>JBBRQL010000107.1:0-13345 GCA_038226425.1 Verrucomicrobiota bacterium
CGGATGCGCGATGCCGGGACGGCTCCGAAGAAGGGTCGCATGACGGGATATATCAAAGCCGCATCGGCCGTCCGCAAGGAGTTTTCCCTTCGTGGGTTGCACTTTTTGCCTTCCGCCACGTAGATGACGCGCATGTCGACCGTCGCCTCCCGGAGGACGCTCATCATCGGGTGCGGCTACGTCGGTCTGGCCACCGGCGCGCTGCTCGCGGCTGCCGGCGATGCCGTCCTCGGGCTCCGCCGGTCCGCGGACGGTGGCGAGGCGCTCCGCGCTGCGGGCATCACGCCGCTGCTCGGCGACCTGACGCGCCGCGAAGACGTGGACCGGCTCCCCGGACTCTTCGACCGCGTGGTGAACTGCGTTTCGTCCTCACGCGGCGGAGCGGCGGAATACCGCGAGGTCTACCTGGAAGGCACACGGACCTTGCTGGATTGGCTGGGGAGCCGACCGATCGCCAAGTACGTCCACGTCAGCAGCACCAGCGTCTACGCGCAGGACGACGGGTCGGTCGTGGACGAAGGTTCTCCGGCCGAGCCGAGGGGCGAGACCGGCCGACTGCTCCGCGCCACCGAAGATCTCTTGATCGCCGCTGCCCGGGACCACGGCTTCCCGGCGGTCGTCGTTCGCGTCGCCGGCATCTATGGACCCGGGCGCGGACATCTCTTCCAGCAGCTCGTCCGCGGCGAAGCGCGGATCTCCGGTGGCGGGACGCGCCACATGAACATGGTCCATCGCGACGATGTCGCGTCCGCGATCGTCGCCTTGCTCGACCGCGGCGAGGCCGGAGAGATCTACAACTGCGCCGACGACACGCCGGTCTCGCAGCTGGGATTCCTCGACTGGGCGTCCGGCGAGCTGGGCCGTCCCCTGTCCCCGCACGCCACCGGATCGGAGGACGCCGCCCGCAAGCGTGGCCTCACCGACAAGCGGGTGAGCAACGCGAAGCTCCGGGCGCTCGGTTGGGCACCACGGTTCCAAAGTTTCCGTGAAGGCTACGCGGAAGCCGTGGCGGAGGCCCGTTCAACCGAAACTTGAACAACCGCGGCCATGCGCGAGTCTGTCGCCGCTCATGATGCACGTAGCCCATCCCGCTCCGCTGACGGCTTTCGACAGCAGCGTCCGCACCCGCCTCGTGTTCGGCGCCGGTGAGCTTCGCAAGGTCGGCGAACTCGTGAAGGGCCTCGGCGGCACGCGCGCGCTCCTGGTCACGGACCGCGGCATCGTGGCGGCCGGACATGCGGGACGGACGCTGGATATCCTCGCCGGCTCCGGCATCGCCGTCACCGTGTTCGACGGCGTCCGGGAGAACCCGACCACCGCGGACGTCGCCGATTGCTTGGCCGCGGCCCGGGCTGGCCAGGTCGATATCTTCGTCGGCCTCGGCGGAGGCAGCTCGATGGACACCGCGAAGGGCGCCAACTTCATCCTGACCAACGGCGGCGAGATGAAGGACTACTGGGGCGTCGGCAAGGCGACGAGACCGATGCTCCCGCTGATCGCCATCCCGACCACGGCGGGCACCGGCAGCGAATGCCAATCGGCCGCGCTGATCGCCGACGAGGCGACGCACCAGAAGATGGCCTGCCTCGACCCCAAGGCCGCGGCGCGCATCGCCCTGCTCGACCCCGAGCTCACCGTCTCGCAGCCGCAACGCGTCACGGCCGTCACCGGCATCGACGCCATCGCCCACGCGGTCGAGACGCTGGTGACCCGGAAACGCAACGCGGTGTCGGAGATGTATTCGCGTGAAGCCTTCAAGCTGCTGGCCCCTGCCCTCCCGCGGGTGATCGACGTCCCCGGCGACATCGATGCCCGCGGACGGATGTCGCTCGGCGCGGCTTTCGCCGGGATCGCCATCGAGAACTCGATGCTCGGCGCCGCCCACTCCGCCGCCAATCCGTTGACCGCCCATCATGGCGTCGTCCACGGCGCCGCCGTGGGCCTGATGTTGCCGCACGTCGTCCGTTTCAACGTCGCCGGCGATCCGGGCGCCCGCGCGGCCTACGCCACGCTCGCGGTCGCTTCCGGCATCGCGGTACCGGGCGAGCACGAGGTCTCCGCCGTCAGGGCGCTGCTCGCCCGGATCGAGGCGCTGCTCGACCGCGCGGGGATCCCCCGATCGCTCGCCGAAGCCGGCGTGGATCCTGCCGGCATCGCGGACCTGGCGGCCGAGGCGGCGCGCCAATGGACCGCGACATTCAACCCGCGCCCGGCCGGTGTCGCCGATTTCATCGGGTTGTACGCGGCGGCCACGGTTCCCCGCGCTGCTGCCCGGATGAAGGTCTGACGCTCCGTCCGGCCGTCGGTTCGACCCGGGATGGCTTGCCCGCGGATATCTGTCCATGGATGTGCCCGGAGCCTTGGAGCGCACGGCCCTTCGGGTTTTTCAACCGGCCGCTCGTGTACGTAGAACTACGTATTCCGTCGGTCGGACGTTGTCGGTCGAGTACTCCGAGGGTCACCGTAGGTACCCGCTATCCATGAGATCCGATCCCGTCCTCATCCGCTTTCGCCGCTCCGTCGTCGGTGCCCTGCTGCTCGCGTCCGTTTTCGCCGGCACCGCCGTCCGGGCGGCCTTGCCGCCGGCGCGCGACACGACGTTCCAGACCGTTTCGATGGACGGACTGCCGAACTCCACGGTGCTGCTGCCCGACGGCAAGATGATCATCGGCGGCAATTTCCAGAACATCGGCGGCGTGGCGCGGCCCGGCATCGCGCGGTTGAACGCGGACGGGACCTTGGATGCCACGTTCGCGCCGCCGGTCGGAGGCGTGGGCAGTTTCGGCAAGCCGGTCGTGAACGATGTCGTCGTCACCGCCGCCGGGAAGATCATCGCGGCAGGTTCGCCGGCCTTCCGCACCATCGGGGCCGTCCTGCGCACGAACATCATCCGCTTCAACGCCGACGGCTCGGTCGACCCTTCGTTCGACGCGAGGGACGCGGCCCATTTCAAAGGCCTCGCCGTGCAGGCGGACGGCAAGGTGGTCTACTCGACCTTCATCGTCGCCGGCGGCGTGGGGCTCTTCGGGCCTAAGCGGCTGAACGCGGACGGGTCGGCCGATGCGGGCTTCGCCTACACCGGCGGGATCCTGGGCGAGCTGGGTTGTATCCAGTTCCATGTGCAGGCCGACGGCAAGATCCTCGGCCTCGCGGGCGACAACAACCCCAACCGCAACGGCAACGAGCAGTTGTTCCGTCTCACGGCGACCGGGGCGAACGACACGACGTTCAAGTTCCCGTCGCCGCCGAACACGGTGGTGGACGATTCCCGCTTCGCCGTCGCGGCGGACGGCCGGATCCTCGTCGCGCCGTATGACAACTTCTCGCCCGCGATCACGCGGTTGGCCGCGGACGGCACCCGCGAAACGGCGTTCACCTTCATCGGCCAGCCCAACGGCCAGGGCCTCTTTCCGGTGCCCGCGGCCTTTCTGCCCGATGGCGGAGCGGTCCTCGTGCGGAACCCGACCGCGGGTGACCGGCGCATCTCGTTCTTCTACCTATCGCCCGCCGGCCAGCTGATCGGTTCGCGTGACCTGCCGAACTCGACCTACGACAACGGCATCGTGGGCGTCGGCACGTTGGCCGCGCGCGCGTTCGCGATGCAGCCCGACGGCAAGCTGCTCTTCGCCGCGGCGTTCCAGGACGGTTTCGCGAACACCTTCGGCATGTTCCGCCTGCCGCCGCCGCCGCCGCCCGCGGCGCCGGTCATCACCGTGCAGCCGGAGACGAAGACCATCGCCGCGGGCGACAGCCTGTTCCTCAGCGTGACAGCGACGAGCGACAGCCCGTTGACCTACCAGTGGCGGCATGGAGGGACCAACATGGTCAAAGTCCCGACGATCCCCGACGTCACCAGCGCCAACCTGTTCGTGAACGCCACGGATCCGACCCGTGCCGGAGATTTCCTCGTCGTGGTCTCCAACCCGTTCGGCTCCGTGACCAGCCGGGTCGCGACAGTCACGATCCGCCCGCCCGCCACGATGGTGATGACCCTGCAGCCGGTCGGCGGCACGGTGAAGCTGAGCCAGCAATACAGTCTCTCGGCGCAGTGCACGGCGGAGGTCGCCACCGGCCACCAGTGGTACAAGGACGGCGCGGCGTTGCCGACCGGCGCAGGGTCTGGCTTCGGTTTCGCTTCGTTGAACCTGCCCGCGGGAGACCCCGCCCGTGGCGGCGACTACTTCGTCGTCATCACGAACGCCTTCGGCGGCTCGGTGACCAGCAAGGTCGCGCATATCGACATCATCCTGCCCGGACCGCCGCTGATCACCTTGCAACCGCCGGACCTGATGCTCTTCCCCGGCCAGCCGGTGCAGTTCGCGGTCACCGCGGTGGCGGACGGTCCCGTCACCTACCAGTGGCAGCATGCCGGCACGAACCTGCTCCGCAGCGCGACCGTGCCGAACGTGAACTCGGGCATTCTCTTCGTCCAAGGCACCGACCCCAACCGGGGCGGCGCGTACTCGGTCATCACCACCGTCACGCCCGGCGGCACCACGACGAGCCGCGTGGCGCAGGTGACCTTGCTGTCCTCCGGTCCGCCCATCCTGTCGACCCAGTCCGCATCGTTCGCCGCGGACTTCGGGGTGAACACCAACGTATCGGTCGCCTTCAACGGCGAGGCGCCGCTCCGGATCTTCTGGCAACATGCGGGGACGAACGTGCTGTTCTTCAACGGCTCGGCCGGCCTGCCGTATCCCACGCTCGACGGTCCGGCCACGAACAGCTTCGCCTTCGCCGCGTTGCCGGGCACCGCCGGCGACTACCGGTTCATCGCCACCAACCGGTTCGGCAGCGTGACCAGCTCGGTCGCGACCGTGACCGTGAGACCGCCGCGGCCCGCCACGCTCGTCACCGATCTGACCAACAGGATCGTCGGTATCGGTGAGTTCAATCTCACCGCGCTCCGGCAAGGGCTGGTCGTGACGAACCTCGGATTCCAGGAGACGACCCACATCCTCGCCTTCCGGGTCGGGAGCGGGCTGCCGCCGTTGCGCGGCAGCGGCCTCTGGCAATTGGCGCTCGGCGTGAGCAACCGCTTCTACGTCGGCGAGAACACGGGCGCGGCGGCCGCGACCGGGACGTGGGGTTTCGCGCCCGCGGCGGACAACTACCTCGCGTTGGCGCTCACGAACTTCCCGCGCGCGGGCGACGTCTCCCGGTTGGAGGCGTTCGAGGACGGCCGCTACGGCGTGGTGGTGGGCGGCGACAACGCCAAGGCCCAGGCCGGCACCTATCGGGTGCTCGGCGCGCGGCGGCCCGCGACCAACACGTTCACGCTCGATGTCGTGAGCCCCAACCCGGTCTCGTTCGCCTGGTTCAAGGACGGTGCACCCTTGACCCGTCCCTATGTCGGGACCGGAGCCCTGCTGGGGCCTCCGCCCGCGACCGGCGGGGTCAACCAGCGCGTCCAGATCAGCCTGCCCGATGTGCGACCCGACGATGCCGGCACCTATACGGCCGAGGTCAGCAACCTTTTCCCCAATCCGGACAGGAGCTTCGGTCAACCGCCTTACATCGTGACCTCGGTGACGACAAGCGCGGCGGCGAAGCTGACCGTGCGCGGCTACACCGAGACGAACGCGCCGCCGGTGGTCGATGCGTCCGAGTTCGGCAGCCCGTCCGCGTTGGACGAGCCCACGGCCGCGTCCATGCTGGCGGATGACACGCTCCTGCTCGGCGTGCGCACGACCAGCTTCGGCAGCAACGGCAGCGCGACGGACCGCCTGAGCTTGCTGACAGCCGACGGACGGACCAACTGGCAGGCGGCCAACTTCCCCGCCCAGATCCGCGCCGTGCTGCCGGACGGGAACGGCGGCGCGTTCCTCGGCGGTCACAATGGCGACTCGGGCGATTGGTTCCTCAACCGCGTGCGGCCGGCCACTCTCGTCTCCGGCGGCAAGACGAACTTCACCGCGACCAACCTGTGGGCGCTCACCGTGGTCGGGCCGGGCACGAACTTCATCGACACCTCCGGCATCGTGCACGGGGCCGAGGTCATCGGGCTGTTGCCGGCGACGGACGGCGTGCTGGTCGCCGGCCGCTTCCGCGGCCAGACCCGGTTCGGCGCGACCAACGTCCCCTTCTTCGCGGGCTTCTTCTACCATCTGGGCGGGACCACGCTCACGAACAGCGCCACCGCGACGTTCGACCGGTCCTGGGACCTTTACGTCGCGAAATACGACCTCGCCGGCGCGCTGCTCTGGGTGCGCGGTTATGGCGGCACCAACGATGAACGGCTCACCAGCTTCACGACCGACGCCGCCGGCAATCTCTTCCTCGCCGGCTCGTTCAAGGGCGGCGCTAAGTTCGGCGGCCTGACCGTCGAGTCCACCAAGCGCGTGGACTCTCCCACGCAGACTTTCTACGCGACCGATGGCTTCGTCGCGAAACTCACGCCGGACGGCACGCCGGTCTGGGTGAAAAACTTCGGCGGCCCCTCCAATGGCTTCTTGGCCGACACGCAGATCCCCGCGGCGGTGACGGACGCAGCGGGCGATGTGTTCTTCGCCGCGACGCGCAACCAGACTTCGGGGACGTTGCAACCAGGCTTTGCCGTCGGCTCGCGCTACCTCGCGCGGCTCAATCCCGCCGGCGAGCTCCAATGGGCGCAGACCTTGGAGACCGTCGGCAATGCCGATTCCTTTTCAGGGATCGGCACCTCGCGCCTGGTCCTCGATGCCGACGGCAACGTCGTTCTGGCCGACGCCTACCCGTTCAACTTTCTCAACCAGCCCGTCGCGCTCGGCGCCGCAGATGTCGAACGTCGTCCGTTCGTCGGCACGCTGCTCGCGAAGTTCACGGCCGGCGGCACGTTGCACTGGGCACGGCCGCTGGATGAGAAGCTGCCCTTCGCTGATGACCCGCGCAGCGCGAACACGCGTCTACTCACCCTCAGCCCCGCAGGCGAGTTGGTCGTCATCGGCTCGATCTCCGGCGGCACGACCTCGGCTTCGACTCATTCGGCTGGTCAGCGGTTCGACACGTTCGAGCTGCTCACGACCAACAACGGGACCATCAACCCGACCGATGTCTTCATCGTCCGGCTCGCGCCCAGCTTCGTGCCCGCCGCGCCGCTCCTCACCGTGTCGCCCATCGCGCAGACCGGTCTGCTGCAGGACCCGCTCACGCTCACCGGCCGCGCCTCGGGTGTGCCCGCGCCGACCTTCCAATGGCTCTTCAACGGCTTTCCGCTTCCGGGCGCGACCAACCGCCTGCTCACCTTCCTCGACCTCGAGCGCACCAACCGCGGCAGCTACTCGCTCGTCGCGAGCAACGCCTTCGGGACCATCACCAGCGCGCCGGTGGATGTGACGCCCAAACTGCGTCCGGAGATGACCGGGTGGACGCTCGTCACCGCCACGACGAATTATCTCGGTGCACCGGCCAAGGTAGGCGCCGATGACGCCGGCAACGCCTACGCGCTCCTCATCGGCTACGCCAACGGCGGTCTGCTCGAACTGCGGAAGTTCGGCCCGGACGGCTTCTACGTGTGGCGCTTCAAAGACCATCCCGATGCCGCGACGACCTACATCCTCTCTTCCCTCGCGCCGGTCGTCGCGCCGGGCGGCGAGGTGTTCATCGCCGGGCGCGTCATCGTCCAGCCCAGCCAGTTCCAGCGCACCGAGGGCAATTTCATGGCGCGGCTCAACCCGGCGGACGGGACGTTCCTTTGGGTGAAGAACCTCAGCCCGGTCGCAATCGGCCAGTTGGATGTGGCCGGTGTCCGGCTGCTCAGTCTCGACGGCGCGGGCCATGTCCGCGTCTTGGCGGTGGACAATCTGGGCGGCAACCGGTCGGTGCGGACGTTCGCCTACGACGGCACCGAAGCGCCGACGACGACGCTGTCGTTCCTTCCCGCGACGAGGGACATCAGCAACTGCCGCTACGCGCTCGACCGCTCCGGCGGGATATACTTCTACGCGAACCGCGTCGAGGCGCTGAACCTCGGCCCGACCAACTTCCCCGCCCTCGGCGGCAACGGCGCGCAATCCCAGGTGCTGGCCCGCTACGACGCGTCGGGTGTGTTCCAATGGTCGCGCGTCTTCACCGGCCCGGGCGGCGTGGTCATCACGCCCACGCTGAACGTGGACGCGGGCGGCGATCTCCTCATCGCGGGCGGGCTTTCGCTCGGCACCGGCCAGGTTCTCCAGCTCGGCACGAACGCGCTGACCGGCAGCGGCTACGCCGCGAAGGTCACGACGGCCGGCGACATCGCATGGGCCAAAGCTTGGTCGCTCAGCATCCGCGACGCGGCCTTGGGCGCGGACGGTGCGGTGTATCTCACCGGCTGGTTCCGCTTCGCCCCCGCGCCCAACGGCGGTGTCACCCGGCGGATCCCGTTCGGCGCGACCTATGTGGCCGGCTCGTCGCTGCTCGGCCAAGACCAGTTCGTCGCGAAGCTCGGCGCGGACGGCAGCGAGCGGTTCATCCGGCAGACCGGCGGCCCGGACTTCTCGACCTTCGACAACGCGGTCCCCTACTCCGTCGCGGTGGACTCCCGCGGCATCGTGACCACGGCCGGCTTCACGCTCGTGAAGCACGCCGGCGGCGGGCTGGACTTCGGCGACCTGCGCTACGTGTGGCCTGACTTGGTGCCGTTCGATTTCAACAACTCCGGAGACGATCTCTCTTGCTATTACATCGCCCGGCTCGAAGCCGACGCTGCGCCGACCGCTCCCGCGGAGGTCACCTTCCGCCGGCCCACGCCGGGCAGCACGACGCTGCGGTTGGATTGGCCGGCGGGCAGCAAGCTCCAACGCCGCTCGGATCTTCATTCGAGCGCCTGGGAGACGCTGCTGGTCACCCCGCCGTACGACGTGGACCTGCTCCGGTCGGTCGAAGGCTACTACCGCATCGTGCCCTGAGGCGACCGACCTGGCGTCGACCGCGCTCTTGTTCTTGATCAATCCCTCGCGGAGCCCGGGTCTCGAGCAAGACCCGGGTGACGGGCAGGGTCGGGAGCGAGGTCAAGCGGTGTCGCGGGCCGAAGTCGTCGCAAAAATGGAACACACCGGCGTGAAGGACGGCATTTGCGCACGGGTATCCTTCTGGCATCGTCGCGCGGTCGTTGAGCCGCCGTGGTCCGTATTTGTCCGATGAAACCGATGTTCGCCCGATTCCTTGCCCTCGTTTGGTGCGTGTCTGCCGTCCTGCCCTCCTCACAGGCGGCGGCGGATGAGGTGCTCAACTTCGCGCTGCTCGACCAGCGCGGCCGCATGCACGAGTTGCGGCGTGCCGAGGGCGACGCGGTGGTCCTGTTCTTCACCGCCAACGGTTGCCCGGTCGCACGCCAGAGCGCGCCGAAACTCCGGGCGCTCCAAGAGCGCTTCGGCCATCGCGGCGTGCAGCTGCTCCTCGTCAACACGAGCCCGGCCGACGACGCCAAATCGATCGCCCGGGAGTCCCGCGAGCTGGGCCTCTGGCACATGCCGGTGCTCAAGGACGATGCCCAGGGCGTCGTGCGGCATCTCGGCGTGAAGCGGACCGCCGAGGTGGTCGCCATCAGCACGAAGGACTGGAGCGTCTTCTACCGCGGCGCGATCGACGACCAGCTCGCCGAGGGCTCGCAGAAGCCGGAGCCCACGGAGCGTTACCTCGAGACCGCGCTCGACCAGTTCCTCGCCGGCAAGCCCGTCACCGTGGCCAAGACCGCAGCCCGCGGCTGCGTCATCCATCTCGACGGCGGCGAAGGCCCCGACGCCGCGGCGGTCTCGTACGTGAAGGACGTCGTGCCCATCTTGGTCGACAAGTGCGTCTCCTGCCACAGCCCCGGCAACATCGGGCCGTGGTCGATGACCAGCCACAAGAAGGTCAAGGGCATGGCCTCGATGATCGAGGAGGTCCTGCTCACCCGCCGCATGCCCCCGTGGGACGCCGACCCCCACGTCGGCAAGTTCACCAACGACGCCTCGCTCTCCGTCGCGCAGACCCGGACGCTGTTGCGTTGGGTCGCGCAAGGCGCGCCGCGCGGCGAGGCCGATGGCGAAGACCCGCTCGGCTCGCTCAAGGTCCCGCCGGCCGGAGAATGGCCGCTCGGCCGGCCCGACATCGTGCTCCGGTTGTCGCAGCCGGAACAGATCCCGGCGACCGGGACGCTCGAGTACCGACATATCGAAGTCCGCGCCGGCAACACCAACGAAGGCTGGGTCGGGGCCATCTACGTCAAACCGGGCAACAAGAAGGTGCTCCACCACGCCATCGCCCGGCTCAAGGAAGGCGGCGAGAAGGACAACCTCGGCCAGTCCGAGATGTACGTCGGCTGGGCTCCGGGCGCGACGCAGGACTGGTTCCCGCAAGGCGGCGGCAAGTTCTTGCCGAAGGACGCCAAGTTCGATCTCGAGCTGCACTACACGACCAGCGGCGTGGCCCAGACCGATTCCACCGAGATCGGCCTCTATCTGCTGAAGGAGAAACCCGCCGCGCGTTTCGAGAGCGTGCCAGTGGTCAACTACGGCTTCGAGATCAAGCCAGGCGACCCCGACTCGCAGTCGCAGGGCCTGTATTGCTTCCCGCGCGACGCGACGCTGCACAGCGTCACCCCGCACATGCACGTCCGTGGCCGCTGGATGAAGTTCGAGCTGCTCCTGCCCGACGGCCGCCGCGAGACCGTCGCGTCGGTGCCGCGCTACGATTTCAACTGGCAGCTCACCTACGCGCTCGAGAAGCCGAGGCGGCTCCCTGCCGGCACATGGGTGATGTTGACCGGCGGCTTCGACAACTCGCCGAGGAACCCCGCCAACCCCGATCCAAAGAAGGCCGTCCACTGGGGCGAGCAATCGTGGGAGGAGATGTTCCTCGGCTGGTACAACGTGACCTGGGACCCGCCCAAGGTCGCCAAGCAGACCGCCGCTGCGTCAGCCGGCGGCCAGCCTTGAGACCGGGGGAATCGAGAACGATGAGGTCAGAAGCTTTGGGGGACCAGGCCACCGGCCCGTTTGGGCGGGCTACCAGCCCGCCACGTCGGGTGCGCCTGGAACGCACCCTCCGGTGGGTGCGTCCTCATGCCGAAGCTCGGCGGCAAGTTGCCGCCGAGAACGGCCAGGTTGGCCGTTCCACCCGGAACAGGCTGCATGATCCCGGCTCAGAGCCTGTCTGAAAACTCACCTGCGGGTCGTGGGACAGGCAGGATGCCTGTCCTACTCTTCAAAAACGCTCTCAGCGGTGGAGGTCCCCCACGCCGCCGGGCAACCGGCCGAGCGACCGGACCTCATCGTTCCCGAGCGCGCGGTCGAAGACGGCCAGGTCGTCCATCCAGCCGGTGTAGCTGAAGCCCAGCATCACCAGCGCCTCGTCCATGTCCCAAGAGTAGGTCTGCGTCCGCGGACCGATCTCGCCGGCCTCCACTCCGTCGAGATAGAGCTTGGCGACACCCGAAGCTCGCCCCGTGTTGAAGCCGTCCCAGGTGAAGGCGACATGCGTCCAGCGGTCGCGGCGGAACGGATGGCGCGCGACTTTCGCCATCGGCCGCTCGGCGTCCGGGACCTTGTCCCAGTCCGTGCCGGCCGGGTTCCACACGGCCTTGTCGGCGAAGGCGCCGAGCCGGAAGGACCGCGGGTCGCCCTCCTTGTCGAAGTCCGTGAAGAAGGACGCGTCGTCCCACGCCTTCGAGGTGATCTGGATCGGGTCGCAGAAATCGGGCGCGAGGTCCTGCTCCGGGCTCAGGCGCAGCCAGAACGACACCGTCCCGGCCCAGCCGTCCTTCCGGTAGGCCACGTTGCCCGCGGCCTTGAAGCCGACGACCTCGGTGATCTTGTGGTCGAAGCGCAGCGCGTCCCCGTACCGTCCGGTTCCCGGCGCGATATGGACCGCCCCGCCGGGCGGCACGCCGGGCACGACGCGGCGCGGAGCGCTCCACCCCGGCCCGACCTGCAGCCGCCGGTCACCCCGGGCGAACGTCGCGTCCGTGGTCCCGTCGAACGGCGCGTGGAAGGTCAGCGAACGGGCGAGATCGTCCCGGACCGAGCGCGGCACCGGGCTGCTAGCGCAACCGGCGATGACGAGCGCGAACGAAGCGCCGAGAAGCTGATGGGCGATGCGGTTTCTCATGGGAGGATGCGGGTCAGCGATGGCCGGCGATATCGGCTTCCGTGAACGTGGCACGGCGGACGACGCGCCGCTCATCGGAGGTGAACACGACATGGATCTTCCCGTCACGCGTCTGGATCGCCGTCGGGTAGCCGTAGTCGCCCTTCGGGTCGGCGAGCAGGTCGCGCTTGTGCGGGAAGGTCTTCGCCCCGTCCGTCGAGAGCGCGACGGTGAGCGGCGTGCGGTCGGAGAAGCTGTCGTTGTACACAAGCAGATGATGGCCGCTCCGGAGGCGCAGGAGGTCCACGGCGGCGTTCGGGTTGGGGAACGCCGAATCGACGCCTTCGCTCCACGTCTTGCCGCCGTCGGCCGATTCCGTCCGGACCATCCAACCGTCCGGACGCCCGCTGTAATCACCGCCGCGGCGACAGAACGCGACCAACCGGTCGCCATCGATCACCGCCGGCGCCGGCTGGATGTTGCCGAGACGCGACCGGACGCGGTTCGACTCGGTCCACTTCCGGGTCCGCGGATCATGACGCAGGAAGAACGAGGTGCAGTCCTTGCTCGTCGTCTCCGGATCATCGCCCACCTCGTGGTAGACCGGCAGGAGGTAATCGCCGTCCGCGAGCACGATGGGCCGGTTCCTCACCATCGTCCCGGCCTCGAACGTGAGCGCGAACGGTTCCGACCAGGTCCGCGCGCCGTCGCGGGAGATCTTCGCCGTGATGCGCGAGGTGTCCCAGGTCTCGCCATGACGGGTGACGTAGAAGAGCCAGACCACGCCGTCCGGCGCTTGCCAGGGCACGGCGTTGCCGAGCGCGTGGAACGGGTCGCGGGCGATGGCGACGGGACGCGTCCATTTCTTCGCGCCACGGCCCAAGCGGGACCCGTAGACCGCGGCCGCGTCGTCCTTGTACTCGCCCTTGCCGCTGAAGAACGCGACGTAGAGGTCGCCGTCCGCCAGCTCGGTGATGCTCGCGGGATGTTTGTAGTCGCCGGTCGCGACCTCGGGGCCGAAGAGCCGGTCGATCCGGAGCCCGTCGGCGAGCAGCCATCGGCATGAGCATGCGAGAACCAGGAACAGGACAGATCGTCGGCGCATGGATGGACGCTATCGGTCCGGCGCCCCCGATGCCAACCCTCGGCTCATGCGGGGTGCGATTAGAAGTGGCGGTCAGAAGAAGAGGGTGGAGCGGGACCGGAACGCCCCGTTCTCCCCCATGTCTGGCCTTGGCTGTGGGCACACAGCGGGCCTGTCCTATCCGTCGGTCCGGCGACGGATGCTCCAGGGCGGTCCTTCGATCCTCCCTCTCCC
>JBBRQL010000108.1:0-13145 GCA_038226425.1 Verrucomicrobiota bacterium
CCCGGCGAGTCCGACGGTGCGGCCGATCGTCCCGGACCGGACGTCTTTCCAATCCAGCGCCGGCCGGTTGGTTCGGAAGAAGATCAGATGGGTCCCGTCAGGGGCGAAACCGCGCGGATAGCCGTTCACCGTGCCGAGACGGCGTGGTTCATCCCGCGGTCCGCGTCCCGCATCGGGCATCTCCCACACCGTCGCGGCACCGACCCAGTTCGTCTGCGCATACGTCAGCAGGCGCGCGCCATCGGGCGAGAAGAGCGGCCGGGCGTAGCGCCATTGGGGCACCGCGGGCGCGTTGCGTTCCGGTGTGACCGGCCACACCCGCACGGTCCGGTCCTTGCCGCCGGAAACCCACCGCCGGCCATCGGGCGTCGAGGTGACCGCCCAAACCTCGTTGGCATGGCCGACGAGCGCACCGCGGTGTCCCGCGGTGACCGCATCCCACAGTTCGAGCTGCTGGTGCGAGGTCGCCGTGACCAGCGTCTTGCCGTCCGGCGAGAAAGCGGCATCCCACACGTTGTGAGTGCTCTTGAAAGCGAGGGGGGCCGAGCCCGGCGCGTCGAGGTCCCAGATGCGCGCCGACGTCATCTGGCCGGCACCGGCCAGACGATGTCCGTCCGGGGAGAACCGCAGCCGGAAGAGCAGGCGGTTGGTGGCGACGGTGAAGAGCCGGCGCTCCGTCGCGAGGTCGTGGAGCTGGATGTTCTGTTCGGCGTCCAGGAACGCGAGGCGTTTGCCGTCCGGCGAGAGCGCCGGATGCCGGCCGCGGAGGCCCAGTTGCCGACGTTCACCGGTTGCGAGATCGAGGCGCCACATCGCGGCCGGAGCGCCCGGATCGAAGAACGGATGATTGGGCGAGGTGACGATGACCTTGCCCGCCAGCGCGAGTTCCTGGCCCGGCATCTCGGGCAGATCGGTGCGGGCCGCGGCGGTCTCCACGTCCCAGAAACGCACCCCGTCCACACCCGCGGACACCAACGTCCGGCCGTCGCTGGTGAACGCGACGGACCAGACCGTGTTGGACGCGGCGAGCGTGCGGACCGGGAGGGCCGCCCCGTCGGGAAAGCCGGCGTTCCCGTCCGCCAGCCTCCAGAGTTTCAGCGTGTTCGTGGTGTCGTCCGGTTGGTCCTGGCTGCCCGAAGCGGCCCATCGCCCGTCCGGGGACACCGCGACGCAGGTCACGATCCAAGGATGCGTGCCCAGTGTCACCAGTTCAGCGCTCTGGCAACGCGCCCAGAGCAGACGCCACGTGAACTCGCCCGGTGTCGAAGATTCCGGGGAGCCGGCGTGGCGCGCGCGACCGGCTCGGCCTCCGTTGTCCGGCGCGTGGCGCAGGAGCAGCTCGCGGGCCCGGCCGAGGTTGCCTTCCCGCAGGGCCGCAGAAGCCGCCGCCACATCCGCCGCATAGAGGTTGCGGGCCATCTCCGAGCGGTTGGCCTCCGCGCGCCGCCATTGCACGACCACGCCGGCCAATCCCACGGCAATCGCGACCAAGAGCGCTGCGGAGACGGAAGCCAGCGCGGGTCTGCGCCGGCACCACAGGACCGCTCGTTCCGCCCGTGACACCGGACGCGCCCGGACCGGTTCGCCCGCCTCGAAGCGCGCGAGGTCGGCGGCCAGTTCCGCCGCGCTTGGATAACGTTGTCCCGGCTCTTTGCGCAGGCACTTCAGGCAGATCGTCTCGAGGTCGCGCGGCACCGCAGGGTTCAACAGCCTCGGCGGGACCGGCTCGTTCTGCAGGACCTGTTGCAGCGTCGCGGCGACCGTGTCCGCGACGAACGGCGGGCGGGCGGTCAAGAGCTGGTAGAGGAGAGCACCGAGCGAATAGACGTCGCCTGTGACGGCCGCCCTCCCTTCGGAGATCTGTTCGGGGGGAAGGTAGCTGGGCGAACCCACCATCTCGCCGGGGCGGGTCAGCTCCGCATCGGAATCCATCTGCTTGGCGAGCCCGAAGTCCGTGACCCGCGGCCGATCGTCCCCGTCGAGGAGCACATTGGAGGGCTTGATGTCGCGGTGCAGCACACCGGCCGCATGGGCGTGCGCGATCGCTTCGGCCACGAGCCGGGCGTAGCGGGCCGCGCGGGCGGGTGCGAGAGGTTGGTGGCGCACGAGGTCCGAAAGCGACGGGCCGACGACCAGTTCCATCGCGAAGAACGGCTGCCCGTCGAGTTCGCCGACCTCATGGATCGTGACGATGCCCGGATGCCGGAGGCGCGCGACGGCACCGGCCTCGGCGAGGAAGCGCGGTCTGGACCCCGGTCGCGCCCACGCGCCGGCGAGCAGCATCTTCACGGCGACGCGGCGGTCGAGGCTCCGTTGCCGTGCTTCGTACACCACGCCCATGCCTCCTCTGCCCAGCTCCCGGACCAACTCGTAGTCACCGGCCCGGAGCGGGACGGTCTGCATCGCCGGCGCGCCGGTGCCGGCCCCGAACGCCAGCGCGCCAAGGCAAACCGGGCACTGCCCGACCAACCCGCCGATGGCGAGGGGCGAACTGCAACGGGTGCAAGATGACTCGGTCATGTGTCAGGGGATGTCGCCGGAAAAGGGAGCGACGATTACCAGAATCTTCGTGGTCCCGAGCTCGCCACGATGGCGCGACCCGGACGGACGTCTAGAACTCCGCTGCGCGAAGGAAAGTTCGTCATCATCCTGTCCCGAGGGCTGCGAGCAGGTGCCGCATCTCGGCATCCACTTCGAGAGGGCTGTCCACGGTGTCGGCGACGGCGATCCGCACGATCTGGCGGTAGCGCTCGCGCAAGCGGTGGACCTGGACCGCGAGCGTGCCCGGCGCGAGGCCCAGCCGGGCTGCGATGGCGGCGTATTCGCCCGGGCCGGGTTCGCGGCTGAGGAACGGGCCCAACGCGGTGAAGACGACGGTCCGGCCGGTCGCCGCGTGTTCATCGGCGAGCCGGCGCATGGCGTCCTCCATCAGCGCCAACGCCCACCGACGTTCGAAGATGCGGTCGGGAGATTCCGAGTGCGCCGGCTCCCGGAGGTAGCGGCCCTCCGAGGTGTCGTCGTCCAGAGAGAAGACAGTCCGGCCTCCTCCACGTTTCAGGGCCTGGGCGCGTTCGTGCTCGTTGGCGAGGAAATGGTTCAGCGCTGTGAGCAGGAACGAGCGGAACTTTCCTCCTTCCCGCGTCAGCCCGCTCAGGTCGTTCCGTTCCAGAAGCCTCGCGAAAAAGCCTTGGGTCAGGTCCTGCGCGGCATGGGCCTCGTTGCCCCGGCGGCGGACATGGGCGTAGATCGGGAACCAGTAGGCCCGGCAGAGCTGTTCCAATGCCTCCCGTCCCTGCGGCGACACGTCGTCGCCCGCCGCGAGCACCATGCTCCAGCGCGTCGTGGCGAAGACCGGTGAACGGGTTCCCTCGGAAGGCACGCCTTCGATGCTGCACCGCGGCTCGTCAAGAGCCAAGCCGTCGTGAGCCGATGCCAATGACTGGGACGAAGAGGCCGGTGAAGAGTCTTGTGGAGCCGTTCGAAGGGTGTGCCGGACCCGCGGATGGAGCGAGGGCGGCTGCACGACCTGGGGGAGATCTTGTGGGTGGCGGTGTGCACGGAGCTGGTGGGCGGTGAGGGGGCGTGCGACATGGCGGATCTCGGGGAGGCGCGTTTCCGGGGGTGTCGCTGCGTCCACCCCCGGCTAATGGCTGTCAACTCTCCGGGTTGAGATGTCGGGACCCGCACCGCTCGCAACTCCTCCTTCCAGGGACCCGGATCAGCATCGGCTTGTCCAGCGGCCGGGCTTTTTTCAAACAGGCTCTCAGCCGGGACCATTCTTTTGGACAGAAGGGAACGAAGGGAACGAAGGGACCAGCAGGGGCGACCCAGGCCTTTGCGCACGCGCACAGCCGCCAGCCTTTGTGGGTCCTTTCACTTTTGACCCGCAGTTCATTTTCCCGCCTCGCCGCTCTCTGTCCCCTTCGTTGGCTTTTGTTCCATCTGCATCGTCCCGGCTTGGTCCCCGCACAGAGCTTGTCTGAAAAATGGGGCGGTCCGATCGTGCTCCACCGCAAGTTTGCCCTTCCACGCGCCGCCGCCGTTCGCATCATCCGGTCGCCAAAATGAAAATCGTCCTCGCTTACTCCGGCGGCCTCGACACCTCGGTGCTGCTCTCCTGGATCAAGGAAACCTACGGCAACGCCGAGATGGTCTGCTTCTGCGCCAACATCGGCCAAGAAGACGAGCTCAAGGGCCTCGAGAAGAAGGCCAAGAAGACCGGCGCCTCCAAGATCTACATCGACGACCTCCAGGAGGAGTTCGCCAGCGACTTCATCTACCCGATGCTCCGCGCCGGCGCGATCTACGAGGGCCAGTACTTCCTCGGCACCAGCATCGCCCGTCCGCTCATCGCCAAGCGCATGGTCGAGATCGCCAAGGCCGAGAAGGCCGACGCCATCGCCCACGGCGCCACCGGCAAAGGCAACGACCAGGTCCGCTTCGAGCTGACCGCCGCCGCCCTCGCGCCCGAGCTCCAGATCATCGCCCCGTGGCGCGACGAGCGGTTCCGCAAGGATTTCCCCGGCCGCCAGGAGATGATCGATTACTGCGCCGCCAAGGGCATCCCCGTCCAAGCTTCCGCCAAGAAGCCCTACTCGATGGACCGGAACCTCCTGCACATCTCGTACGAGGCCGGCATCCTCGAGGATCCTTGGTACGATTCCTTCGACCTCAAGAACCGCGACTACTTCACCACGCTCTCCGTCCTGCCCGAGGACGCCCCGGACAAGCCCGAACACGTCGAGCTCGAGTTCGTGAAGGGCGATTGCGTGGCGGTGAACGGCAAGCAGCTGACCCCGCTCAAGGTCATGCAGACGTTGAACAAGATCGGCGGCAAGCACGGCGTCGGCCGCGTGGACATGGTCGAGAACCGCTTCGTGGGCATGAAGAGCCGCGGCGTGTACGAGACCCCGGGCGGCAGCATCCTGCACTACGCGCACCGGCAGATGGAGAGCCTGACGATGGACCGCGAGGTCATGCACCTGCGCGACGGCTTCATCCCGAAGTACGCCGAGCTGGTGTACAACGGCTTCTGGTACGCCCCCGAGCGCCTCGCGCTCCAGGCCTACGTCGAGGAGAGCCAGAAGAACGTCAGCGGCACCGTGCGCGTGAAGCTGTACAAGGGCGGGCTCTACGTGACCGGCCGCAAGTCGAAGTTCTCCATGTACAACCCGCACATCGCGACGATGGAGGCCGACCCGACCAAGGCCTACAACCAGGACGACGCCACCGGCTTCATCCGCCTGAACAGCCTGCGCCTGCGCGTGAACTCGACCGTGAACGGGGCGAAGAACCTGAAGGGCTGAAGCGCCGTAGCCGCCGAGGTGACGAGGTGGCCAAATCTGTCTGAAACAGCGGTGGTTCTCTTGCTTGTCCATCCTGCCGGAGGATAGGTTTTGGCGTCATCGCATCGTGTCCCGGAATGCTCTACGACGACATACACAGTTGGTTGGGATGGCCAGCCTCGGAGCAGGCCTTCACGCCTCCGGGGGCGGGAGCGAAGGTCTATGCCGAGTTTGCCCAGAAGAAGATCCGGTCGGCGATGGAAGTCGCGCACCGAGGCGTGGATGTGAGGGTTGGCGTCCTCGCGGCAGATCCGAACTCCGACAGCTCGGAGGCTCCGTTGGCTCTCGTTTGTGAATTCCCCCGAGCCGCGAGCGATGACGTCCTCGATTTGGTACACCGGCTGGCATGGAACCTTTCGCGCACGGCCTTGCTCATCACGCTGGAACCGCACCGCCTCATCGCCTGGAGCTGCCACCAAGACCCAACCCGGGGCGACAGCCGCCGCGTTTGCGAACTGCCGACGCCGGCCGGGTTCAAAGCCACCGCCGGCACACAGCAACAGCGGGAAGTACGCGACCTATTGCATTGGGTGAACCTCATCACCCATCGGGCACAGCAGGAGCGCCCTAAACAATTCCCCTCCGACGGCCGGGCTGATGCGCTCCTGCTGAAGAACCTCCGCTACATCCGAGGCGAGTTGCTGAAAATGAAACTCGCTCAGGACCACTGCCACGACCTGCTCGCCCGCGTCATCTTCACGCAGTTCCTTTTTCATCGGAAGGACAGTGGAGGACACGCCTTCTTCAGCGAGTCGAAGATGCACCGCCTCCGCGATGACGGGGTGCTATCCAAAGCCCACGGGAACTTTGCCTCGGTGCTCTCCGACAAGGGCGACACCTACGCGCTCTTTCGCTGGATGGACGACCGTTTTAACGGCGACCTCTTCCCCGGCAAGGAAAGCGACAACGATCAGGAGCGCGAGGCGGCTTGGAAGGCTGAACGGGACGCGGTTTCCAAGGAGCACCTCAAACTGCTCGCAGACTTGATTCGAGGCGATCTTGTCGCTGCCGACAAGCAGCCCCTGCTTTGGCAGCACTACTCCTTCGACACTATCCCGCTGGAGTTCATCAGCAGCGTCTATGAGGAATTCCTCACCGCCGAGGAGCGTGGAAAGGACAAGGCCTACTACACGCCCTCGCATCTCGTGGATTACGTGCTGGACGCCGTTCTCCCGTGGAACAACGAGGATTGGAACGTCCGCATCCTCGACCCTTGTTGCGGCTCAGCGATTTTCTTGGTGAAGGCTTTCCAGCGCCTGATTTACCGCTGGCGGCTGAAGCACAAGCGCGACCCGCTCGTCACCGACCTCCGCCCCATTCTCGAAGACAACCTTGTCGGCGTGGACAAGAACCCCGAAGCCGTCCGCGTTGCCTGCTTCAGCCTCTACCTCGCCATGGCCGACGCCATCGAGCCGAAGCACTACGTCACGCGCGACAAAGTGAAGGTCTTCCCCCGCCTGCGTGGCACGCGGCTGATTCACCGGGATTTCTTCGACGAGGAAACGAAAGAAATCCGCACCGTGGCGGACAGGGAGAACTTCGACCTCGTGCTGGGAAATGCTCCTTGGGGCGACAGTTCTATCCTTCCCGACCGTCTTCGGGACGAGAAGGACGCGGACTACCGCACGCGCATCAAAACCTTGCCGCCCACGCTCGGCCAGAATTGGGCGAAGGCCAATGGCTGGCCTGTCGCCAACAAGGATATCGGCCCACTCTTCCTCGCTAAAGCCGCCGCGCTGGTGAAACCCTCTGGGTTCGTCGCGATGGTGAACACCGCTTCATTGCTCTACTGGCGTGACGGTCAGGCAGTGGAACTTCGGAAGAAACTCTTCACGACCTTCACCTTTGATGAGGTTACCAATCTCTCGGCAATCCGGCGGGTGCTGTTCCCGCAAGCCATCGGCCCGGCGTGTGTCGTCGTCTTTCGAACTGCAAAGCCTGATGAGCAGAAACGGCTACACTATTACACACCGAAACCCGCTCGCTCGGTGCAGCCGCAACGCGGCAAAAAACCAGTGGCACACGGCTTCAGCATTGAGCCGAGTGATGTTTCAGCGGTTTCCCACGCACAGGCGGCTGAAGTAGCATGGGCATGGTCAGCACTGGCCGTGGGTGGAAATCGCCACTTCAATTTGGTTCAGCGACTGTCAGCTTTTCCAACGCTCGAAAAACTGGGAAAAGCGGGGAAGGTCGAAACGAGGAAAGGAATTATCGTTGGGGATGGAATGAAGGAGGTTCGGGAGCTTCGCCAACGGCGATATTTCTCTGCCGAACAATTTCCACCGGGGGTGTTTGTCCAGATGGACGCCAAGCTTGCTCCTTCTGTTGCACAAATTCGTGTTGATACAGGGCACGGCATAAAAAATCTGGGTGCATTCAAAAATCCGCAGCTCCTTCTAAAGCAGAGTTTCGCAACCGAGACTGACCGTTTCCGTGCCGTTCTAGTAACATCAGACAATTCCGAATGGGGATTGGTCTGCAAAGAAACTTACGTTTCGGTTCATGATTTGGAAGCATCGGGAGCCAACATTCGCGCCGCATGCATGGTTTACAACAGCGCATTAGCCATATGCTTCTTTGCGCTTACGAGTGGCAGCTTCCCTTATTACATCAGCAAGATGGCTGTTGGAGAGCTTCTCCAGCTTCCTTTGCCATCCGAAGCCCCAGACATCGCAGCGCTCGATTCCTTCGAGGCGATAGATGAAGCCACCCGGAAGATGTTCGGCCTCACTACCGCCGACTGGACGCTCATCGAAGACTTCCTCAAATACACTCTGCCCGATGTCCTGCGGACAACGCAGGGCCCGGCGCGTTTCCCGACGCAGCGCAAGGACACGGATGGCACCAAAGAGCCGGAGCTGAATGCCTACGCCAAGACCTTCGCCCGCGTCGTCAAAGGCACCTTCGGCAAGGACAAGGCTGTGGCGGCCACAGTTTTCACGGAGCCGGATGCCCGCAAGCTGCCGGTGCGGATGCTCACCATCCACCTCGACACGCCAAGCCGCGACGGTGTTGAAGTTGCGGAGATGAACGCCGACGGCCTGCTCGACAAACTCGCCGAATTTCACGCCGACCAGCTCAAGCAAAAGCGCCGCGACGCCACCGGCGACGGCCTTGGTTTCCAGCGCGTCGCCTATTTTTTCCATCCCAGACGCGAAGGTGGAAAGCAGGTGATGAACCTCACCATAATGAAGCCCGACGAGTGCCGCTACTGGACCCGTTCGATGGCCATGCGCGACGCCGACCAGCTCGCTGCGTCCATCATGCGAGCCGCATGTTCAGCCAAAAGCGCGAAGGCATGAGCCGACCGACAGCCAGCAAACTTCGATGGCCGATGGATGAGGAGGCCCGCCAACAGGCTGAAAACTGGGCGAGAGGTTTCACCGACCGGGCGCTTGATTGGACGTGGCGCGGCTTTGATGCCCTGCACGCAAATCTCCTCTCCCGCGTGGACACGACTCAACCGCTCGACCAGATCGAGCGCGACCTGACCTCGAAGCATTTCATCGAAATCAACCGGCTGTTCGCCGCTGAAACCGAAGGTCTTTCCTCCGTCATCCCGCATCATGAATTTCCCGAGAACGAGTCGGCTCCTGGAGGAAGCGGGAGACCGCCCGCATCGGACATCAGTTTTGTCTGGTATGAGAACCAGCGTGTCTCCTGGCCCATCGAAGCCAAGGTGCTAAAAAACCCCGCCACACTTGCCGACTACCTCGCCGACACTGCCAAGTTCGAGAACGGCATCGCCGCGCCTCTGGTGGGCGAAGGAGCACAAATCGCCTATCTGCTCACCGGGACGACGGACGAGTTCTTCGCGAACCTAAGCATGAAGCTTACTGCCCCTCTTCAGTTTGTGTTGGAGTTCTCAAAACGGCCACACCGAGCCAGCGCTCAAGCGCGCCAAGGCGCGCCCGACTTAAGGTTGCATCACCTAGCTATGCGCTGCGGCTTCGGCGCTCAGGTCGTTAGTGGGCATCGTCGTGACAACGACACGTATTGAAGCCTTTGATTCGCCGCGATCACATAGTCAGCGCGCCGAAAAAGCATGTCGCCGGTGCCCCAAGGCTGAGTCGCTTCCAGCTCATCGGCGGAGGGCAATTCGTCCCCGTCTTCATGTTCCCTGAGGTAATCAAGTGCTGTGGCAATGCGCTGCCGTTCCAAAAGCTGGAGAGCAGTTTGCGCGGCCTCGCCTTGCAGAAAGACGACGGAGGCAAATCGGGTGATCTGTTTCATGGGCTAGTTTTGTGAGCGGCTCGTCAGCCGGTCAATTTTGCAAACGCTTGACGATGCTTCGTGGCGAGACTGGCAGCGCCTCACCGGCACCTTCACCTTCGGCGGCGAGAGCGATAGCAAGGCCGAGCTGGACGAGACCATCCGCCGTTCCTTGGTCCGGTGGAACGCCTGAGCCGCTGACTCGGCGTGTCCAAAAGGCTTTTTTGGTGCCAGGTAACTGTCGGTGGTGCCGGAAGGACGCCACCCGGAAGCCGACGAAGGGCACCGAGCAACGTCGGCCCTTTCCTGCACCCATTCCCGGCTTTGAGCACATCCCGGCTCCGTTGAGACGCCTGGATATGGCTCAAGATGGCGCCGAGGGGGAAAAGGCCGAGGACTGACGGCATCCAGTCACGACGCCGCACCGGCTTGCTGGTGCGGCGTCCTCTTTTGCACCAACGTCGCGGGCATGAAGCTGCCTATGGCGTGGATGGCGGTGGTCGCGTCGCTCGGCGTCCGGGCGGCGGAACCGTGCCGCATCGAGGTCGTGGAGCTGGGGACCGGATGGCCCGTGCCGCTCGTCGAGCTGCGCACCACCCACCAAGAACGGTTCGTCACCGACAACGCCGGCAATATCGCCTTCGACGCGCCGGAACTCATGGGACGCGAGACGTGGTTCGAGGTCCGCGGACACGGCTACGAGGTGAAGGCCGACGGCTTCGGCAACCGCGGCGTGCGTCTGGTGCCGGTGCCGGGCAAGACGCTCCGGGTCGAGGTCCGTCGCACCGTCCTCGCGCGCCGCATCGGTCGTCTCACCGGCGCCGGGATCTTCGCGGAGAGCCAGAAGCTGGGGCTCGAAAGCGGTTGGCGCGAATCCAGCATCGTCGGGCAGGACACCGTGCAGAACGCGTTGCATCGCGGGCGGCTCTACTGGTTCTGGGGCGACACCTCGCTCGCGCGCTATCCGCTCGGCCTCTTCGACGGGACCGGCGCGACGACACCGGTCCTTCCCGGCATTCCGCTCGTGCCGCCGTTGAGGTTGCCGCTCGGCTATTTCGCCGACGCGGCCGGCGCCCCTCGCCCCATCGCGCCGATGCCGGGCAGCGGACCGACCTGGGTGACCGGCGTGGCGAGCCTGCCGGACCGGACCGGCTCGCAGCGGCTCGTGTGCGCCTACATGAAGATCCGTCCGCCGCTCGAGACGTATGAGCGCGGCCTCGCCGTCTGGGACGAATCGAAGGAGGTCTTCGACAAGCTGAAGACCGTCTGGACCCCGTCGGACGCTTCGCAGAAACCTCTGCTCGTGCCCGAGGGCCATCCGGTGCGCTGGACGGATCCGGCGGGCAAGGAGTGGCTGCTCTTCGGCAACCCCTTCCCGACGCTGCGGTGTCCGGCGACCTTCGAGGCGTGGCAGGATCCCGCGACGTGGGAACCGCTCGCGGCGCAGGCGGAGCTGAAGGCCGCGGACGGCCGGACCGTGAAGCCCCACAGCGGCTCGATCGCGTGGCACCCGTGGCGCAATCGCTGGGTGGCGGTCTTCATGCAGGCGGCGGGCAAGCCCTCGGCGTTCGGCGAGCTCTGGTACGCGGAAGCCCGTGCGCCGACGGGCCCGTGGGGGACGGCCGTGAAGGTGCTGAGCCACGACAACTACACCTTCTACAACCCGCGCCTCCACATCGAGTGGACGCCGGACGCCTCGCCCCACCTCTACTTCGAGGGCACCTACACGATGCAGTTCGCCGACCGGCCGACACCCACGCCGCGGTATGATTACAACCAGATCTTGTACCGGTTGGACCTCGACGACCTGAGTTTGAGGCCGGCGCATGGGGATTGAGTCAACCACGAGTCGGCACGGGCGGCGCGCGGCGGCCGGCGCTTCCGGAACCGCAAGCGCCGAGGACACGATGGACCGGAAGCTTTGCGTCGCCAGAGGGGGCCTCGGAGCGGCCCGGCCTGTGGAGTCCGCAGAAGGTTTGCCGTGCCGTCCGGGCGGAAACCTGTCACTAGCTCGCGTCGGACGTCATCCAACGTGAACACATCGACCGCCATCTTCTACCGCAGCGCGCCGGACCTCGCAGCGTGCCCGGACGAATCCATGCCGGAGTTCGCCTTCGCCGGGCGCTCCAACGTGGGCAAGTCGTCGTTGCTCAACCTGCTCGTCGGCAAGCGCGACCTCGCGCGCGTCTCGGCCACGCCGGGCCACACGAAGCACCTCAATTTCTTCACCGTCAACGGCACCTGGCGTCTCGTGGACCTCCCCGGCTACGGCTACGCCAAGGTCGAGCGCAAGGAGCGCGGACGCTTCAGCCGCTCGGTGGCGGAGTACCTCGCCGACCGGCCGAACCTCCGCTGCGTGTTCGCCCTGGTGGACGGCTCGCTCCCGCCGCAGGACTACGACCTGGAGTTCGTGGAATGGATGGCCGACAACGAGGTGCCGTTCGTGCTCGTGTTCTCCAAGACCGACAAGGTCGGCCCGGTGAAGCTCCAGGAGACCATCGCGGCCTTCACCGCCAAGCTGGCCGAATGGTCGGACCGCCCGCCGGAGATCCTCACCTGCTCCGCGGTCGCGCGCGAAGGCCGGGCCGAGCTGCTCGCGATCATCGATTCCGAGCTCGAACCGGAGCAGAAGAAACCGAAGAAGACCGTGAAGCAGAAAATCCCGCTGCGCGCCACGCCCTGGTGAACGGCGGAGGCCCCGTGTCCGCCGCTTCCGGCCCTGCGCTCAGGCCGTGCCCGCCAGGGTGACGTCGCACTGGAGCACCAGCGTGCCGCGGACCGTGGCCGTCCCTTGCGCTTGGACGAGATGCCCCATCCGCCCGGTGACGCGGACGTGGAGCGTGACCGTCTCGCCCGGCTTGGCGGTGCCGAGGATCTTCGCCGCGCGGATGGCGGTGAGCTTGAGCCCGGCGAGCGCCGCGATGGCCGGATCGCTCTGCGCGACCACGCCGGCGAGCTGGGCGACGGCCTCGACCAGCAGGACGCCCGGCATCAGCGGCTCGCCCGGGAAATGCCCGCGCAAGAACGGCTCGTCACCGCGCAGGGTGAACTCGGCCGCGCCGCTCGCGCCGGGCTCGAGCGCGAGCAAGCGGTCCAGGAACCGGAACTCCGGTCCGTGCGGGAGAAATGCGAGGGCGTCGGTCATGGGCAAGGATGGTATCCGCGGATCATGCGAGAGGACGCGGATGGGGAACAGCGGGTGAAGTTCATCAAAGGGTGGTGAGGCCTCGTCATGCTACTGTCTGCTCCTCTCCGATGCTTCTGGGAAACGCTTGAGGATCTCACCCAGAGGCTGCGGACGGATGACGATGACCTGCGTGCGGGCTCGATGGTGACCGAACTGCAGACCCACGCCGATCGTCTTGGCTGCATACCAACCCAACTTGCCTCCGTCCGTCGTCTCACTCGGCTCGTGTGCAGGCGGGCCGAAAGCCTGCCTCAAAAATGCCTGGACCTCCGGGAACCGCTCCCGAGGCAACTGCAAAACCACGCCATGCTGGTCTTCGAAGCAACGCCACTCTCCTTGGATCGACGGCAAGCCGTTCGTGGCCACCGGACGCGCGCCAAGCTTGAGCGACTGCTGGATGA
>JBBRQL010000109.1:0-13089 GCA_038226425.1 Verrucomicrobiota bacterium
CTTCCACTACCACATCCCTCTACCCGGATCCACCTCTATCTCACCCATCCACCTTCCTCTTCTGACCGCCACTTCTAATCGCACCCGCGCCGTACAGCAGCGTCCGAAGGTCCGCGTTCCCTCCCCCCGGACCACCCCTTCCGCTGCAGGGTGGAACGGGCCACCGGCCCGTTGGCGGCGGCAACTTGCCGCCGCCCCCGCGACATGTGCCCGCCCGGATCGCCGGCATCCGAAAAATCTCCCCCCCGACGATCCTCGGTGCGCCGGGGTCGCTCGATGACATCCGGAAGCGCGCGATGCCGAGAACGGCCGGGTCGGCCGTTCCACCCGGACCTCATCCCCGCTCCGGCAAGAGTCGCGGCCGTCGGTTCCACCGTCGCGTCCTCACGGATCGGATGCGCGCCAAAGGTCCACGATGTCGATCTCCCCCGAGTCGTCCCTTCCGTTGCCGGGTGGAACGGGCCGCCGGCCCGTTGGCGGCAGCAACTTGTCGCCGCCCCGGAAAGCGCCCTCCGAGCCGACAGCGCCGACTTCCGCGTTGTTCCGCCTGTCGCCGGACGCCATCCTCGACGCATGTCGTCGCCCTATTCGTCCCGGTACTACGAAGGCCTGAAGGAGGATTCCGCCGCCTCGGCCCGCGAGACGGTTCCGCTCGTCCTGCGCTTGTTCCCGAGCCGGACGGTCGTCGATGTCGGTTGCGGTTCCGGCACCTGGACCAAAGCCTACGCCGACGCTGGCTGCGACGTGCTGGGCATCGACGGCGACATCGTGCGCACGGAGCAGCTGCTCTTCCCGGCCGACAAGTTCCGCCGCGCGGACCTCGCCGCGCCGTTGCGGCTCGACCGCCGGTTCGATCTCGTGAACTGCCTGGAAGTCGCCGAGCACCTGGCGCCCTCGCGCGGCGAGAGCTTCGTCGCCGACTTGTGCCGCCTCGGCGATGTCGTGTTCTTCTCCGCGGCCGTGCCCGGCCAAGGCGGCACCCACCACATCAACGAGCAGTGGCCGAGCTATTGGATCGCGTTCTTCCGCGACCAGGGCTTCGTGCCGCTCGATTGCCTGCGGCACCGGCTCTGGGGGAACGACAAGGTCGCGTGGTGGTACGTGCAGAACGCTTTCGCCTTCGTGAAGGGATCGCGCCTCGCGGATTTTCCCGGAGCCGTCGCCGAGGACCGTCCATGGCCGACCGATCTCGTGCATCCGCGCGCCTACGTGCGCGCCACCGTGCCGAGCGAGATGTCGCCGCGCATGTTGAAGGAGGTCGCCAAGGCGCTGCCGCATTTCCCGGCCAAGGTGCTCAAGCACCTCCGCGGCGGTTGATCCCGACGGACCGAGGCCGGCTCTGCCATGCCGGGCCGGTCACCTCTTCCGCGCGACGACGAACGCGTTGAACATCGCGTAGCGCAACGGCGTGGCGTTGAGCACCGCCTCGACCACCGGGTTCACGACGCGGTCGGTGCAGGACACCGTCTCCACGACGCAACCGTTCCGTTGGAGGAAGAACGCCATGTCGAGCCCGTTGGTGCAGACGATCGCGTCGTCGTCCGGAGTGAACGGCGTCTTGATGATGGGCGTCATGTGCTCGAAGCGGACCGCCTCCGGATCTTCGCGCATCCTCCGGCGCCGGTCGGCGAGCGCGCGGAAGTTCAGCCATTTGTTGCCGAGCCCGCGCATGCGCGGATGGTAATCGCGCCATCCGATCGCCCGGAGGAAGTTGGGCGAGCTGAGCACGATCTTGCCGCCCGGTGCGGTCACCCGCACGACGTCGGCGATGAAATCCTCCGGCGCCTCCACGTGCTCGACCACGTTCAGCGCGCCGACGCCGACGAAATGTCCGTCCGGGAACGGCAGCCGTTTGCCGTCGTACCAGAGGCACCGGTCGGTGTGGCCGCGCGCCTTGGCGATGTTCGCCTCGGCGACGTCGACGCCCCACGCGTCGCAGCCGTCGGCCGCGAGTTTGGCGACGACCTGGCCGACGCCGCAGCCGACATCCAGCACGCGGCCGCACGCGACCTCGGGCCGGAGCGCGGCGGTGAACTTGGCGTAGAACGCGGCGTCCCAGTTCGCGAGGATCTCGGCGTAGGCCGTGTCGTCGCGCACGCGGTCGAGATGGCTGGTCTGTCCGGACATGTCAGCGCTCCTTGGGCCGCGACACGACGAGGAAGCCCGCGCAGCCGAGCCCCGCGATGATCGCCGACAGGCTCACCCACAATGTCCCGCTCGGCGGCGCGAACCGGAACTCGACCGTGTGCTCTCCCGCCGGTACCGCCACGCCGCGCATCAAGAAGTTCGCGCGCAGCAGTTCGGCCGGCGCCCCGTCGATGGTCACGTGCCAATCGGGATGCCACCGGTCGTTCAGCAGCAGCACGCCCGGAGCCGCGGACTTCGTCTTCAGCACGACGCGCTTCGGCGCATAGCTGGTGAAGCCGACCTCGCCTGGCGCCGCATCTGACGCCGCGCCGACTCCGGACGGATCCGCCGCGAGCACGACGCTCCGGGCCGGATCGAACTCCGGCGAACGTAGCCGGTCCAGCATCGCGGTGTCGTTGGTGACGGTTTTCCAGCGCGTGTAGAGCTTGGCCCGAGGCAAGGAGCCGGTGAACTCGAGCACCGCCAGCGGACCGCGATCAGTCTGCGTCGCCGTGATGAGCTGGACGGCATCCGCGACCGGCAGCGAAGGCGACGGTTGGGGTTGCCCCGGCTTGAGCCCGAGCGTGTAGGGCAGCTTCACGCGGAAGCGCTTCTGCACGGGATCGAACAGGTCGTTGAAGACATCGATGCCGCCGCTGATGCCGAGCTGATAACGTGTGTTGGTCAGCTCCCAGAGACGGGTGACCACGAAGAGGTTCGTCCGCGCGGCAGGCATCATGGCCCGGACCTGGGCGGCTTGGTCGGGTGCCAAGCGCTCCATCTGCGGCCCGATGGCCGCGAGCTGCGAGGCCAGGCCGAAGTTCGGCGGGGTGAACGCGGCGAGATAGGCCGCCTCCATCTCCGGCGTGCGCGGCATCTGGTCGATGTCGAGCGACTGGATGTTGTAGTACTGGAAATGGTGCTCCAGCCATTCTTTGTGGAGGTACGGGAAGTACGGGAACTCCTGAGGCGAGTAGACCAGTTGTCCGCCGCCGAGCCGCGGATGCACGAACGCCGTCACACGATGTTCCCACGGCCGTTCCTTGAGCAGGTCGACCACCGGGTTGCTCTGGTAGCGGACCTGGTAGTCGTAGTGCTTCACCCAAGGCGCGTTCGCCCGGAGAAGGTCGATGACCAGGATCGCGCCGAGCAGGATCCATCCGGCCTTCGCGCGTGTCCCGCCGAACCAACCGACGACCGCCAGCGCGACCACGCCGGCCGATGCCGCGAGGAAAGCGACCGCGATCCAGACCTCGCCGATGCTGAAAGCGGCGGTGGCCGGTTCGCCCTGTCCGAACGGGATGGTCGCCAGATACCGCGCGAGCTGCGGCGCGCGGCTGGAGTAGATCCCGGCCGCGACGACCGCGATCATGAGCAAGGCGCCCGAGACCGCGATCCAGGCCTTCTCGCCGGACGGGGCCGCTGAGCGCCAAGCCTTGATCTGGTCGCCCAAGCCTCCGCGGCGGGTGCGGTCCGCGGCGAACGACGTCCGGGCCAACGCCTCCAGTCCGTAAGCGAAGAGCACCCAGAGCGCGAGGCACATCCCGTGGAGGAACTTCATCGGGAACCGGATCGTCGACGCGTACGGAAGCGCGAAGAAGAACTGGTAGAACGGCGCGAACTTGCCGTAGGCCATCAACAGCGACACGAAAGCGACCGCCGCCCAGAACCAGACGAACCGCCGCTCGGCGACGGTGAACGGCGAGCGCTCCTTGCGCAGCGAGGTCACGAAGGCGAACGCGCCGACCAGCAGCACCAGCACGCCCACATATTCTCCGGAACCGCTGAACCGGTTTTGCGGCGTGCCGTCGCCCGAGCCGACGCTGCCCCAGTAGGCCGCGCCGCCGGGAGAATCCATGCGGTAGCCGAAGAGCCCCGGCACGGCCAGCCGCGGCGTTTCGACGAGCGGGAAGCTGCCGAACGTGGAGAACTCCCAGCGCTTCTCGCGCGACGCGTCGTCCTGCTGCATGCCGGCGACGCCCTTGATCTGCGTGCCGACGAGCGACGACAGCGAATGCGCGGCGATCCACGCCGCGCACACGGCGACGATGGCGAGCCGGGCGCCGCCCTTGACCATCTTGCCGGCCGAGATCCCGGGATCAGCGAACATCTGCCACACCGCGAACGCCGCCACGTACAAGCTAAGGATCGCGCCGACGTCCGCGCCTTCGACGACGTTCAGGCCGACGCAGAGCCCGGCGAGCAGCACGCGGAGCCACCCCCGCACGCCGCCTTCCCGGGAACCGACAAGCAGGGCGAGGGCCGCGAACGTCGCCCCGAGAGCAAGCGCTTTTGGGGGCAGTCCCCAGCACGCATACGAGAGCGGATTGCTCGCGAGCCCGGCCGCAGCGCCCGCGAGCACGCCGACCGCGGGACGGAACCCGGCCTGCTTCGCGAAGAACCACGAGGATAACCCGAGCAGCACGAGCGAGAGAGGGGCGTAGAATTTCGCGAACAACACCGGGCTGCCCAAGGCGACGAACAACCCCATCGTGACGTCCGGTTGCGAGCTCGGGTCCTGGTTCCCCACCCAGTTCAACGGCCGCCATAATCCGGTGAAAGTATGGATCACCTGGTCGGCCTGCGAAACGAGCACGCCGAGCGGACCATCGTTGGAGAAGAGCACCTGCGACGGGACGAAGCTGGACCGGAACAGCCACAGCACAGGCAACACCAATGCCAGGACGAGCCAGACTGCGGTGCGGTCGCGGAGGGAGGGTGGCGCGGTTCTCATGCGGAAAGGTGGGCTACGGCGACGATCTCAGCGGCCCGGGTCGGACGGCCGGTCAAGCTGCGGATGGCATCACGCCCCCGCACGGCCGTCCAGCCCGCCGCCGTGGCCAACCGGCCCACGACTTCGCGGCGCTTCCGGCGGATCTCCGCGGCGAACGGCGGACGGAGGATCTCCATCATATCGATCTTCACCTGCATCCGGGCCGCGTGGAGGCATCGCATCTTGGCGCGGCGGACGACCTGGGCGGCCCAAGGTTCCTGGATCCAGCCGGTCACCATCTGGGTGAGGCGCCACTCGTCCAGGACGAAGCACTGCATGTCGTACATGTGCCGGCTGGAGGCATTGAACGGATGCAGCCGGTATTGGCAGAGGTACTCGGGCACCTCGACGACGTTCCCGGTGATCGCCGCCCATTCGGCCAAGAAGAGCCCGTCGGCGACCTGCGGAAGGTCACGGAACAGGCAGGCAGGCGGGGTGAAATCGGTCTTCAGCACCACGCCGGGCAGCAGCACCGTCGCGAGTTCTGCCTGCGGCACCAGGAATTCCTTCAACGGGACGCGCCGCGCCGGACCGGTCGGGCGCTGCTGGTGGCGTCCGGTCACCTCGCCGGTCTGGGAGATGTTCTCGTTGAACGAATAGCCGAGACCTCGGCCATCGATCACCGCCATCGCTGCCAAGAGGTCCGCGTAAAAAGTCGGCTTGACCAGGTCGTCCGCCATCAGGAGGTGGAGGTGCCTGGTATCGGACGCGAACCCGAGACAACGGTTGAGGTTCCCGAGGACGCCGAGGTTGGTCTCGTTCCGGTGGAACTCGCATCGCAGACCCGGGAAACTTGCTACGAGCTCCGGCGTGCGGTCGGTGGACCCGTTGTCGAGCACCACGACCCGGTCGGGTTTACGCGTCTGCGCGGCGACGCAGGCGAGAGTGGCCGGCAGGAAACGTTCGCCGTTGTAGACCGGGATGACGGTGGTGAGCTCCGTCATGATCGTGCCCCCGGCATCAGCGCACCCGGCGCAGCCAAGCGCCGGGCCAGTGGGTGAGATTCCGGGTGAGGCCGCTCTCGTTGAACGGCCACGCCGGCTGCTCCACGACGAACTCAGGATGCCGCGCCGCGAACCCCGCCGCAGCCGCGGTCGGGTGGTCATCGACCCATCCGGCCTGCCCCCGCGGCACGTCGTGCAGGTCCTTCATCAGCCCGTCGGTGGCCACGATGTAGGAACCGGGCGTCACCAAGCCGTGATAAGCCTCCAGTTCGTCCAGCACATGCTGCCGGGAGTGGCCCGAGTCGAGCAGCACCAGCACGGTCTCGCCCGGCTTCACCAGCGCCTTGGCCTGCGCCACCGTCGCCGGCGCTGTCGAGCTGCCTTCGATGAGCGTGATGAGCGGCGACAGGTCGTGCTCTTCGATGGCTTGCCGGTTATGGGGACGGATCTCGATGTCGATGCCGATGACCCTGCCTTTGCCCAGCGCTTTGCACAGGGACGCGTAGAAGATCAGCGATCCGCCGTGGGCCACTCCGGTCTCGAGGATGACGTCGGGCCGGACCCGGTAGATGACCTCCTGGGTGCGGATCATGTCCTCGGGGAGCTGGATGATGGGGCGTCCCATCCAAGAGAAGGTGTAGGAGTAGCGCTGGTTCCAACCGACCTTCACCCATTGCTCGGCGATGAGGTCGAAGGCGCGGTCGGAGTAGAGCGGCAGCTCTTCGCGCCCGGCGACGCCCTCGCAGACGAGGGTCTTCTGGTCGGTATCGATGGTCAGTTTCATGGACTACAGCGTGAGCACGCGGCCCGTGAAGCCGCGCTGCCCGAGGACCGCGCGAATCTCCGCGGCGTAGTTGGGGTTGGCAATCAGGATCAACCCCAAGCGGTCGAGCCGAGGATCATCCGGCGAGACGATAGGGACCTTCGAGCCGGGGAGCACTCCACCTTGTTTGGCCGGGTTCGAGTCGACCACGCAGACCGGGGCTTTCCCGGGGAGGAGGTTGACCAACGCGACGCCTTTGGCTCCCGCGCCCCACACAGCCCATCCTTTTCCCGCGCGGGCCGCCTCGATCTGGACGGCAAGCCCGTCAAGGTGTCGACGTGCCTGCCGGGCGAACCCGGCCAAACGGGCCGACGCAGGGATCCCGGGCGGCACCGGTTTCCGCTTCGTCCGCGCGATCTTCAACTCGAGCACCTGGTATTGGGCGCCGAAGACCGCGCGATGCCGCACCACCCGGAACCCGGCCAGGCGGCAGAGATGCGCGAGCGTGGCCGACGGGAAGTAGTTGCAGTGCTCGTAGAACACGTCCCACAGGCTCAGCTGCTGGACGATCCATTCGAACCGGGGCGTCTCGATGACCACGACCGGGTCACCGCACGCGACGGCGATCGCGTGGAGATCCCGCAGGAAGGCGCCGATCTCCGGCACATGCTCCACGACATGGCGGCAGATCACCGCGTCGAAACTCGCGCGGATATCCGCCGCCGCCACGTAGTGCCGATGGAACGTCACGCCGTCGGCCTCGGGGCCCGGCCGAGGCTCGAACGACGTGTCGTATCCTTCCCCTCGCGCGCCCGCCATCCCGCACAGGAGCCGCAGGAAATCACCCTTCCCGCAACCGACTTCGAGGATGCGTCCGCCCTGCAACCGGTTCTTCTCGATCAGCCCCTTTGCCAACCGGTCGAGATGGGAGGTGAACGCCGGCGAGAAGCATTGCCGGTTCTCGTAGTTCTCGTCGTACGGGACGACCGCGGGATCGAACGTCGCGTTGAAGACCAGCCCGCAGTTCCGGCACTGGACCAAGGTCACGTCGCGTCGCAGCACGCGGGCTGCCGCCGCCGCGTCTCGGAACCGGTAGTTGAGCACCACCGGTTGCCGCGGCAGGCAGAAGGGAGCGGAGAGCGATCCGCTCCCGCAGCCTGGACAGTCGTGACGCGGCCTCATCGGGGTGCAGCGTCTACCAGTCGGCGCAGGCCGGACACAAGCGTCACCTGCGGCCGCCAGCCGAGCGAACGCAGCCGGCCGGCGTCGGCGACCACGAAATCCAGCGGGTCGGTGACCGGCGCCTCTGGCATCCGGACCAGGTCCGGCCGTCCGACGAGCTCCGCGACCTGCCGGGCGATAGAACCCACGGCCACGCCTTCGCCGGTGCCGATGTTCACTGGTCCGTCGAATCCGCAGGCCGACACGGCCAGGAGCGCGGAAGCGACGTCGTCGGCGTGGATGTAGTCCTTCACGCTGCCGGGGGTCTTCAGCGTCACCGCTTCGCCCGCCCGGAATTTCGCCGCCAAGGAGCTGGCCAGCCGCGCCGGGTGTTCACCCTCGCCGTACGGATAGAACACACGCGCCCATGCCAGCGGGATCCCGGCCATGGCCGAGGCTTCGCGAAGCCTGCCATGGAGCTCGTGCTTGCATCGCGCGTAGGTCGATGACGGCGAGATCGGCGTCTCGTCCTCGTGCGAGCGCCGGCCGGTGACCTGGTATTCGATGCAGGTGCCCACGGCGACGGACTGCCGCACGCCCACCGCGGGAAGCCGCGAGAAAAAACCAGCGCTCCAGCGCACCCAAGCGTGGTTCTCCGGCGATTCCAGATAGACTCCCGGCGTCGCGATCCAGGCGAGGTGGACGCATGTGTCCGGCTGGAACTGCTTGATCGCGTCCCATGGGGGCGAAGCGATGTCGCCGAGCAACGGCTTGATCCCCGGTCGCGGCGCGGAGGGGGTGCTCCGCGAGAGCACAGCGACGTCGTGGCCTCCGGTGCTCGCCGCGCGGGTGAACGCCGAGCCCAGGAATCCGCTGCCTCCGGTGACGAGGATGCGCATCGGTCTCAGGAAAGCCCCGGGAGCCCGCGGTCGCGCTCCGAGAGGAACGGGTCCGGCAAGGGCCAGGCGATGCCGACTTCCGGGTCGTCCCAGCGCAGCCCTCGCGCGAGCTCCGGGACGTAAGATTCGCCCATCATGTACGCGACCTCGCTGCCGTCCGCGAGACACTGGAAGCCGTGGGCGAATCCTCCGGGGATGTAGAGCTGCCGGCCGTTGTCGGCGGTCAGCTCGAAGGCTTCCCATCTGCCGTAGGTCGGCGATGTCGGCCGGACGTCCACCACGACGTCCCAGATGGCGCCTACCGAACAACGGACGAGCTTCACTTCCGGTCTCGGATCCGCCTGCCAGTGCATGCCGCGCACCATCCCGCGACGGAGCGTCCGGGTGAGGTTTGTCTGCGGCCAGCGCGTTCCGAGCCCGTGCACGGCGAACTCTTGCTCGCAGTAGGTGCGGGCGAAGAACCCTCGGTCGTCCGACCGCGGCTCCAGTTCGATCAGCCACACGCCGTCGAGTTTGGCCGGGATGAAACGCATGGAGACCTTAACCGATGACGGACACGGACGGACGCCGGTGAAGCAATCCCGGGAGGGACGACCGAGAACCCAAGGCACAGTTGCTTTTCAAAGCAGCCGCCTCCCGCCCTCGGGGTGCATCGACTTTCATCAGCGGTAGAATTCAGACCACCTGCACCTCGGGCAGCGGCACGATGAACTTGCCGCCGGCGTCGCGATAGGCCTGCTGCTGCTTCAGGATCTCGGCTGCGAAGTTCCACGTGAGCAACAGCGCGAAATCCGGACGTTTCAGCAGCAGCTCATCGGGTCCGACGATGGGCAGGTGGCTGCCAGGGGTAAGCCGGCCTTGCTTCGCCGTGCTGCGGTCCGCGACGAAATCGAGGGTCTCCCGGCCGATCCCGTAGAAGTTCAGCAACGTGCTCCCCTTCGCCGATGCGCCGTACGCCGCGATCGACCGCCCTTCGGCCTTGAGACGGCGGAGCAACTCCAGCAGATCGTCGCGGATGCGGCGGACCCGGTCCCCGAAATCATCGTAGTAGAGGGTGGACGCGACGCCTTTTGTCCGTTCTTCCTCCAGTAGCACCGCGACCGACGGCCGGACCGGCTGCGCACCGCGGTGGCACGCGAAGAAGCGCAACGAGCCGCCGTGGATCGCGATGCGTTGGACGTCGAAGACCTCCAGCCCGTGACGCGCGAAGAGCGGCACCAGCGCGGTCAACGTGAAATAGAACACGTGCTCGTGGTACACGGTGTCGAACTCGACATGCTCCACGAGGTCGCAAGCGTAGGGGAACTCGAGGGCGATCCGGCCGCCCGGCTTCAGCAACGCGGCGAGACCGGCGACGAAGCCGTTGATGTCCGGCACGTGGGCGAAGACGTTGTTGCCGAGGATCAGGTCGGCCTGCCGGCCCTGCGCCGCCAGATCCGCCGCAAGGTCGCGCCCGAAGAACCGCGAGAGGGTCGGGACACCGGCGGCCACGGCGACCTTGGCGATGTTCGCGGCCGGCTCGATGCCGAGGCACGGCACGCCGGCGGCGACGAAGTTCTTCAGCAGATAGCCGTCGTTGCTGGCGATCTCGACCACGAAGCTTTCCCGTCCGAGGTCCCCGTCGCGGAGATGGGCGGCCGCCGCCTCTGCCGCATGCCGCAGCAAGGCATCGCTGAACGACGAGAAATAGAGGTACTCGCTGAAGAGTTCCACGGGCGGGACGATATCGGTGATCTGCAGCAGCCAGCAGCCTTCGCAGAGCGCGACCCGTAGCGGGAACCGCGGCTCCGGCTTCGCGAGGTCGGCCTCGGAGAGAAGGTTGTTCGCGAGAGGCTGGAGGCCGAGGTCGAGGACCGACCGGCCGTGGGAGGAACCGCAGGAGCGGCAGAGGAAAGTGTTCATGCGGCGGATCGTGCGGCCCAAGCCAAGGACGCTTCGCGGGCCGACTCCGTGTAATCCCGGATCTGTGCCCTGGTCATCGCGGCGATGGTGGCCGGCGCCGGGTCCTCGTGCGCGCCGCGGTACCACGAGACCGTGGCGGCGACGCCTTCCGAGAACTTCCAAGCCGGTGCCCAACCGAGCATCGCGTGCGCTTTGTCGGTCGCGAGCTGCAACCGGCCCGCCTCATGGACGGCCCCCGGCAGCGTGTGGTCCTCCCATGTGCCGGGCCAGTGGCGCAACACTTCGGCGACCAGCTCCTCCACGGTGCGATCGGCGTCATGGGACGGACCGAAATTGAATGCGCCGGCGTACGCCTCCGATGCGGCGAGCCGTGCGGCGAGCCAGAGGTAACCGCTCACCGGCTCGAGCACATGCTGCCATGGCCGTGTCGCGCGCCGGTTGCGGACCGCGACCGGGCGTCCCGCCGACAAGGCGCGGACGCTGTCCGGCACGATGCGGTCGACCGCCCAATCGCCGCCGCCGATCACGTTGCCCGCTCGCACGCTGGCGACCCGCACCGGATGCCCGGTGAAGAAAGACCTCCGATACGAAGCGATGGCGATCTCCGCCGCCGCTTTGCTGGCGCTGTACGGATCATGCCCGCCCAAGGGGTCTTCCTCGCGGTAGCCGTAGAGCCATTCGCGGTTCTCGTAGCACTTGTCCGTGGTGACGCAGACGACCGAGCACGGATGCGTCGTCGTCCGCAACGCGTCGAGGACACGGATGGTCCCGAGCACGTTCACGTCGAAGGTCCCCACCGGATCCGCATACGACGCACGCACGAGCGGCTGCGCCGCCAGATGGAAGACGAAGTCCGGACGACACTCTTCGACCGTCGCGCATAGGGCGACCGGATCACGGATGTCCCCGACGATCTCGCGCAGACGGCCCGACAACCCGAGCTGACCATGCAGGGCAGGGGTCGTCGGGGGCGGGAGAGAGAATCCCGTGACGTCGGCGCCGAGCAGGAGGAGCCACTCGGAAAGCCACGCGCCTTTGAATCCCGTGTGTCCGGTGACCAGGACGCGCTTGCCCGCGAAAACGTTGCCGAAAGCGGTATCCATCCTCACCAGATTTTCCATGGGGCATTTCCCGAGCGCCACATCTGGTCGAGCATCTGCTGCTCACGGTAGGTGTCCATGCACTGCCAGAAACCGTCGTGACAGTAGGCCTTGAGCTGGCCCTCGCGGGTGAGCCTCTCCAGAGGCCCGCGCTCGAAGACGCACGTGTCCGAGTCGTCGAGATATCCTGCCACGCGTTTGTCGAGGACCATGAACCCGCCGTTGATGTATCCGCTCTCCTGTTCAGGTTTTTCGCGGAAGGCCGTGATGGTCCGGCCATCCATCGCCAACTCACCGAAGCGCCCGGACGGCTTGACCGCCGTCATCGTGGCCACCGCGCCGTGCTCGCGGTGGAAGGCGATGCTGGCATTGATGTCGCTATCGGAAAGCCCGTCCCCGTAGGTGAACAAAAACGTGTCGTCACCGACGAACGGAAGCGCCCGGCGAAGGCGGCCGCCGGTCTGGGTCTCCAGCCCGGTCTCCAGCAAGGTGACCGTCCAGTCTTCCTCGTCGTGGTTGGAATGGTAGCGGATCTGGGGATTCCGCCCAAGTTTCAGGGTCACATCCGACGTGTTCCAGAGGTAGTTGCGGAAGTAGTCCTTGATGACGTCGCCTTTGTACCCGAGGCACAGGACGAACTCTTTGTGCCCGTGGCGGGCATAGAGCTTCATGATGTGCCACAGGATGGGGCGTCCGCCGACCGGCACCATGGGCTTGGGCCGGTACTCCGTCTCCTCGCGCAACCGCGTGCCGAGACCACCGCAAAGGATCACCACTTTCATCGCGTTTCGAGTGGCGGAGGCTAGGCGGAGCACGGGACGGCCACAAAGAGATTATCGAGGGCGGGATCTGCCGAAACACGCACTGGACATGGCCCCGAACTTGCGCATCTTTTCGCAAACCGACTCCAACCTGTTCCCCGCATGAAGATACCGAGCCTTCTGTCCTGCCTCTTTGCCTTGTCCCTTATCTGCTGTGAGGTTTTTGCCGCCTGTGTGCCGCAGCCCGGTGGAGCCACCATCTGGCGTGGAGACGGTCCCTACGAAGCTTCCGGGAACCTGGCCGGTTCGTTCCGTGCCGAAGGGCGGGTCGGCGACGGCTTCATCGGTTCAGGCTTCGTGTTCCGTGGCGGCCAGGACGCTCTGCTTCTGCCGCCCGGGTTCCGGCTACCTTCGCAACAGTTTACCGTCGAAGCATGGATCAAACGTTCCGACACGAACCGTGCTGGGGTGGATTTTGAGGGCGGACAACTGTTCGGCGGGAGCGCCGGAGGAATCTCGTGGCCGCGCAATTTTCTTTCTGTAATTTCTGCGGGGATCAAGTCGTGGGTGGGTTGGAGGAGACTATGTTGAGGTAGATTGTTCCGGTCTCCCAATCTTGGGAGGTCTCGGACAAGAGAGCGGAGACGAGGCGCAGGAGA
>JBBRQL010000110.1:0-12915 GCA_038226425.1 Verrucomicrobiota bacterium
GCCGACGCGATGGACAAGGTCGGCAAGGACGGCACCATCACGGTCGAAGAGGCCAAGTCGATCGAGACCACCCTCGACGTCGTCGAGGGCATGCAGTTCGACAAGGGCTACCTCTCCCCCTACTTCGTCACCAACGCGGAGACGATGGAGTGCAAGCTGGATGACGGTTACATCCTCATCTACGAGAAGAAGATCAGCTCCCTCAAGGACCTCCTCCCGGTGCTCGAGAAGGTCGCCAAGACCGGCAAGCCCCTGCTCATCATCGCCGAAGAGGTCGAGGGCGAAGCCCTAGCGACGCTCGTCGTGAACAAGCTCCGCGGCACCATCAACGTCGTCGCCGTCAAGGCGCCCGGCTTCGGTGACCGCCGCAAGGCCATGCTCGAGGACATCGCGATCCTCACCGGCGGCAAGTGCATCACCGAGGACCTCGGCATCAAGCTCGAGAGCCTCGAGCTCAGCGACCTCGGCCGCTCCAAGAGCATCGTCGTCGAGAAGGAGAACACCACCCTCGTCGAGGGCGGCGGCAAGAGCTCCGAGATCCAGGGCCGCGTGAACCAGATCCGCCGCCAGATCGAGGAGACCACCAGCGATTACGACCGCGAGAAACTCCAGGAGCGTCTCGCCAAGCTCGCCGGCGGCGTCGCCGTCATCCACGTCGGTGCCGCGACCGAGACCGAGATGAAGGAGAAGAAGGCCCGCGTCGAAGACGCGTTGCACGCCACCCGTGCGGCCGTGGAAGAAGGCATCGTCGTCGGCGGCGGCGTCGCCCTGCTGCGCTGCCTCCCGGCCATCGAGGCCCTGAAGCTGGACGACGTGGACGAGCAGACCGGTGTCGGCATCGTCAAGCGCGCCATCGAGGCCCCGCTCCGTGAGCTCGCCTTCAACGCGGGCGTCGAGGGCAGCCTCATCGTCCAGGAGGTCAAGCGCCGCAAGGGCAACGAGGGCTACAACGTCGCCACCGGCAACTACGAGGACCTCGTCAAGGCCGGCGTCGTCGACCCCAAGAAGGTCACCCGCTCCGCCCTGCAGAACGCCGCGTCCATCGCCGGCCTCCTGCTCACCACCGAGTGCCTCATCACCGAGATCCCGGAGAAGAAAGACAAGCCCGCCGGTGACCCGCACCACGGCGGCGGCATGGACTACTGAGTCCGGCCCGGCTCCGAAGGGGCCGGTCGATCACAAGCGGTGCCGTCCAAAGCGGCACCGCTTTTTCTTTGCGTCAGCGCGTGGGCGGGTCCGGCAGCGAGAGCATCCGGCAGATCTTCCGGCCCAGATGCGAGTCCACCTCGACATGTCGCGGCACCGGTTGGATCTGGTCGGTCGCCGGGTTCTTCCAGATGGAATGCGGCCCCGTGTCGCGGGCACAGGAACAGCCGTGCTGCTCCAGATGCCGCACGAGGTCCCGCCGCTTCATGCGAACTCCAGGTCCGCGTGCTCGGCTTGCCGTCCCAGCTTCGCGAGCGCCTCCTCGCGCCGATACTCGAGCACGCTCTGGATGGAGCCCTCCAGATCGCGCAGGCATTCCTCCCGGGTCAGTCCTTGGCCATGGGCTTCGGGGACCTCCGGACAGGTGGCGAGCAGATATTTCTCGCCCGGCTGGAAGATGGCGGTGAACCGGGGCCTCATGCAGCGGACGCTAAGGGCCGGCACACGAGCCGGCAATCCTCGTCCACCGAGCATCCGAGCATTCCTGTTGCGTCACGCCTTCGGGTCCCCACACTCCGCCGCGCCGCGCGGGGAAGTCCCTGCCGCGGCGCTCCCACGATGACTGCGATCCTCGCTCTAGAAGACGGTTCGGTGTTCCACGGCCAGGCCTTCGGCGCGCGCGCCACCGCGGCCGGCGAGGTGTGCTTCAACACCTCGATGACGGGCTACCAGGAGATCCTCACCGATCCTTCCTACAAAGGGCAGCTCGTCACGATGACCTATCCGCTCATCGGCAACTACGGCGTGAACGACCAGGACGTGGAGTCATGGGCGCCCCACGTCGCCGGGTTCGTCATCCGCGAGCTCTCGCCCGTGGTCAGCAACTGGCGCGCGGACCGCTCCCTCGCTGATTACCTTTCGCAGCACGGCATCCCGGGCATCCAAGGCATCGACACACGGTCGCTCACCAAGAAGCTCCGCGTCCGCGGCGCCCTCAGCGGCTGCCTGTCCACCGAAGGTCTGACCGCCGATGAGGCCGTCGCCCGCGCCCGGGCTTGGGGCGGCATGGCCGGACGCGACTACGTCAGCGAGGTCACCCACAAGGAACCTTTCTTGTGGGACCCCAAGGACGAGCAATCCGCCGCGTTCGGTCTCACCCAGACCCACCTCACTGCCACTCCACGGCAGATCCGGCAACCGCTGCCGCCGGCGGACATCCCGATCGTCGCCTACGATTTCGGGATGAAGTACAACATCCTCCGTCGGCTCCGCCAGAAGGGCTTCCGGATCCAGGTCGTGCCCGCGCACACGCCGGCAGCCGAAGCCTTGAAGCACAAGCCGGCCGGGATCTTCCTCTCGAACGGCCCCGGCGATCCCGCGGCGCTCGGCGGCATCGTCCGCGAGGTCAGGACGCTCGTCGATTCCGGCATCCCCGTATTCGGCATCTGCCTCGGGCACCAGATCCTTGGGCAGGCGTTCGGCGGGAGCACCTTCAAGCTCAAGTTCGGCCATCGCGGCGGCAACCAGCCGGTCAAGGACCTCGAGAGCGGCCGTGTCGAGATCACCTCGCAGAACCATGGTTTCGCCGTCGACGGGGCATCGCTCCCGTCCGATGTGGCCGTCAACCGCATCAACCTGAACGACCAGACGGTCGAAGGGTTGCGGCACCGCACGAAGCCCGTCTTCTGCGTCCAGTACCACCCCGAGGCTTCTCCCGGGCCGCACGATTCGACGCCGCTCTTCGATGAATTCCGGGCGCTCGTCCAGAAGCGTGGTTGAGTAGGACAACACCCACACAGTAAACGCTTTCCGGGAAAGCGTTTGACGGGTCCGAGTGCCGGGAGCTACACACTGTCAACCGACCTATGCCTAAGCTGGTAGTCCTCACTGTGGGGTTCAACGACCGCTCTCTCGAAGTGAAGCCCGAGAAGGCTTCGATCGGGCGCGTGGACGACAACCAGTTCTGCATCGCCGAACCGAGCGTCTCCAGCCACCACTGCGAGGTGTGGTCCAAGGGCGACGAGATCATCGTCAAGGACCTGGGCTCGACCAACGGTTCCTTCATCAACGAGAAGGCGCTGGAGGCGAACAAGGAGGTCTCCCTGCGTCCCGGACAGGTGCTCCGTCTCGGCCAGATCGAGCTCCGCTACGAGACCGGCAAGAAGCAGACCGAGCAGCCCCGTCCCAAGGTGAACCTCGGCGAAGCGGCCGCCGGCGGACAGACGCTCGTGATGTCCAAGAACTCGGCGTTCACAAAGAAGAACAACAACCTCAACAAGGTCTTCTTGGGCGTCGGCGCCGTCCTGGTGCTCGTCATCATCGTCTTCCTCGTCATCGCTTTCACCAGCGTGAGCGCTCCTCACGAGTGACCGGATGACGGAAGATGCCCGACGAAGGCCCGGCCCACGCCGGGCCTTTTCCTTTCCCGCGACCGAGGTCGGCGGCGAGGTAGCTGCCTTCCTTTCCTGTTGCCTCGTGGTAGCCTCCGTCCGTCTTCGTATGCTCAAGCCGATCTTGCTCCATCTCGGGATGCTCGCGCTCCTACCGACCGTTTCCGCGGCCCGGCCTGATCGGGGCGACATGCAGATCGAGCCTCGCTTGGAGATCAAGCTCTGGGCGGCGGAACCGGATGTCCTGGATCCGGTCGCCATCTGCTTCGACGAGGAAGGCCGCGCCTACGTCGCCGAATGCCGCGACTACCCCTACGGCGTCGGCCCCGACGGGAAGGTCGGCAGCACGATCCGGCTGCTGGTGGATTCCGACGGCGACGGCCGGGCCGACAAGTCCACGGTCTTCGCGAAGGACCTCAGCTACGCCACCAGCGTCACGCCGTGGCGGGGCGGGGTGCTTGTCACCGCGGCGCCGGACCTGATCTTCCTCAAGGACACGGACGGCGACGGCGTCGCGGATGTCCGTGAAGTCGTGCTCACCGGATTCAAGCGCGGCGTGTCCGACAGCCTGGTCAACGGCCTGCGCTACGGGCTCGACGGCCGCATCCATATCGCGAACGGCGGCAACGGCGGCACGGTCGGTTCGCCGAAGCTCGCCGGGACCACGACGGTGCTCGGCGACGACGACCTCGCGGTCGCGCCCGACACCGGCGAGGTCGAGCTCACGGCCCGGAGCGGTGGCGGGTTCGGCCTCGTCTTCGACGATTTCGGATGCGGTTTCACGACGTACAACATCAACCATCTCCAGCACAGGTTCCTGCCGCGCAAACATGCGGCGAAGTTCCCGGGCTTTCCGCCTGTCGAGATCACCGGCTCGATCTCGGACCATGAGGAGATGAGCCGGATCTTCCCGGTCTCCGTCGCGCAGACACGTCCGAACCACCCGGAGCAGGCCGGCCATTTCAGCGCGGCGGGCGGATTGGGACGCCTCGCGTCCTCGACGTTCCCGGAGGACCTGCGCGGGTCGCTGTTCGTGTGCGACGTCGTGGGGAATCTCGTCCATCGCGATGTCATCACGCCCGACGGCCCGGTGTTCCGCGCCTCCCGCGCGACGAACGAGCTCGACCGCGAGTTCATCGCGTCCCGTGATCCGGCGTTCCGTCCGATCGCGCTCGAGACGGGCCCGGACGGCGCGCTCTACCTGCTCGACATGCAGCGCGACGTGATCGAGCACCCCGACTACATCCCGGAGAAGGTGAAGGCCAAGCAGGACCTTCGCGCCGGATCCGACCGCGGACGCATCTGGAGGATCACCCCCAAAGGCGGGCTCAAGGCCGCGCGCCCGGCGCTCGGCGACGCGAAGGTCCCGGACCTCGTCGCCCTGCTCGGCCATGCGGACCCTTGGTGGCGGCTGACTGCCCAACGCCTGCTCCAAGAACGGCGCGCCACCGATGCCGTGCCGGCTCTCCGGCGGCTCGCGTCAGGGAGCCCGGACGCTTTCGCCCGGCTCCATGCGCTCCGGACGGTGCGCGCGCTCGGAGCGCTCGCCGATACCGACGTGCAAAGGGCGCTGTCCGACGCGAACGCCGGCGTGCTCGAGAACGCGCTCCGGCTCGCCGAGGACTTTTTGCCCGATGCGGAAGTTCTCCATCAGCCGGTCATCCGTCTCGCGGACGATCCGTCGCCGCGGGTCCGCTTCCAGTGCGCGTTGACCCTCGGACATGTGCGCACCGCTGCCGCCGCCGGGGCTTTGGTCCAGATCCTCCGGTCGGACGCCTCCCAGCACTGGACCCGGCTCGCGGTCATCTCGTCGCTGCGTCCCGCCGACACCCGCTACGTGTTCGACCGGTTGTTGACCCTCGAGCCGTACCGGCACGCGACCCAACGCGGTGCGACGGAAGCGCTGCGCGGACTGGCGGAGCTCGCCGGAGCCCGCGCAGCGATGGTGCCGGACGATGTCCCTTGGTTGGTCCTCCGCCTGGACAATTTTTTGGACACCACTCCTCGCGTGGCGATCCTCGAAGGACTCGTGCGCGGCCTCCAGCGTTCCGGAGTCCGGCCCAAGCTCAACCCGCGTGCCTCCCGGCATCTGGACCAGCTCATCGCCGGTGCGAAAGGCGTGGAGCTGCGCGCCCTATGGCAACTGGGCCGGCAGTGCGGCCTTCCGGAGAACGACCGGCAACGCCGTGCCCTCGCCGAAGCCGGCAAGATCGCCGCCGACCCTGCGCTCCCCGTGGCCCAGCGCCTCGATGCCGTCGGCCTGCTCGGCCTGGGCGAGCCGGCCACGGTCGATGCCACGCTCCTCGGCCTGCTCGACGGACGACAACCGGGCGGGATCCAGGCGGCCGCTCTCACCGCCTTGTCCGCATCGAAGGCCCCGGTGGTCGGCGAAGGCCTCGTCGCGGGGTGGCGGAGCTACGCACCGGCCTTGCGTCCGCAGGTCTTGGCGATCCTGCTCGACCGTCGTGCTTTCCATCCGTCGCTGCTGGCGGCGGTCGAAGCCGGCCGGATCACCGTCGGCGAGCTGAACCTCGACCTTGAACAACGTCGACGGCTGCTGCGCGAGAGCGATGCCGCGATCCACGCGCGCGCCGCCAAGTTCTTCGGCGACGAAGAGTACAGCAACCGCAAGAAGGTCGTGACGGATTGGCTTGCCCGCTTGCCCGCGACCGGCGACGCCGCGCGCGGACAGAAGATCTTCGAGGACGTCTGCGCCCGATGCCACCAGAGCAACCGCATCGGCCACAAGGTCGGGCCCGACCTCAGCGGCGTCTCGCACCGGAGCGTCGAGGACCTCGTCTCGAACATCCTCGACCCCAACATGGCGATCAACCCCGGCTTCGTCGCCTACACCGTCGAGACCCAGGACGGCGAGAGCCTGTCCGGTCTGCTCACCGGAGAAACCTCCGAGAGCGTGACGCTGCTGCAAGCGATGGAGCTCCGGACGACCATCCCGCGCGCGCAGATCTCCAAGCTGGAATCGAGCGGCCAATCCTTGATGCCGGAAGGACTGGAAGCCGGGAAGACGCCCCAAGACCTCCGCGACCTGGTGGCCTTCCTCCAAGGCGCGAGGTGAACCGGTCTGCCGCGGCCGTTTCGGCCGCACCATAAGGGGCCGCGACGGGGCGACGGTCGCGGCCTGATACTTCTCCGTCGGCCTTTACCGAACGCGTCGCGCGGCGCACGTTGGTCCCGTGATCGATTTGGCGACCGCGGACACATTGGAGCGGAGCCCGGCGCTGCGGTGGGTGATCATCGGTTCTTCGGCCTTTGGGGCCGGCATGTTGTTCGCCTCGCTCACCGGTCTGGAGCAAGGGGCGTCCGGTCTCGAGTTCCACGTCCGCTTGCTCTCCGTGCCGGCCTTCATCGTCGGATCGGTCGTCGCCTCCGCGTATTGGTGGCTCGTCTTCCACCTCGGTGCCGGGAAGGACGACCGGTCGGCGCGGCGGCAACTCCATGCCGCTTCGGGGCTGATCCTCCTCCTCGCGTTGGCCGTGTTCATGTACCCGCTCCGCTTCGTCACGCCCGAGAAGCGCGACGACGTGCTCATCGGGCTCGCCATCGCGGTCGGTGCGTTGTCGTGCGTCGGGTTCATGATCCGAACGGTCGCCCGGATGCTCGAGGAAGAAGACGCCGCGAACCCGCCGCCGCCGAACCCTCGCCCGTAGGGTCCGTCCGTTGCCTTGACGCATCGGGGCACCGAACCCACGTTGCGCGGGCTTGGCGAAACCCCGTCCAGCCGGGCCTAAGGCCGGCATCTTCACCGCCGTCTCCGCCACTCCCGCCGCCGTCGCGTTGCGGGAGCGCACGGCGCTCGGCGGCATCGTCACCTGTCCGGAAGTCACGGCCGGCGCCCAGCCGTTCTGGGTCGCGATGCTGGCGGACATCTTCCCCGCGCGCACGATCCTCGTGGTGACCGAAGGGCTGAAGGCGCAGGAAGGGTTCCACGCCGACCTCGCGACCTGGATCCGGACGAAAGACGCCGCTGCCGGAACCGGTGCCGGGCTCCCGCTCTTCTACCCGCCCTGGGACATCCTGCCGCACGAGAACAAGCTCCCGCACTCCGACGTCATCAGCGAGCGCTTGCAGACGCTCGTGGAGCTCGCGGACGCGACGAGCGGCGCCGCCGGACCGGGACGCCGGGCCATCGTCGTCACCTCGGTCACCGCGCTGCTGCAACGGACCTTCCCGGTCGCCGAGCTGCGGGAGAAGACGCGCCGGCTCGGGCGCGGCGACACCATCAACCCGCTCGACCTGATCGAGTGGCTGGAAGAGGTGGGCTACGAACCCGAGGCGCAGGTCACCAACAAAGGCGAGCTCTCGTGGCGCGGCGGCATCGTGGACGTGTGGCCGCTCAGCTCGCCTTGGCCGGTGCGGTTGGAGTTCTTCGGCGACGAGCTCGAATCGCTCCGTGAGTTCGATCCTCACACCCAGTTGTCCCGCGAACAGGTCGAGGCGGTGATGCTGCCGCCCGCCGGCGAGCTCAGCCTGTTGAAGAAGCGGGGAGCGGGGAACGCGGAGCGGGGAACCACCGCCGACCTGCGACCCCTCGCCTCGCTCCTCGATCATCTGCCCGCCGACACGTTGCTCGTCCTGTGCGAACCCGACGCGCTGCTCGACCACGCGCTCCGCTATCGACAGACCGTTCCGCCGGCCGATGCGTTCTTCCTGCCTTGGGACGACCTGCTCGCCGACGCGGAGCAACGCGGGCTCGTCCGCTTCGACGTCAGCGAAACAGGGGCGGATGTGTCCACGGCCGCCCTCATCGCCGAGGAGAGGGAAAATGTCGGCCAGTCCTCCGGGACCGATGCGGACATCCTTTCATCAGCAGATCCTTTCGCGGACACGCTGACGACGTTTCCCCCTCTCCCAGCGGGAGAGGGCCGGGGTGAGGGAGGACCGCGCCCGCTCTCCAATTGCACCTCTCCGCTGACCTTCACCTCGCTCGACGCCTTCCGGCCGATCGCCGCGACGTTGCCCGACCCGCAGGTCGCCGAGGCGCAGCGCCGGGAGTTCTTCGCGCAGCTCCATCGCTGGGGACGCCAAGGGCACTCCGTCCATGTCTTCTGCAACAACGACGGCGAGCGCCAGCGCTTCGGCGAGCTGTGGCAGGAGTACGGTTTCGGCGGGACGCCCGTCGCGACCGATCTGGGGACCTTGTCGCGCGGGTTCATCCAACCGGACGCGAAGCTGGTCGTCGTCACCGACGCGGAGATCTTCGGGCGCTACAAGGTGCAACGACCTCGGCGTCTCAAGTCGCCCCACGCGCAGGCGATGCGTTCCGCGTTCGAGGTCGACTTCACGGATTTCGAGGAGGGCGACCATGTCGTCCATCTCCAGCACGGCATCGGGATCTTTCGCGGGCTGAAGACGCTGGCGGCCGCCAATGCCCGCGGCACCGGCCGGGTCGAACCCGGTTCGGGCCAGGAATGCCTCGTGGTCGAGTTCGCCGCCGCCGCCCCCGGCGACGAGCCGCCGCGCCTCTACGTGCCCGTCACCGAGGCCCATCTCGTCAGCAAGTACGTCGGCGCGGGCAAGGCGCGGCCGCAGCTCAACCAGCTCGGCGGAACGCGCTGGACCAAGGCGAAGGAGCACGCCCAGAAAGCCGTCCGCGACCTCGCCGGCGACCTGCTATCCGTCCAGGCGGCCCGCACCGCGCAGCCCGGCCATGCCTTCGCCGCGGACGCGCCGTGGCAACGCGAGTTCGAGAGCGCCTTCCTGTACGAGGAGACACCGGACCAGCTGAAAGCGATCGATGCCGCCAAGCGCGACATGGAGGCGCCCAAGCCGATGGACCGCCTCATCTGCGGGGACGTCGGCTTCGGCAAGACCGAGGTGGCGATCCGCGCGGCGTTCAAGGCCGTGCTCGGCGGCAAACAGGTCGCGCTGCTCGTGCCCACGACCGTCCTCGCGCAACAGCACTACAACCATTTCCGCGAGCGGATGGCGGATTATCCCGTGCGCATCGAGCTGCTCTCGCGCTACCGCACGCCCAAGCAGCAGCGGGCCGTGCTCGAGGCCGCGGCGGCCGGCACGGTGGACATCATCATCGGCACCCACCGCATCGTGCAGGCCGACGCGGCGTTCAAGGATCTCGGGCTCGTCATCGTCGACGAGGAGCAGAAGTTCGGCGTGAAGCACAAGGAGCAGTTCAAGCTCCTGCGGAAGACCGTCGACGTGCTCACGCTCAGCGCCACGCCCATCCCGCGCACGCTCTACCTAGCGCTCACCGGCGCCCGCGACCTCAGCACGCTGGAGACGCCGCCGCAGGACCGGTTGCCGGTCGAGACGGTCGTCTGCAACCATGACGAACGCGTCATCCGAGACGCCATCGCCCGCGAGCTGGAGCGCGGCGGCCAGGTCTTCTTCCTGCACAACCGCATCTCGACCATCGAGGGCGTCGCGCTGCGGCTCAAGGCGCTCGTGCCGACTGCCCGGGTCGTCATCGGGCACGGCCAGATGGACGCCGACGACCTGGAGAAGGTCATGACGCAGTTCGTCAACGGCGACTCTGACGTGCTGGTGAGCACGACCATAATCGAGAGCGGCCTCGATATCCCGAACGCGAACACCATCATCATCGATCGCGCGGACCGCTTCGGCCTGAGCGAGCTCTACCAGCTGCGCGGGCGCGTCGGCCGCTACAAGCACCAGGCCTACTGCTACCTGCTGCTGCCGCGGCACGCCCAGCTGCTCACCGAGGCGCGCAAGCGCATGAGCGCCATCAAGCAGTACTCCGCGCTCGGCTCCGGGTTCAAGATCGCCATGCGCGACCTGGAGATCCGAGGCGCGGGCAACCTGCTCGGCGCGCAGCAGAGCGGCCACATCACCGCGGTCGGCTTCGAGCTCTATTGCCAGCTTCTCCAGCAGAGCATCGCGGCCTTCAAGGGCGAGAAGGTCCGGCCCCGCGTGGACGTGCGGACGCGCTTCGATTTCCTCGCCACCAACCCGGGCGAGGAAGGGAACGCCAAGGCGGAAGGCAGAAAGCAGAAGGAGGAAGTGCGGCCCAAGTTCAACATCGAGGTGCCGCGGGAGGTGATGACCTACTATGCCGACGAGGACTCACCTTCACGCTCCACGCACCAAGCCCCGCGCGAACCGGTGCCGAAAGCGCCCGCCTACCTGCCGCTCGATTACATCCGCGAACCGGCGCAACGGCTCGAGATCTACCGCCGTCTCGCCCAAGCGACGGACCGCGCCGCGCTCGACGCCTTGGAGCGCGAGCTGACCGACCGTTTCGGGGCGCCGCCCGTGCCGGTCGAGCTGCTGCTCGCCATCGGCGGGCTGAAGCTGCTGGCAGCGGAACGCCGCGTGGACGCCATCGAGGTCGTCGAGGACAAGGTGAAGCTCACGCGCAACGGCGAGCTCATCACCATCGGAGGCCACTTCCCGCGCCTCGCCAAACGCGACGCCCGCGCCCGCCTCGGAGAGGTCAAGAAGCTCCTCTTGGCGCTGTGACATCCGCTCCTCCGGCCAGCGACCATCCGCAGGCGCGGACGCGTCGGGCCGCGGTCAGATGGCGATGGCCTACATCTATCCGCCGGTCCCGCCGAGGAACAACGGCACCATGTGGCGCTCGTAGATGTTCTCCGTGACGTTCTTCGCGACGATCTCTTCGTTCGCCTCCAACAGGCCGAGGTAAGTCCGGCCCTTCTTGGCGGCGAGTTTGAAGGAGACGTGGAGCAGTTGCCTGAAGCTCGCGTTGAACTCCGGGTGGCCCGGGATATGCCGGAGAGCCCGGGCGAACTGCCCGCCTTGCCATCCGTCCACCGTGGCGGCGGACGGGAGTTGCCCGCGGTCGATGTCGATGACCGACGCATAGGGGGCCGAAAGCTCCTCCACGTGCTCCAACGCCTGGCGATAGATCTCCTTGGCGAGCGCCAATCCTTCCCCCTCGGATTCGGCGAGGCCGATCAATTCCTCCAGCCAGGTCGTGCCCGCGGTCTTGATGTGGAGCCCGGCCCCGGAACGCGCCAACGCCCTGCGGATGATGGGATACAACGAGAACTTGTCGCTGCCGCTGTGGACGCTGAGCTTCAGGTTTGCCGGCAACCCGTAGCGCGCGACCGCGTGGGCGATCACCGCGAGGTCGTCGTCGAACTCGCGCTCGAACTGCGCCAGGTCGCCGACGTAGTCGACGCCTTTGTTGAATCGTCCGGTGAACTTCGGGGCGATCGTCTGCGCGCGCACGCCTTCATCGGCGAGCAGCACCAGGACCACGAGGAGCTCCGGAGGCGTCTGCGGCGCGTCGGTCTCGTCCATCGAGACCTCGGCGATGAAGTTTCCCTCCCCCCCTTTCCTTTCGGCGATATGCCGGTGGATCCTCCCCGCGTCCCGGACGGCGAGGAGGTACTTCCCGGCGACCCGACGGATGTCGTCCGCCGTCGTGAGGAACGGGGCCGCGACCCCGGCGATGGAGAGGGAACCGACCAGTTCCGGGTGCTTGGCGATGAACGCGTCGACCTCGGCGGACGGTGCCGGCCTGCCGATGCTGTCGGCGACGTCGATGGTGAAGAAGTCCGAGCTCGGCAAGAAGCGGTCCACCGTCCCGATCCGGATGTGGTCCGCGTCGACGTGCCAGCTTCCGGTCCAGCCGAGCGCGGCCACCGCGGCTTCGGCGGCGGTCCGGACGCTCTGCGGTTCGGAGCCGATGAACGTGTGTTCCCGGTTCGACTTGTTCCAGACCGGCACGACGTCGACCCCGCGTGCGGCGAGCATCTGGAAAGCGCGCAACTGGGCCCGCGCCTGGTGCGCGAAGCGGTCACCGACACCGAAAGAGAGACGTTCCAACGTGAGCATGGGCGCGGACTTTGGGGCACCCGGGGCAGACCTGCAATGCCGTGTCTCCAAGCGGGCGTCGCGTGGGCGCATCTTGACACTGCCCCCGGGAGCACCGGTTTCCAACCGGCTGGTCGCAGCCTGGCCCGCCACCGGCCGCTTAAAAAGCGGCGCTCCGAACGCCACCCGCTCCGTCGCCGGGGCAGTGTCAAGAAGCGCCCGCGTCGCGTCCCGGAACCAACCTGTCCACAATGGCCGCAGAACCCGCTAGGCAACTTCTTTGAGCAGCGCGATGAACTGCTTCATCGCCGGGGAGAGCACCTTGTTCTTCTTGTAGATGACGGCCAGGGGCGGCCGATGGAGACGTCCGAGAACGGCACCGCGGCGAGCGTCTGCTTGGCCACTTCTCCTGCGACGGTCCCCGCCGGCACGATGCTCACGCCCGCCTCGATCTCGACGGCCCGCTTGACGGTCTCGATGTTGTCGAACTCCATCACCACCCGCACCGCGACGCCTGCGTCGCGCAGCACCTTGTCGACCGCCTTGCGGGTCGGGATGTCGGGCTAGAACCCGATGAATTTCTGCGTGTTGAGCTGGGCAA
>JBBRQL010000111.1:0-12902 GCA_038226425.1 Verrucomicrobiota bacterium
CAGCGGGAGAGGGCAGGGGTGAGGGAGAAAGGAGCAGGCAAACCCTTGGCGCCGCGATGGATGGGAAGCCTTCCCCCTCACCCTGACCCTCTCCCTCCGGGAGAGGGGAAAGCCGCCGGATGTCGTCGGTGCATCGGTCACCGGTCCGGCCAGTTCCGATCCGGGGACCACTCCCGCGGCATCGCTCCGCGGGTGTCCGCCACTTCGGATCGCACCCGTTGCCGCCTGGACAAGTCTGGGCGATCTCGCCCGGCGGTTTGGACGAGAACCCTGGCCTGTTCCGCATCGACGCAACCGAGGGACCTGGCAGCGGCGTGAAGATCCTCAACCAGCCTGCGCCACCGCCGTTCAAGGAAAGCGTGCGGTGCGCCGAGCAGAACCTCTACGCACGGGCAAAAACACTGGTGGGAGACCGTGATCCACGCGCGCACGAATTCATCATCCAGCTCCGAGCTTTCGACGCGACCAAGAGCGGAGCAGCCACAGGGGTCGGAGTGTTGCTGGCACTCTGTTCCAGCCTGTTGGAGAAGAGCCTGAAAGGAGGCATCGCCGTCGTCGGTGGCCTCAACTTGGGCGGCTCGGTCGAACCTATCTACAACGCGGTCAGCCTCGTGGAATTGGCCGCCGACAAAGGAGCGGCGACGTTGCTCATCCCCGTCTCGGCGCGGAAGCAGATGATGGAGCTCCCGGATGAGCTGGCCACGCGCGTGAACATCGTCTTCTACGCCGATGCCCGTGATGCGCTGCTCAAGGCGTTGCAGGATTAAATGCTTGTTTGAGAACTTCGGGATGCTCGGGCACGCCGGTCCTCGTCAATGGTATCGCCGCCGTCACCATGGCTCCGTGCCGCGCTAGGGCGGGACCGTCCGCTCCAGAAAAAACCCGGTCGCGATGACCACCGGAGACACCGGTTCCGGAGCGACATCGCAGCCGCCGGCGATGAGCAGGCAGACCACGCAAGCGCCGTCCGCCTCGTGGCCGTGCTCATCAGCGTGGAGCTGCCGATGCCGGCCTTCATCGGCCGACAAGGCACCGCACAAGACCAAGAGCGCGCACAACACGCCGCCGACCATCGCGCGGAGCGATGTCACCATGCCGTATCGGCTTGGAGAGGCGTGTTGCAAATCGGTTGCAAAATAAGGGAAGGGGTTTTGGTAAGGCAAGAGCAAGTTCACGCCGGCTGAAAGATTATCTAATAAAACCCGGAGCGGCGAGTTAACTCAGCAGCACGGCATGGGACCTCAAGAAATCAACACCACCGGTCCGGCGGCGGAGGCACAAGCGGAGTTCATCCGCGCCGCACTGGTGCGGTATGAAGCTCCGTTGGTCCGTTATGCGCTCGGGTTCACCGACGACCTGGAGACCGCCCGCGACGTGGTGCAGGACACGTTCCTGCGCCTCTGTTCGCGGCCGCCCGACGGGGTGGAAGGCCACTTGGCGCAGTGGCTCTTCACGGTCTGCCGGAACCGGGCCCTCGACGTGCGACGAAAGTCCAGCCGTATGACCACCTGCACCGAGACCACCGAAGCCGAGCTTGATCGGCGCGCATCTTCCGGGAACGCGCCGACGCCGGCCGACGACGCTGATACCCGCGAGCGCGCTTCCAACGCGCTCGACCTGCTCGCCGATCTCCCGCTCAACCAGCAGGAGGTCGTGCGCCTCAAGTTCCAGCACCAGCTGAGCTACCAAGAGATCGCCGCCGTCACCTCGCTCAGCGTGGGGAACGTCGGATTCCTGCTCCACACCGCGCTCCGGACGCTGCGCCTCCGGATGGAGAAACTGGACCGCCTCATCCAGACCGCTCGCAGTTGAAACCGGACCTCCGACCGATCGATACCATGAGACTTTCCCCTGATTCTCCCGAACTCACCGCCTACGCCCTCGGCGAACTCGACCCGGCCGACCGTGCCGCGGTCGAAGCGGCTCTCGCCGGGACTCCCGGACTCCGTGCCGAGCTCGACGCGTTGACCTCGACCGCGGACACGCTCGCCGCCGGTTTCGCGGCGGAGCCCGCCGTCGAGCTCTCGCCCGCCCACCGTGCCGCCATCGTGCAGAGCGCAGGCATCCCGTCCGCGGCGGCGGTCGCGCCGGCAGAGGCGCGGCGCGGCCCCGACCGGGACCTCCCGGAAATGCCGAAGGCCGCCAAGGTTTCCGGTCCGTCGATCCGGGAACGGCTCGCGGCGTGGCGCCAGCGACTGTTCTGGCCGGCGGCCGCTCTCGGTGTCGCGGCGATCGCCTTGTCGATGGCCTGGCCTCGGCCGGACGCGGCAGCGGATTTTTTCAGCGCGCTGCGTTATCAGCCGGGAAGACTCGCCCGTGCCGAGATGCCCGCTCCTGCGGCGGCATCGGAGGCGGCGAAGTCCGTTGTCCCGATTTCTTCATCCCCCTCCGGTCTCGGTGCAGATGCCGCCGCTCTGTCGGCACCAACCCCTTTGGCCGCGGCCGACCCGATTGCTCCGGCGCAGTCCGGAGGTGCAGTCCAAGAGATCCGTCTTGGCCTCAGGGTCGTGGGCGGCTCGCTGGCCCTGTTGGATTCCGCGTCGGCGCCCGTGCCTGATCCGCAGGCTTCACCGGCGTTCGTTAAGCAATCCGGCCTCCGGACCGCGAACGGTCCTGCGGCACCTGAGCTCCTGTCGGTCAGGCCCCCGGCTGATGGAGCGGCAAAAGCCACCCGTGCAAGCGCTCAGGTGACGGCGCTCGCGGCCGATCGGCTGCTCCGGTTGAGCGATGCGCGCCCGGATTCCATCGACGACTTGGCATCGGCCGGTCCCTCGACCCGATCGAAGGCATCTGGCTACGGCACTGAGGCGCTGGCCCTTCTCGAAGCTTGGTGGTACGAACGCGAGCCTCTTGCCGTCGGCGAGAGGGAGACGGTCGGGCTCCGCTTCGCATATGCCGCCCCGACCGGCGAGGCCTACGCGGCCGTGAACGACAATCCCTTCAACGACGTCACGGTCGCGCCGCTCTCGACGTTCGGCATGGATGTGGACACCGGCAGCTACTCGAACATCCGGCGGTTCCTCCGCGGCGGCTCGCTCCCGCCGCCGGATGCCGTGCGGTTGGAAGAGTTGGTGAACTACTTCCGCTACGATCATCCGCAGCCGCGCGGCGATGTCCCGCTCAGCGCCTCCGTAGAGGTCGCGGCCTGCCCGTGGGCCGACACCCACAAGCTCGTCCGGGTCGGCATCCAGGCGAAGTCCATCGCCCGCGGCGAGCGTCCGCGCGCCAACCTCGTCTTCCTGCTCGACGTCAGCGGGTCGATGGAACCCGAGGAACGTCTGCCGCTCGTGAAGCGCTCCATGCGGCTGCTGCTCGAAAAGCTCAGCCCTCGCGACACCGTCGGCATCGTCACCTATGCCGGCGAATCCAAGGTCGCGCTCACGCCGGTCGCCATCACCGCCGACGGACGCAAGCGCGCCGTCGACGTTCTTGAGAGCCTCCGCGCCGGCAGCGGCACGCACGGCAGCGCCGGCATCCGCGACGCCTACGCGATGGCGACCAACCACTTCACCAAGGAAGGCGTGAACCGCGTGATACTCTGCACCGACGGCGACTTCAACATCGGCATCACCGACCGGGGCGAACTGATGGACCTCATCACAAGGGAGGCGAAGTCCGGCGTGTTCCTCACCGCGCTCGGCTTCGGCATGGGCAACTTCAAGGACGCCACGCTGGAGACGCTCGCCGACAAGGGGAACGGCAACTACGCCTACCTCGATTCTTTCAGCGAGGCGCGGAAGGTCCTCGTCGAGCAGCTCGACGGCACGCTCGTGACCGTGGCGAAGGACGCGAAGGTCCAGGTCGAGTTCAATCCGGCGCGCGTCGCCCGCTATCGGTTGCTCGGCTACGAGAAGCGCCTGCTGCGCGACCGTGATTTCAACGATGACACCAAGGATGCCGGCGAGGTCGGCGCCGGCCACAGCGTCACCGTGCTCTACGAGATCGTGCCGGTCGGGCCGGATCTCGCGGGCGTCGATCCGTTGCGCTACGCCGAGAAGAAGCCGGCCACCGTCGTCGACGCGAAGGCGAGGGCTGTCCACACCGACGAACTGCTCGACCTCAAGCTCCGCTACAAGCTGCCGGACGGCGACAAGAGCCGGCTCATCGAGCAGGCCGTCAAGGAAGGCGACCTGGAGACCGCCGTCGCGAGCACCGACCTCAAGTTCGCCGCCGCGGTCGCCGGTTACGGGATGCTCCTGCGCGACTCGCCGCACAAAGGCGACCTGACGTGGGAGAAGGTGCTCCGTCTCGCGGAGCAAGGCCTCGGCGAGGACAAGGAAGGCTATCGCGCCGAGTTCATCGACCTCGCGCGCACGGCGCAGAAGCTGGGAGGCGGATCGCCCGGGAACCCCAAGTGACCGGATGGCGGGCGAGCGGTCCGTGCGCGGTCATTCGCCCGGATCGGCATCGGAAGCGGTCCTCAGCCCGAAGGCCTTCAACTTCTCGCGCATGGTGACGCGCGACACGTTCAACCACCGGGCGGCCTTCGCTTGGTTGCCCTCCGCCAAGGCGATCGCCTGCGAGAACAGTTCGCGTTCGGCGGCCTCGATGACGCGGGCGTGGACGTCGATCGCCTCGCCTCGCTGGGCGGCGGCCAACGACTCGGCGACCAGCCGGCGAAGGTCCGGGATTTCGGCCGCGACGCCGGGTCCGACGGGGTTCGCCATCGCCTCGAGCAGCACTGCGGCGGTCACGGGATAGCCTCGCGAGCGGAGCAGGGCGAGGCGCACGACGTTCTCCAGCTCGCGCACGTTTCCCGGCCAGCGGTGCGCGTGGAGGATCCGCAGGGCGTCCTCGGGGAACGCGGACGGCGAGAAGCCGAGCAACGCGGCGTGCTTCGCGGCGAGATGTTCCACCAGCGCGGGCAGGTCCTCCAGGCGCTCGCGTAGCGGCGGCAAGGCGACGGTGACCTGGTTCAGGCGGTAGTAGAGGTCCGACCGGAAACGCTTCTCGGCCATCGCCGCTTCGAGGTCGACGTGGGTCGCGGCGACGAGCCGGACGTCCACCGGGATGACGTCCTTGCCCCCGAGGCGCTGGATCACGCGTTCCTGGAGCACGCGCAGGAGCTTGGCCTGCGTGCTGGCGCCCATCTCGCCGATCTCGTCGAGGAACAACGTGCCGCCGTGGGCCTGCTCGAAGCGCCCGATGCGCCGCTCCACCGCACCGGTGAAGGCGCCGCGCTCGTGGCCGAACAGCTCCGATTCCAGCAGCGTCTCCGGGATCGCGGCGCAGTTCACCGCCACGAACGGCTTCTTCGCGCGGTCGCTGTGCTGGTAGAGCGCCCGTGCGACCAGCTCCTTGCCGGTGCCGGTCTCGCCGCGGATGAGCACGTTCACCGGCTTGGCCGCGATGCGACCGAGCTCCTTGTAGATGCCCTGCATCGCGCGGCTGCGTCCGATGATCGCATCGGGTCCGAGCCTGTGCGGATCGAAGTCTGGCGCCGATCCGGCGCGACGGCCGCTGTCGACGGCCTTCGCGATCAGTTCGATCAGGTCCTCCATCTCGAACGGCTTCAGCAGATAGTCGAACGCTCCGAGCTTCGTGGCCTCGATGGCGGTCTCGGTCGTGCCGTGCGCCGTCATCAACAAGATCGGCAGGGTCGGCTTCGCCGCGTGGAGCCGCCGGACGAGGTCCAGCCCGCCGAGCCCGGGCATCCGCAGGTCGGTGAGCACACAATCGAAGGCGTCGACCTCGGCGAGCGCGAGCCCGTCGTCGCCGCGCCGCGCGAGGGTCACGTGGTGCCCCTCGGCTTCGAGGACCGAGAGGAGCCCGGCGGCGAGACCGGGGTCGTCCTCGACCAGAAGGATGCGGGCGACGGGATTCATGGTGCGGGGTGGGGAGCCGGACCGACGGGGATCACGACGCCGAACATCGCGCCGCGACCGGGGACCGTCTGCAGCTCGATCGCGCCGCCGTGCTTCTCGACGATGCGGAGCGCGATGGCGAGCCCGAGGCCGGTGCCGGATTCCTTGGTGGTGAAGAACGGGTCGAACAGGCGCTCGCGGATCCCTTGCGCCACGCCGGGTCCGGTGTCGGCGACCTCCAGCAGGACGACGTCGCAGGGCTGGCCGCGCAACCGGTGGACGCCGCTGCGAGCGCGCAGCGTGACGATGCCGTCGCGGCCGATCGCTTCGGCGGCGTTCTGGACGAGGTTGATCAGCACCTGCTTCAGCTGGGCCGGGTCGCCCGAGAACTGAAGGTCTTCGGCGGGTTCCAACTCCAGTCGGATCCCGTCCTTCGCCAGCACCGGGTCGAGCAGGTCCTGCACCTCGCGCATCAACGTCCCTGCGACGAGCGGCACCTGTTCCGGTCTCGCGGGCTGCGCGAAGGCGAGGAAGCCCCGGACGATCAGCTCCAACCGGTCGATCTCGCCGCTGATGACCTCGGCATCCGCCGCCGCCGGGGTGCCGCTGGCGAGCTGCTTCCGCTGGGTGAAGAGCCGCGCCTTGATCGCCGTGAGCGGGTTCCGGATCTCGTGGGCGACGCCTGCCGCGAGCACGCCGAGCGAGGCGAGCTTCTCCTGCCGCGCGATGAGGTCCTCGTTCTCGATCAACCGGAGGCGGAGCGGCTGGATCATGTCGCGCCAGACGACGACGGCGAACAGGCCGCCGACCACCAGGAGCCCCGCGAGCGCGCCGAAGAGCAGCCCGCGCATGCGGCCGAGGTCGTCGCGGGACCGGTCGAGATGGTCCGCGAGGCCGGAGCGGTGCGCCTTCAGGAGCTTTCCCGCGAGCAGCCCCAGCTCCTCGAACTTGGTCACCGTCTCTTCGACCTTCGGTGCCAGCTCCGGCCACAGCGTCCCGCGCGCGATCTCCGCATCGAGGCTCCGGGCGGTGGTGAAGTAGCCGTTGTAGGTGTGGTCGATCTCTTCCAGGACGGAACGCTCGGCCGCGGTGGTGACATTCTGCCGACGCTCGTCGAGCCAGGCATCCAGCGCCTTCTGCTCGTGCTGGAAGCGGCTCCAGTCGGCCCGGTCGTGGTGGATCTCGAAGCGTCCGATGATCCCGCGCAACCGATGGAGCTCCGTCTCGAACTGGTCGGCGATCCGGAAGTTCTCCATCTGCTCACGCACCAGCGTCTCGCTCAACTCGGCGCCTTGCCGCAGCGCGGCGTGGCTGACCCAGCCGAGAAGGCCCGCGGCCAGCACGATGGCGAGGATGAACCCGGCGAGGCGGCGCTGGACGGTCGTGGACAGCAAGGCGGGCACGCTCATGCGGGAACGATGCCAGGTTGTCGATTCCCGAAAGGCGCGCCTTTCCGGCGGATCGTGGACACCCGATGGCGCCGTGTGGAAACCCGCTGGCCATGGCTGGCCATTCTCTTTGCACCACCGTCACCCCGCCCGCCCGTCGAAGTCCCGGAATGCTCGGGAATCCGCGTATCCCGACCAGTCGGACGCTTGGCACGCCGTTCGCATGGCCTTGAGCTGTCAGGCGGCGCCGAGACCGGTGCGACGTGCACGGGTTGGAGGCGCGAAGATGGGTCGCGTTCCGTGCGGCGGCCTCGGTCAGAGGCTGCAGGGGTTGGAAGCGAAGGCTGGTCTGGGTGGCCGCCTGACAACGACCGGTCGGGCCGGGGCGGCGATGGGGCCGTTCTTGCCCGGCTATGCCCGATTGATCGGAGAAATTTCTGTGCCGATGACTGCCAACTGCCTTCCCGCAGGTCTCCTCGGAGACGATGGACGCCGCACCGCGGTGGCGGAGGTGCCGTCGTCACGGCGCGGGATGCGGGTGCCCGGCCTTGCCAAAGCCCCGGGTGCCGGTGTCCGCGTCGGTACTCCGCAGGTCCTCTTGGTCGGCGACGACGCGGTGGTGCGCGATTCGTTGGCGCGGGCATTGGAGTCCGAGGGTTTCGCGGTGTGCGTCTCCGCGCCGGGCGTCGCTGCGGTCCATCGCTATGCGGCGACGGATTTCGACCTCGTGGTCCTCGACGTCGGCGTGGATGCGGACGGATGCGAGGAGACCCTCGGCCGGTTGCGCATGATCCGGCCCGACGGCGCTTTCGCTGCGTTGACCGTCGACGCGTCGGACCGGGGACGGTTCCCGGGCGTCGGTGTCGTCCTGGAGAAACCCGTGTCGTTGCCGGTGCTCGTACGGATCCTGCATGCCTTGGCCGTCGAACCGTCTGCGGACCGGCACCAGCGTCTGGCGACCGGGAAGAGGACATGGGTCTCGGCGCGCGGTGGTTGTCCTGATCTATTGAACCCGTGAGAAGACTTACCGAGACCCTATCGTCGGCGTGTTCCGCCTGGTTGCTCCGTCCGGGGCCGTGGCGGGTCGGATCCGCTGAAAGCCACGGCTGTCGCGACCGGCATCGCCGGACGGCGTTCCGCGTCGTCGTGCGCGCGTTCCTGCGGGCCGCCTTGTATGTGGACTTCGGCGTCGTGGCCGCCGTGGAAGCCGATCGTCCGGCGATGTCGGCCGTCACGCTGACCGAGGCGAGGAGCATCGCCTTCGCGAAGAACTGGGACCTCCTCGCGGCTCGGGCCGACGTGGACGTCGCGACCGCGCAGAAGCTCGTCGCCGGTGCTTTCCCGAACCCCACGCTCGCGCTCTCCACCACCAAGGTGCCGGCGGACAACTCGCCCTCGGCGACGGCGCTCGGCAACGGGCTCTTCCACCGCAGCTACGACACCATCGCGGCCTTCAACCAGCTCGTCGAGATCGGCGGCAAACGGTCGGCGCGCAAGGCTTCCGCCGCTGCGGGGATCGACGGCGCGAAGGCGCGCTTCGCCGACGCGCGGCGCCAGCTCGACCTCGCGGTCGCCCGCGGTTACGTGGCCGTGCTGCTCGCCGACGAGCAGGCCCGTGTGCTGCGGGCCTCCGCCGGTTCGCTCCGCCAAGAGGCCGGCATCGCGGAGACGCGGCTGAAGGTGGGCGACATCTCCCGCGCCGACCGCGACCAGATCGCCATCACCGCCGACCGTATCGAGCTCGACGCGGCCCGCTCCGAGGCCGATGCCCGGACGGCCCGGCTCCAGATCGAGGTGCTGCTCGGGATCGCCGGCGCGCGCGGCGAGTTCTCGCCGGCGGAGTCGTTGGTGCAGTTGGCCGACCGGTCGGCCGCGACGGACCGCGCGGACGCCGGCGGCCGTCCCTTGGCGGACCGCCCCGATGTCGTCGCAGCCCGTGCCGGTGTCGCTAAGGCGGAGGCCGATCTCCGTATCCAGAAGGCCCAGCGCATCCCGGACCCGACCTTCCTCGTGCAATATGAGCGCGAACCGCCCGACAAGACCGACAGCGTCGGGCTCGGCGTCTCGTTCCCGTTGCCGTTGTGGAACCGCAACCGCGGCAACATCGCCGCCGCTTCCGCCACCCGCGACCAGGCCGCGCTCCGCGCCCGTCAGGCCGAGGCCATCGCCGCCGCCGAGGTCTCCGCCGCCAGCCTCGGCCTCTCGACCGCTTCCGAACGCCGCTCGCGGTATGCCGGTCACATCGTGCCCAGCTCCGCCGCGATCACGACCGCGATGCGCTACGCCTACCAGAAAGGCGGCGCGTCGCTGCTCGACCTTCTGACGGCCGAGCGCAACGACAACGACGTCCGCCTTGCCGCCGCCGCCGCCGCCGCCGATGTGGCGAACGCCGCCGCCGCGCTCGAGGCCGCGCTCGGTCCGATATCATCTCTTCCTACCCCATCGAAACGCCCATGAGACATCTCGTTCCCGCACTCCTCGCTTCCGCGTTGGTCTTCTCCGCCTGTCGCCCCGAAAAGCCCGCGGAGGAAGCCGCGTCGGCCCCGAAGGTCGCCGACGGCAAGATCGTCTTCCCGTCGCAGAGCCCGCAGCTCGGCGTGCTCGGTGTGGCTCCGGCCGAGGCCGGGAAAGGTGTGGCGCTCCGGCTCAACGGCCGGTTGGTCTGGGACGACAACGTGACGGTCCGCGTCTTCACCTCGTTCGCCGGCCGCGTGACGAAGATCCTCGTCGAGCCCGGCCAGTCCGTGAAGAAGGGCGACACCTTGGCGCTCGTCGCCTCGGCCGATTATGGCCAGGCGCAAGCCGACGCCCGGAAGGCTTCCGGCGATTTCGCGCTGGCCGAGCGGACGTTGGTGCGCGTCAAGGACCTGCTCGAGCACGGGGCCGCGCCGCAAAAGGACCTGGACCAGGCCCAGGCGGATCTCGGCCGCGCCCGGTCGGAACTCCAGCGCTCCGCGTCGCGCCTCGCGTTCTACGGCGGCGACACCGGGACGGTGGACCAGGTCTACGAGCTGAAGAGCCCGCTCGACGGCGTCGTGGTCGAGAAGAACCTGAACCCCGGGCAGGAGGTCCGTCCCGACCAGATGCTCGCCGGCACCGACAAGCTGGCCGCGCCGCTGTTCACCATCACCGATCCGTCCCGTCTCTGGATCCAGCTCGACGCCGGTGAGACCGATCTCGGCCAGCTCCGGGTCGGGCAGGAGTTCGAGGTCCGCTCGCGGGCGTTCCCGGACCAGGCGTCCAAAGGACGCATCGACGCCGTGTCCGATTTCCTGGATCCCGCGACGCGCACGATCAAGGTCCGCGGCAGCGTCGAAAACGCGCAGCGCCATCTGCGCGCGGAGATGTTCGTGACCGTCCTGCTCGCGGCGGAAGGCGCGGCTGCCGGCGCGCAGGTGCCGGCCAAGGCGGTGTATCTCCGCGGCGAGAAGCATTTCCTGTTCACCGAGGAGGCGCCGGGCCAGTTCACCCGGCGCGAGGTGAAGGCCGGACCGGAGCACGAGGGCAAGGTGCCGGTCTTCGACGGGATACAGCCGGGCCAACGTGTCGTGATCGACGGCTCGCTGCTGCTCGAGCAGCTGCTCCAGACCCCGGAGGGCAGCTAGGTCTCCTCGTCCTTCTCCCGATGTCCCCGGTCTCGCGCCTCAGCCCGGCCGGGCCCGCGCGGTCCGCCGTCCTCTTTACTCTGCCCGAAGCCCGCCCATGATCCGCAAACTCATCGCCTCCGCGCTGCACCAGCCGCTCTTCACGCTGCTGCTCACCGCCCTCTTCATCGCGGGCGGCATCGCGGCCTTCAAGACGCTCCCGATCGAGGCGTTCCCGGATGTCTCGGACATCCAGGTGAACGTGGTCGCGCTCTATCCGGGGCGCGCCGCCGAGGAGGTGGAGAAGCAGGTCACCATCCCGCTCGAGATCGCGCTCAGCGGCCTGCCGCACCAGGTCCGGCTCTTTTCGCACACGCAGTTCGGGCTCAGCTTCATGATGCTGACCTTCGACGAGAAGGTGACCGATTACTTCGCCCGCCAGCAGGTGCTGGAGCGCTTGCAGAGCGCCGAGCTGCCGGTCGGCGTCCAACCTCAGCTCGGGCCGCTCTCCACGGCGATCGGCGAGATCTTCCGCTTCCGGCTCAAGGGCGACGGCAAGACCTCGCGCGAACTGCGCACGATGCAGGACTGGGTCGTCGAACGGCAGCTCCGCATGGTGCCCGGCGTCGCCGACATCGTGACGCTCGGCGGCCTCATCAAGACCTATGAGGTCAACCCCGACCTCGCCAAGCTCCGTTACCACGACCTGACGCTCGCCCAGCTGACGGCCGCGCTCGGCCGCGGCAACGCCAACGTCGGCGGCAGCAAGGTGGAGCAGGGCGTCCAACAATATCTCATCCGCGGCATCGGCCTCCTCCGCTCGCCCGACGACATCGGGCAGATCGTCGTCGCCTCGCACAACGGCACGCCGGTCCTGGTCAAGGACGTCGCCGCCGTCACCATCGGTTCCGTGCCGCGCGAGGGCGTGGTCGGACAGGACGACGACGACGACATCGTCTCCGGCATCGTGCTGATGCGGAAGGGCGAGAACCCCTCCGACGTGCTCACCGGCGTGAAGGCCAAGGTCGCTCAGCTGAATTCCTCGGTGTTGCCGAAAGGCGTGCAGATCGTCCCGTACTACGACCGCACCTGGCTCATCGACACGACGCTCCACACGGTCTTCCACAACCTGCTGGAAGGCGCGCTGCTCGTGACCGCCGTGCTCCTGGTGTTCCTCGGCAACCTGCGCGCCGCGCTGATCGTGGCCCTGATGATCCCGCTCTCGTTGCTCGCGACCTTCATCGGCCTCACCTGGCGCGGGATCCCCGCGAACCTCCTGTCCCTCGGTGCGATCGATTTCGGCATCATCGTCGACGGCGGCGTCATCGTGGTGGAGAACATCTTCCGGCACCTGAGCGAAGGACAGCACGACTACAAGAGCTCGCCGCAGAAGTTCCGCGACGCCATCCAACGGGCCGCGGCGGAGGTGGGCAAGCCGACCTTCTTCTCGATGCTCATCATCATCGCCGCGCACCTGCCGATCTTCACGCTCCAGCGGCACGAGGGGCGCATCTTCGCGCCGATGGCGTGGACGGTGACCAGCGCGCTCGTCGGCTCGCTGCTCTTCTCGGTCACGCTGGTCCCGCTGCTCTGCTACTTCCTGCTCCGGAAGAAGCTCCCGCACGACGACAACTTCGTCGTCCGCACCGCCAAGCGCGCCTACGCGCCGGTGCTGGCGTGGAGCCTCGTGAACTGGAAAGCCGTGCTCGGCATCGCGCTCGCCTCGCTCGCCGTGGCCGGCGCCATCGCCACCCGCTTGGGCACCGAGTTCCTGCCTGAGCTCAACGAGGGCACCATCTGGGTCAACACCACGCTGCCCGCCGGCGTCTCCATCGAGGAGGCCCAGAAACGTTGCGCGCAGATGCGGAAGCTCATCCGCACCGTGCCCGAGGTGAACACGGTCATCTCAAAGGCCGGCCGGCCCGAGGACGGCACCGATCCCAAGCCGATCAACATGCTGGAGTGCTTCGTCGACATGAAGCCTGCCGACCAATGGCGGCCTGGATCCACGAAGTAGACGATCCTCGCGGAGATGGACAAGGCGCTCGGCGCGTTGCCGGGCCTGGAGACGAGCTTCTCGCAACCGATCCGCGACAACGTGCTCGAGAGCATCTCGCAGATCGACG
>JBBRQL010000112.1:0-12794 GCA_038226425.1 Verrucomicrobiota bacterium
CGGGCAAAAGACGAGGCCGCGCTTCTCGTCCAGCGCGAAGCCGGTCCACACGTTGACGCCGCCGATGTAGGTGTGCGCGTTCGGCGGCCAAGTCTCATAGCCGGGTTCGCCGGGCTGCGGGATGGTGTTGAAACGCCAGACCAGCTTGCCGGTCCGCACATCGTAGGCGCGGATGTGCCCGGGCGCCGCCGGCGCAGGTCCTTCACCGAGCCTCATGCCCATGATGAGCAGGTCGCCGAAGACCACGCCGGGCGTCGTGGATTGCAGCGCGAGCCCGGTGACGTCACGGCCGAGGTCGCGCTTGAGGTCGATCGAGCCGCCGTCGCCGAACGTCGCCACGCGCTTCCCGGTGCGCGCATCGAGGGCGTGGAGGAAGTGGTCGTTGCCGTAGAAGATCCGGCGGTCCGCACCGTCGGCCCAATGGACCAGCCCGCGGTTCACGCCGCTCTTGCCGAGGCCTTTCACCGTCGCCGGATCGAACCGCCAGAGCTCGCGACCACCGGCTGCGTCGAGCGCGAAGACCTGGAGATCCGGCGTGGTGCCGTAGAGCACGCCGTCGACGACGAGCGGGTTGCACTGGATCTGGGTCCGGTTGTCGGTGCCCAGCCCGCCGGCCTGGTAGGTCCATGCGACCTCCAGCTTCGCGACGTTGCGCGGCGTGATCTGCCGGAGCGCGGAGAAATGGCTGCTGGCCTTGTCGCCGAGATAGGTGCCCCAGTCGGTGTCCGCGGCTTTTGAGCGGTAAGCAGTGAGCAGTGAAACAGTGAGCAGTGACAGCAATCCGCCGCGCCACGGCTTCAACCATCGACCACCGGTCACCGACCGCGGATCACGGATCACTGGGTGTCTCATCGGATGGCGTCGCTTCAATATCCCCCCGCGCCGATGGCTGCGGCCTTGGTCTCGACCGCCGCGCCGGCCGTCTCGGCCGCCTCGCGACGGCGGTAATCGTCCATCATCGCCGCGGTCGCGGTCGCGCCGCAGCGGGATCCGCCGAGGTCGCGGACCTTGATGAGCCCGTCGAGGTCGCGCACGCCGCCGGCGGCCTTGACCTGCACCTTCGCCGACACGTTGGCCCGCATCAGCGCGAGGTCGTGCTCGGTGGCGCCCTTGTAGTTGTAGCTGCCGTCGGGCTGTTTCACGAAGCCGTAGCCGCTGCTGGTCTTCACCCAGGCCGCACCGGCGCGCTCGCAGATCTGGCAGAGCTTGATCTTGAAGTCGTCGCTGCCCAGGCCCGCGCCGCCCTTCGTCAGGTAGTCGTTCTCGAAGATGACCTTCACCTGCGCGCCGTGCTTCGCAGCCTCGTCGCAGACGGCCTCCACGTCGCGCTCGACATAGTCCCAGTCGCCGCTGAGCGCCTTGCCGAGGTTGACCACCATGTCGATCTCGGCCGCGCCGTCCTTGCAGGCGAGTCCGGTCTCGTAGCGTTTGGACTCGGTGGCGCTGTTGCCGTGCGGGAACCCTATGACCGCGCCGACGAGCACGCCGGTGCCGCGGAGCAGCTCGACCGCGCGCTTCACGGCATAAGGTTTGATGCAGACGGACGCGACGCCGTACTTCGCGGCGAGCCGGCATCCGTCGTCGAGCTCCTGGTCCGTCATCGTCGGATGCAGGAGGGAGTGGTCGATCATCTTGGCGAGCTGTTCGTAGGAATACTTCATGGTCGGATCGGCTAAGGAGACCGGGCCGGCCGGCTGCGGGCAAGGGAGAGTTGGATGCTGAGCGGACCGAACGCTCGACGTCGCGATTTTCCGGCACCGGACAATATCGTCGCAAGCAGGCTTGGTTTTCGAGCAATGGTCGTGGTCGGGCCGGATGTCCAGAAGAGGTGCGGGGAGGGCAAAGCGCCTTATCGCCGCAAAATTTGTCGAGACTTCCCAAAAACCGTTGACACCTCGGGGACCCCCTCCTATCAATTCGCGCTCAATTGCGAGCTGCAGGCGGCAAAACTTCGGTTTCCTCGTCCCTCAAGAGGCTGGGAAACTGTTTTTTTGTCGCCGAGAAGGCGAAAAATCGCACCTAGGAAAGCCCAAGTAGCTCAGTTGGCAGAGCACGTCCTTGGTAAGGACGAGGTCACCGGTTCAACCCCGGTCTTGGGCTCCAAGGGTTCGCAAGGGTCCGGTAGGCAGCGCGACAACAAAACTGAAACCAAGTAACACGTCAGTCACATGGCTAAAGAGAATTTCCAACGCACGAAGCCGCACCTCAACGTGGGCACCATCGGCCACGTTGACCACGGCAAGTCCACCTTGACCGCCGCCATCGTCGCTGTGCAGAACCGCAAGGGGCTGGCTCCGGCGATCTCCTACGCGGACATCACCAAGGGCGGCACCGTTCGTGACGACACCAAGACGGTCACCATCGCGGTCTCGCACGTCGAGTACGAGAGCCCGAAGCGCCATTACGCCCACGTCGACTGCCCCGGCCACGCCGACTACGTCAAGAACATGATCACCGGCGCCGCCCAGATGGACGGCGCGGTCCTGGTGGTCAGCGCGGCGGACGGCCCGATGCCCCAGACCCGTGAGCACATCCTGCTCGCCCGTCAGGTCGGCGTGCCGAGCATCGTCGTGTTCCTGAACAAGGTCGATCTCGCCGACGCGGACCTGCTCGAGTTGATCGAGATGGAGATCCGCGACCTGCTGAACAAGTACGGCTTCCCGGGCGACACGACCCCGATCATCCGTGGTTCCGCCACGGCGGCCCAAGCCGGCACGCCTGAGGGCGAGAAGGCCATCGCGGACCTGCTCGAGGCCTTGGACACGTTTGTCGCGGAACCCGTCCGCGAGAACGACAAGCCCTTCCTCATGTGCATCGAGGACGTGTTCACCATCGAAGGTCGCGGCACCGTCGTGACCGGTCGTGTGGAGCGCGGCACCCTGCTCAAGATGTCCGAAGTCGAGATCGTCGGCCTCAAGGACACCCGCAAGACGACGGCGACGGACATCGAGATGTTCCGCAAGCTGCTCGATAGCGCCACCTCGGGCGACAACGTCGGTGTGCTGCTCCGCGGCACGACCAAGGACGACGTCGAGCGCGGCATGGTGCTCGCGAAACCCGGCTCGATCAAGGCGCACACCAAGTTCAAGGCCGAGGTCTACGTCCTCACCAAGGACGAGGGCGGCCGTCACACGCCGTTCTTCACGAAGTATCGTCCGCAGTTCTATTTCCGCACGTCCGATGTGACCGGTTCGGTCACGTTGCCGGCGGGCGTCGAGATGGTGATGCCGGGCGACAACGTGGCGGTCGACGTCGAGTTGCAGGCCCCGGTCGCGATGGAGAAGGGTCTCCGTTTCGCGATCCGCGAAGGCGGCCGCACCATCGGTGCCGGTCGTGTGAGCGAAGTGCTCTCCAACTGATCAGTCTTTCGCGGAGGCCGGGACGACCGGCCTCCGCTCTCTCTTTTCCAGCTCGGCAGGAAAAGGTCTAATGACAGGGCGTTAGCTCAATTGGTAGAGTAGTGGTCTCCAAAACCATTGGTTGGGGGTTCGAGTCCCTCACGCCCTGCCAGACTCCGCGGAGGGGTGGCAGAGTGGTCTAATGCGGCGGTCTTGAAAACCGCTGTGGGTTCACGCCCACCGGGGGTTCGAATCCCTCCCCCTCCGCCAACGCGATCGTGCAGAATTTTTACATCCAGCTTCTGGTGTGGGCCGCCGTCATCGGCGGGCTCTTCGCATTCCTGTGGAAACAGGGTTATCTCGTCCGGCTCTCCACGTACGTGGGCGAGACGCGCGACGAGCTGCGGAAATGCTCGTGGCCTTCCAAGGATGAGCTGTGGCAATCGACCCTGATGGTCGGGGTGGTCATCTTCGGCCTGGGACTCTTCACGGTCGTGGTGGACTTCGTCGTCCTGAAGTTCGTACGCTCGCTCCTTTGAGCGATACTGCCATGAAATTCCAGTGGTTCGTCCTCCATGTGCTCGCCGGTCAGGAGCAGAAGGTGCGCGACAGCGTCGTCAAGCGCCTGAAGACCGACGAGATGGAACCCTACATCAAAGAGGTGCTCCTCCCGATGGAGAAGGTGGTCGAGGTCCGGAACGGCAAGAAGACCGTCACCAACCGCAAGCTCCACCCGGGCTACGTCTACGTGGAGATGGCGCTCTTGGACGACAACAAGCGCCCGATGGAGCGTCCTTGGTACTTCATCAAGGACATCCAAGGCGTGATCGGATTCGTCGGCGGGGAACGCCCGATGGAGGTGACCGCCGAAGAGATCGCGGTCATCAAGGAGCAGATCTCCGACAGCGAGGACACCGAGAAGCCGAAGGTCAATTTCGAGGTCGGCGAGACCGTCAAGATCAACGACGGGCCGTTCCTCAACTTCAGCGGCGCGATCGAAGAGATCGAGCCCGACAAGGGCAAGCTCAAGGTCACCGTGGATATCTTCGGACGCAAGACGCCCGTCGAACTTGAATACTGGCAGGTCGAGAAGTCGTGATGCCTCTCAGCGACGACGCGCCCCTCCGCAACCTATTGGACACGTAACATGGCAAAGAAAGTCACAGGTACCGTCAAACTGCAGATCTCGGCCGGTCAGGCCAATCCTGCGCCGCCCGTCGGCCCTGCGCTCGGTTCGCAGGGCATCAACATCATGGCGTTCTGCAAAGAATTCAACGCCGCCACCAAGGACAAGGCCGGTCTGGTCATCCCCGTGGTCATCACGGTCTATCAGGACAAGTCGTTCTCCTGCATCTACAAGTCGCCTCCCGCTTCCGTGCTGCTCAAGAAGGCGGCCGGAGTCGCGTCCGGGTCCAAGACCCCGAACAAGGAGAAGGTCGGCAAGGTGACCCGCAAGCAGATCCTGGAGATCATCAAGATCAAGGGCTCCGACATGAACTGCAACAGCGAGGAAGCGGCCTTCCGCACCGTCGCCGGCACCGCCCGCAACATGGGCATCGAAGTCGTCGGCTGATCGCCGACAGTCGTCGTCAAGACCCCGTCCCTCATCGGACGGGGTCTTTCTTTTGGTATCGGCAGCTCCGGCCCTCCATCGGAGTTGCCTTCACGGGGCGCGGCATCTTAACTCCGCGCGCAACTTTTCCCGGTCGGGACCGTTAAACCGCCCGTCGTCCGCGACTTGCATGGCTTACTTGCCGCTCCAATCGATCCTCGAACGCGCCGGGCTCGCCACCCCGGCGCAATTCCGCGACCGGAGCGCCGCATGGCGCAAGGTCGAGGAGGCCGGCACGGCCGAGACCCAGTTGGCGTTCTTCGCCCGCGAGGCCGGCCTGACCGACGAGCAGTTCCTCCAGAAGCTCGCGGCCGCGCTGGGCTGGCCGTTCGTCGAGCTGCCCAAGCTCACCATCCCTCCCGAGGTGCGGAAGAAGGTCTCCACCAAGACGGCCTTCCAGTTCTCCGTCATCCCGACCCAGGCGCAGGACGAGCAGGCGGGCGGACCGCTGCAGATCGCGACGCACAACCCGTTCGACCCCGCGATGCAGGCGGCGGTGCAGTTCGACGCTCGCGGTCCGGTGCAGTTCGCGCTGGCGACCCGCGGCGAGATCGAGAAGGCGCTGAAAAAGTACTACGGCGTGGGCGCCGAGACGCTCGACGAGATGTCGGAGGACGAACCGCTCGACCTGGAGATTGCCAACGACCGCGAGATCACCGGCGACGACCAGGACGCCAGCGTCATCAAGTTCGTCAACCAGGTCATCTGGGAAGCCTTCAAGGACCGCGCGACCGACATCCATTTCGAGCCGTCCGAGGACGAGCTGCGCATCCGCTACCGCATCGACGGCATCCTGCACCAGACGCCGCTGCCGCCCCAGATCAAGCGCTACCAGTCCGCGCTCATCTCGCGCATCAAGGTGATGAGCGGGATGAACATCGCCGAGAAGCGTCTCCCGCAGGACGGTCGCATCAACGTCCGGATCAAGGGCGAGGAGATCGACATCCGCGTCTCCACGGTGCCGACGGTCTGGGGCGAATCCGTCTCCCTGCGTCTGCTCACCCGCGGCAAGATCTTCTTCGGGCTGGAGAAGCTCGGGTTCGCGAAGGACGAGGAGGACGCGATCCGCGACATCATCGTCAAACCGCACGGGATCTTCCTGGTCACCGGGCCGACCGGGTCGGGCAAATCGACGACCCTCTACGGGTTCCTCTCGACCATCAACTCGGTCACCAAGCGGATCATCACCATCGAGGAGCCGGTCGAGTACGAGCTGAAGGGCATCAACCAGATCCCGGTCCGCTCCGACATCGGGCTCACCTTCGCGATGGGCCTGCGGCATATCCTGCGCCAGGACCCCAACGTCATCATGGTCGGCGAGGTCCGCGACCTCGAGACCGCGGAGATCGCCATCCGCGCGGCGCTGACGGGCCACCTGGTCTTCAGCACGCTGCACACGAACGACGCCCCGAGCGCCTTCACCCGTCTGATCGACATGGGCATCGAGCCCTTCTTGGTGGCGTCGTCGCTGGAGGCGGTGATGGCCCAGCGCCTCGTCCGCACCATCTGCCCGCATTGCAGGGTGCCCCAGAAAGTGGACCGCGATTACTTGATCAAGTGCGGTTTCCCGGAGCACGAGATCGCCTCGACGACGTTCCTCAAGGGGCTCGGATGCGAGGAGTGCCGCCAGCTCGGGTACCAAGGCCGCACCGGCATCCATGAGCTGTTGCTCGTGAACGATGCCATCCGGCCCTTGGTGATGAACCGCGCGGCCGCCTCCACCATCGCGATGGCGGCACGGCAGCAGGGGATGCGCACGCTCCGCGAGGACGGCTGGCGCAAGGTCCGCGCCGGCGTCACGACGTTGGAGGAGGTGTTGCGGGTCACGCAGTCCGAGGAGCACATCCGCAGCCTCATCGAAGACAAGGGAGGCGCGCGATGAAGGCCAAGTCTCCGCGCTACCAGGGCTGCAACGTCCTTTCGACCACCGCCGAGGGCCGACGCCTCTGGCAGTTCGGCATCAGCAAGGACAAGCCGACGCCCGCGGGCGACCTGTCGCTCGCGCCGGGAAAACCGTTGCCGCAAGGAGCGGTGGCGCGCGGGTGGCGATCGCTGGTCCAGCCGAAGCTGAACATCGCGTGGCTTCCGGCGGAACATGTCTTCCTTCGCGCCGTGCAGCTGCCCGCCGCGAACGCCGAAGAGATCCCGGGCATGGTCGAGTTCCAGCTCGAGAAGCTCTCTCCTATGCCGCCCGCGCAGGCGGTCTGGACCGTCGAGGCCGTGCCGGACGCCGCCGGTTCCGGGCAGACCGCGATCGTCGCGATCGTGTCCCGCAGCGCCGTCGAGGAGTTCTTGGGCGGATTGGAGAAGTCCGGATACGTCGCCGATCGTTTGGAACTCCCGCTCCTGCGAGAACTCCGCGCCGCGAAGCCGGACGGCGACGGCCTGTGGATCTTCGTCGAACCGGCCGACGGCGGGCACAACGCGCTGGTCGGCTGGAACATCGCCGGCATCTGGCGCGAGGTCGGGCTCCTGCGGCTCGCGGCTGGACCGGCCGGTGCCGCGTTGCTGGTCGAGCTCCTTACGCAACATGCGTGGGCCGGTGAGCTCGCCGGATGGTTGACCGCCTTGCCGGAAGTCCGCTTGGTCGCTGCGCCCGAAGCGGTCGCCGATCTGGAGAGCGCGTTGGCCGCTTGGTCGGGCCGGCCGGTCCGCACGCAACCTCGTCTGCCGCTCCCGGAGCTGGCCGAGCTCGGTGTCCGGCACCATCTCCGGCCCACGACGGTCTCGTTGGTGCCCGCGGACCTAGTGCAGCGCCGTCGCGACCAGTTCATCGACGGCCTCTGGATCAAGGGCCTCGGTGCGCTGGGCGTGGCGTATCTGCTCGCCGTGTTCTGCTACATGATCGCGCTGAAGGTGCAGGAATACCGGCTCGACGGCGTGCGCGACGACGCGAACCGGCTGGCCCTCAGCTACACCAACACGCTCCAGCTCAAGGCGCAGGTCGCGGTGCTCCAGGACCAGATGAGCCTGCGCTATGCCGCGCTCGACGCGTGGCGGGCCGCCATCGAAAACCTTCCCGAAGGCCTCACGCTGGGGCAACTCGATTTCTCACGCGGCCGCACCCTCGACCTGCAGGGCACCGTCGCCACGGACAAGACGGCCGACGTGACCCAGTTCAACTCCGACCTCAAGAAGGTCGAGGTCGAAGGTCGGCCGCTTTTCTCGAAGGTCGACGCCGCGCAGATCACCACGCAACCCGGCGTCGCCTCGGCGCGCTGGACCTTCAAGGCCGAGCTCAAACGCACTGAAACGCCATGACCGCCTGGCTCGATAAACTGAACCTGCAGCCGCAGGAGCGCCGCATGGTGCTGGGCGGGCTCGTGGTGGTGGCCCTCGTGCTCAACTACTGGATCATCTGGCCGTACTTCGGCGAGTGGTCGAAGGTCGGCAACGAGCTCTCCAAGGCGGATTCCCGCAAGAACACCTACCTCGCGGAGATCGGCAAGAAGCCCACCTACGAGCGGCAGCTCAAGGAGGTCGAGAAGGCCGGCGCCGGCGGCGTGCTCGCCGAAGAGCAGGCCAACCGCGTCCAATCGACCATCTACACCCAGGCCGCGACCCATGGCGTCACGGTCACGAGCCTCACCCCGAGCCGCACCGCCGGACAGACCAACATCTTCTTCGACGAGGTCGCCATGACCGTCTCGGTCGTCGCCGGCGAGGCCGAGCTGGTCGCCTTCCTCCATGCGCTCGGGACCGGCGATTCGATGATCCGGGTGCGGGACCTCTCGCGTCTGCGGCTCGACCCGACCCAGACCAAGCTGCAGAGCACGCTGACCATGGTCGCCAGCTTCCAGAAAAAGCCCAAGGCCGTCGCGCCGCCGTCCCGACCTTCCACCCCCGCGGTCCTCCAACCGAAGGGGCCGGCCCCCGTGGCCGCCACGAACAAAACGTCCGCGGCCAAACCCGCCAAGAAATAGATCCCCGTGAAAACGCTCCTCGCCCGCACCTCCGCAGGATTCTTGGCCGCGCTCGTCGTCGCCTCGCCGCTGGCCGCCCGCCAGAACGATCCCGCGCCCGTCCCCGCCAAGCCGCAAGCGGTGTCCCAGGCGCTGCCGCCGGCGGATCCCGCGACGGCCCCTGCCCTGACGCCGATCGCCGCGCCGGCGAAGCCGGTCTCCGATCCGGCTGCCCGGCTGCCGGCCATCCCCGGCGTTTTTCCGCGCCGCCCCGCGACCGACGCGACGGTCGCTGCCGCGACCAATGCCATAGCCGCGCCGACATTCCCGAAACTTCCCGCCACGACCGCGCCGACCGCGGCCCAACCGGCCGGGAACGCCGCGACGCCGGCCGTCGTGCGGACACGTCCGGCTCCTCCGGCGCCGCCTGTGCCCGGCGGCGTCCCGGCCGCCGCAGCGGGCGCATCCGCTGCATCCGCGTCACCTGCTTCCGCCGACGGCTCCGCCGCCTCGGGTCCCGACACGGCGAACGGCGACGACGCGAACGACGTCATCGATTTCAAGAAGATGCCGCTCGACCAGTTCCTCGACCAATACGCGGCCGAGGCCCGGCGTTCGGTGCTGCGCGGCCAAGGGCTTCCCCAGGCGAGCATCGATTTCAAGGCGATGACCCCGCTCAACCACGATGAGCGGTTGCAGATGTTCGACACCATCCTCGCGCTCAACGGCGTGACGATGATCCCGACCGGTGAGAAGGCCGTGCTCGCCGTGCCCACCGCGCAGGCGATGCAAGAAGGCGGAGCATTCAGCCGCACGACCAACTCCACCGACTACGCGGAGGCCAGCCAGTTCGTCACCCACGTCGTGCAGCTCAAGCACGTGACGGTCGAGGAGGCGGCCGAGACGGTGCGGCAGTTCGCCAAGAACCAGAACGGCATCATCGGCCTCCCCAGCACCAAGACCCTCGTGATCCGCGACTACGCGATCAACGTGAAACGGATGCTGGAGATCCTCGCCAAGATCGACGTCGAGATCCCGCAGGACTACGAGCTCGAGGTCATCCCCATCAAGTACGGCCGGGTCGAGGACATCTACGCCACCATGAGCAGCGTCATCGGCGGCGGGGGCGGCGGAGCGGGAGGTCTCGGCGCCTCGGGAGTTCCTGGCGGTGCGGGCCAGACGACCGGACGGAGTTCGCGGGGCGGGTTGGGCGGTTCACGGGGAGGACGCGGCGGCGGCTTGGGAAGCAGCGGCGGGCTCGGTGGCTACGGTGGTGGTTCCCGCGGCGGCTATGGCGGCTCGGGCGGCGGGTACGGCGGCGGCAGCTACGGGACTTATTCGGCGGGTGAGTTCACCCCGCAACAAGCCACCGGCAACCGGGTGGTCACGCCCGGCGCGGCGGCCACTCCCGGGGTCAACCGCACCGGCCAGACCGGCGGCCTCCAAGGCCGGTACAACGCCGTGAACCGCGGCCAAGGGGCCCCCGGTTCGGCCCAGATCGAACCGCTCGTCACCGACGCGCAGATCACGCCCGATTCCCGGGGCAACGCGCTGATCGTCTATGCCAGCAAGAAGGACATGGCGATGATCAAGAAGGTGCTCGAGAAGGTGGACACGCTCCTGCCCCAGGTGTTGATCGAGGGCATCGTCATGAACGTCTCGGTCGGGAACAACTGGAACTACAGCCTCACCGCCGGCGAACGTCCGCACAGGGCCGGGAACAGCGTCATCGGCGGCACGGCCAACAACGACAAGAACCCGCTCGGTTCCGGCATCGGCTTCCTCACCGGCGCGCTCACCTCGGCCGCGACCAACGGCGGCATCAACGCCACCTATCCCGCCGCCGGCGGCCTGGGCTACTACGCCCTGCTCGGCAACCGCTGGGATGTCGCCCTCAACGCGGTCGCCGGCGATAGCCGCGTGGACATCATCCAGCGTCCACGGATCATCACGTCGCATGCGGTGCCGGCGGATTTCTTCATCGGCAGCAGCGTCCCTTATCGTCAAGGCGGCTACTCGTACGGCGGCCAGGAAAGCTTCCAATATTCGCAGTTGCCGGTCGGCATCAGCCTCAACGTGTTGCCCTACATCACGCCCGACAACCTGGTGGTGATGGAGATCGAGCAGCAGATCGACGCCATCGACGGCTCGTTCAACGCCGCTAGCGGCATCCCGCCGCAGACCTCCAACAAGTCGGCCAGCTCCACCGTCACCGTCCGCAGCGGCGACGTGATCCTCTTGGGCGGTTACCTGGACAACAACAAGCAGAAGAGCGATTCCGGCATCCCGCTGCTGAAGGACATCCCGGTGCTCGGGAACCTGTTCAAGAGCAAGAACAGCAGCAGCTCCAAGCAGGAGCTCATGATCCTGGTGCGTCCGACCATCCTCGCGAAACCGCAGGATGTCGCCGACTACACCCGCACGCAGCGCGAGCTATCCGGCAACATCCAGGAGCTGGAACGGACCTTCCAAGAACAGGAGGACGCCAGCCGGATCAAGGCCGACAAGGAGCGCGCCAAGATGGCCAAGAGCAAGAAGAAGCTCGGCGCCTCGGCCAAGCCCTGAGCGCAGGTCTTCCGCGGCGTGCGGTCAGCGCACCGCGGGTTCGACGACCTTCGAGCGACCCGCTCCGCGCAGCACGAAAAGCAGCGCCAAGCCGGTCGCGAGGATGAGCAGGCTGGTCGTCTGCCCCGGGGTGAAGACACCGGACGAAGGCTTCGAGACCACGTCATAGTCGCCGCGGAACAGCTCCGCGAAGGAGCGGATGAACGCGTAGCCGACGAGATACGAAGCGAACACCTGGCCGTCGAACTTCCGCCGGCGGTGCAGCCAGGTCAGCGCCCCGAAGAACGCCAAGTTCAGCAGCGATTCGTACACCTGCGCCGGATGGACGAGCGCCGGGAACGTGCTGTGCCCTTCCGGATAACGCACCGCCCAAGGCAACGACGACGATCGCCCGAAGCAGCAGCCGTTGAGCAGACAACCGGTGCGGCCGAAGACGTGGCCGAGGGCGATGCCCGGCGCGAGGCAATCGGCGACCTTCCACAGCGGCAGCTTTCGGCGCTTCACCGCGATGATCCCGGCCAACGTCGCGCCAAGCAGCCCGCCGTAGAAGACGAGCCCGCCCTTCCAGATGGCGAAGACCTCGGAGAGCGGTTGCCCGGCGAAATCCTTCTGCCAATAGCTGGCGACATAGAGCATCCGCGCACCGATCAAACCGCCGCCGATGAGCCACGGCGCCAGGTCGTAGGGCAGTTCCGGATCCAGCCCGGCGCGGCGGGCGTTGCGCGACGCGGCCCACAGGCCGAAGACGAACCCCAGCGCGACCAGCAGCCCGAAGGTGTGGATGGGGAAGGTGCCGAGGTGGAAGAGGATCGGTTTCAAGAGCGCACGGAAGCTAACGGGCGACCCCGGCGAAGGAAAGTCGCGCGCGAAGTCCGCGAGGCCTTGGAGCACGGCGGCGAAGCAAAGCAACCCGTCGTGGTTGTTGTTCCATTTTTCCACGCCGCTTTGCGCGGACGGCCCCGGGACGTCTGCTACGGACGATCCTCGATGGCCCGCCCGCCCCAGGCTTCGCCGAAAGCGCCGTCTTCGCTGTGCTCTGCCGGCGCAGTCCAAGGAGGTGGCGTGTCCTTGGAGCAATGGCGAAGCGGACGGGAGGCGCCATTTTCGGACTACGGCACGACATGGGAAGAACCGATGCGCGTCCGGCGGAAGAAAGCGGTGGCAAGCCACGCGCACTCCAAGACGCTGACGCGATGCAAAATATCAGTGCGAAATGCCGAATGCTCCCCAGCGTTGACTTCCAGCCTGCGGACTCAGGCGACATCCTGCAGCCCGATCAACCCGCGGCCAAGCTGGCTTCGCTACGACAACGGCGTGGGCCGCCCCGAAAGAAAAACGCCCGACGTCAAGCCGGGAGTCTTGTTCGGGTGCGATCAG
>JBBRQL010000113.1:0-12781 GCA_038226425.1 Verrucomicrobiota bacterium
CGGACCTTGGTTCCCGAACAAGGAGCACGACGTCTGGACGATCCCGAAGTGCGAGGTCGAGCCCGGCGAGCAGCTGCTCGAGGCCGCCATCCGCGAATTCCAGGAAGAGGTCGGCATCGAGCCTTCCGGCCCGTTCATCGAGCTCGGGTCCATCCGGCAGAAGGGCGGCAAGACCGTCCACGCCTGGGCGTTCTCCGGCGATTGGGAAGACGGCTGCCCGATCCAGAGCAACACCGTCGACATCGAATGGCCTCCCGGATCCGGCCGCTGGTCGACTTGGCCGGAGATCGACCGCGCGGCGTTCTTCACGGTGCCCGCGGCCCGCGAGCGCATGAAGTTCACGCAGCAGCCGCTCATCGACCGCTTGGCCGAGCTGCTGGCGCACCTGCCGGTCGCGGCCTGACCCGGCCGGCCACGGACTTCAATCCTTCGCCCAGAAATCCATCACGAACACATCCGCGATCAGCGGCTTCACGAGGGCGCCGAACTCCTTGTGGTCCGGATGCACGAGGTAGGCGTTGCGGTCCTCCTCGGAGTTGAAGGTGAGGATCCATCCGTGGGTGCAGCCCTTGTTCAGCCCTTCGGGGCTGTTGTTCAGACCCCATGCGAGCGTCTGGACCTGCGGGATCTTGGTCTTCAGCGCGCGGAAGGCTTCCTCGATCTTCTTCACGTCGTCCTTGCTCGCGGTGTCCTTGAACTTGAACGCGACCACGTGCTGGAGCTTCCCGGCCTTGGCCTTCTTGCTCTCGGATTTCTTCTCGGCCTTCTTCCCGGCTTTCGCGGCCTTGGCGGGTTTCGTGTCTTGGGCGGCGGCTTTGGGCATGGCGATGGAAGCGCACGCGGCGAGGAGCGCGGCGCAGAGGAGGGTCTGGAGTTTCATTTCGGGCGAGGATGCGGATGTGGCGCGGCACGGACCCTAGGCGCGCCCGGCTCCGGGACGCAAGCGGCGCACATAGCCGTTGTCGCGGAACCAACGGATGGCGTCCGCGAGCGCCTCGGCCGGCGGCGTCTGCGGCATGCCGAGCTCGGCCACGGCCTTCGCGGGGTTGAACCACATCGTGTGCTTCGCCATGCGCACGCCGGCGAGCGGAGCCTTGGGCGGCTTGCCCGTGAACTTCGAGACGAACTCGTCGACGTGCGCCGCCGCCAAGGCCAACGAATACGGGACGCGCATCCGGGGCCCGGGGACGCCCGAGAGGCGCTCGATCTCCTGGAACGCGTGCTGCATCGTCCAGTTCCCGTCGCGATGGCCGAGGATGTAGCGCTCGCCGACCCGGCCCTTCTCGGCGGCGAGGATGTGCCCGACCGCCACGTCGCGGACGTGGACGAAGTTGAGCCCGGTGTCGAGGTAGCCCGGCATCGCGCGGTTGAGATGGTCGACGATGACCTTGCCGGTCGGGGTCGGTTTGACGTCGCGAGGACCGACCGGTGCGCTCGGGTTCACGATGACGACCGGCGCGCCCTGCTGCACGAGCTCGCGCGCGGCGACCTCGGCCTGCCATTTGGAGAGCTTGTACGGGTTCGACATCTGCGCCTCGGAGACCGGCGCCTTCTCGTCGGTCGGGATGATGCTGTCGCCGGACGTGGGCTTGGGCAGGCCGATGCACCCGACGGTGCTGGTGTACACGATGCGGGAGCATCCGGCCTTCATCGCGCCGCGGACCACCTTCTGCGTGCCGAGCACGTTCGCGCGGAACATCGGCTCGTAGTCCGGAAGCCACAGCGCGTAGCTCGCCGCGACGTGGAAGCACCAGTCGCAGCCGCGCATCCGCTCGGCGAGCGTGTCCGATCTGTCGGTGATGTCGCCCTCGACGCGTTCGTGCGCGGCTCCCGCGAGGCCGCGCACATCCGCTCCCGGCCGCAGAAGGGCGCGGACGCGATGGCCCCGCGCGACGAGTTCATGCACGAGGTTCGCGCCGACGAATCCCGAGGCACCGGTGACGAAACAGTTCACGGAACGGAAGCAGACCACGACGTCGCTCCGTTGGACACCGATTTGCGCCGCGTCCACTGCCTGTACAGGACCGGGTACGGCCCTGCTTCAAGTTCCGTCCTCAGGCGACCCGTGAAGGCCGCTTCGTATCGGCTCCCGGAAATGAGGAACCTTGGCCGTACGACCGCAGCGGCCACGAAAATCTCACCGCCGCTTGGCCATCAGCGACTCGATCGCGTCGGCTTCGAGCGGGATGTCGGCCATCAGGTCCAAATTGCCACCGGCCTTGATGAGGATGTCGTTCTCCAGACGCACCGCGAATCCTTCCTCGCGGATGTAGATGGCGGGCTCGACGGTCATCACCCAACCTTCGGCGAACGGCTCGGTCGTGAACCCGACATCGTGGACATCCAAGCCGAGAGGATGGCCGCAACCGTGCATGAAATATCTGCGGTAGGCCGGCTTCTCCGGGTCTTGCCGCTTGATGTCGCGCGTCGTGATCAGCCCGAGGTCCACGCACTCCTTCTCGATGTGCTGCTCGCACTCCTTCTGCCAATCGGCGGGTTTCTTTCCCGGGACGAGGCCGGTGATCTGCGCGCGCAGCACGCGGAGCACGGCGTCGTAGACCTGGCGCTGGCGCTTGGTGAACTTACCGTTCACCGGGAGGGTGCGCGTGAGGTCGGCATTGTAGTTGGCATAGTTCGCGGCGACGTCGAGCAGCAGCAGGTCGCCGGCTTTGCAGGGTCCGTCGTTCTCGATGTAGTGCAGCACGCAGGCGTTGGCGCCGCTGGCGATGATGGGGTTGTAGGCGAACCCGCCGCCGCCGCGCGTGAACTCGTGGATGAACTCCGCCTCGAGCTCCAGCTCGTTGACGCCGGGTCGCACGTATTTGGCCACGCGCTCGAAGCCCGCCTGGGTCAGGTCGCACGCCTTCTGGAGGAGCGCCACCTCGTCCGCCGTCTTGACGACGCGGAGCCGGTGCAGCAAACGGGCGAGCCGCTGGTAGTCGTGCAGCGGATACCGCGCCTGGAGCCCGGCGATGAAACGGGCATCGCGGGTCTCGACCTCGGAGACCGAGCGCTTGTGCTCGTTGGTGTTGAGGTACACGTGCTCCGCCTCGCACATCAGCTTGTGCAGGACGACCGGGAACTCGGCGATCCAATGGACCTGCTGGATGCCGGTGATCCGGCGCGCCTCGTCCTTGGTGAGCTTGTGGCCTTCCCAGATGGCGATGAGCTCGCTGGTCTCGCGCAGGAACAGGATTTCCCGGTGCTTCTCGTCGGCGGCGTCCGGGAAGAGCACGAGGACGGACTCCTCCTGGTCCACGCCGGTGAGCCCGAAGAGGTCGGAGTTGGCGACCCGCCGGAGCGTGCCGTCGGCGTTCGTCGGGAGGATGTCATTGGCGTTCACGACCGCGAGCGAGCCCGGCAACATCAGACGGGCGAGGCGGGCACGGTTCTCGACGAAGAGCCGGGAAGGGATCGGGACATGGCGCATGGCAAGAAAGAATGGGACGGGAGCTCCGGAGCTGGCAACCGCGGGAGGTCTCAACGAGCGAGCGACGACGCGTCCTTCGGACCGCCCCGCAAGCGGCTCGGCGGCTCCAGGTAGCGGAAGGCGTTGCTCGGGTTGTCGTTGTCGTAGCCGTAGGCGTCGCGGTGCTTGAGGAAGTGCTTCACCTGGTCGACCGGGATGGCGAAACCGAGGCCCTCGCCGAAGGTGAGCTTCATGTTGGTCACGCCGACGACCTCGCCGCGGAGGTTGAACAACGGGCCGCCGGAGTTGCCGGGGTTGATCTGCGCCGTGGTCTGGAGGAAGAGGTCGCCCTGCATCTGGCGCGAGGTCGTGCTGAGGATGCCCTCGGTGACCGTCCTCTCCAGCCCGAGCGGGCTGCCGATCGCGAACACCCGGTCGCCCTGCGAGAGCAGGTCGGCGTCGCCGAGCAAGACCCGCTTGAACTTCGGCGCGTCCTTGTCGTCGACCTTCAACAGCGCGAGGTCGGCGAACTTGTTCATCGCGACGATGCGGACATCCTTGTAGCTCTTGCGGTCCAGTTGGCCGTCCTTCAGGTGATAGACCTCGACGGACAGCTTGGTCTCGCCCTCGATCACGTGGAAATTGGTGATCAGGTGGCCGTCCTCGTTGATGAAGAACCCGCTGCCGAGGCCGCTCGGCGTGCGCACCTGGACCACGCCTTCGCCCAGCAGGTCGACCAACTCCTTCACCGAACGCTCGGCCAAAGTACCGGCGGCGACCGAGAACAAGGTGCCGGCCGCTTCTTGGACCAGGATAGGGACAGGGACCGGGGCCGAGGCCGGGGCCGCCTTGGGTGCGCCCTTGACCGGGGCCGCGCTCTCGTCGTCGCCGCGCATGACCTTCACGATCTGGTTCCGCGGCACCGAGAGCACGGTGTAGCCGACATCGAGCACGACCAGGTCCTTCTTCTCCGCGAGGATCTTGCCGCTCACGGATGCCTTGTCCTTCAGTTGCAACGTGTCCGTCGCGGCGATGGCGGACAGGAAGACCGGAGCGGCGAGCAGTGCGGGCAGGAGCAGCGAGCGCATGACGCCGACGCTAGGCTCGGTCTGCCGCGCCTGCAAGCGGAGGCCTCGTGTCGCGTGCGATCAGAAGTGGCGGACACAGCAGCAGGCGCCGAGTCGCACCTCGTCCGTAGAAGACACCGGCCGGAGATTGTATCTGGAAAACAGGAATGCAGGAAAACCGGAGCTTTGCCGGCTCCGTTCCTGTTTTCCTGCTTTCCAGATTCATTGCTTTTCCCAGAGCAAGCCGCGCTCCGCTGCATCGCGGACCTGCGATCTGCTGACGCCGCAACTTGCGGGTCGGACGAGCTTCTTCGCGCTCGCTGCCGGTCCCAAATCAGCGGGACAACCGATCGAAAGTCCACAGGTGCCCGCCCCTTCTGATCGCACCCCGTCGTGGCGGGCGATCCCGATCGAGGGCCTGTCGACCGGACCGGGCAGCGACGGCGGCGGCGGTTTTGTGGTCGCTTCGTGGCCGGGCGGTCGGTTGCATCCGCGCGCCCATGCCCGACCGATTTGTCGCCCTGCGCCGGTGGCTGCCCGTCCTCTTCTGGGCGGGGCTGATCTTCTGGGGATCGACGGACGCGTTGTCGGTGCCGCACACGTCGCGGTTCTTGCGGCCGTTCCTGCTGTGGATCGATCCGGGGATGAGCCCGGAAGCGGTCGCGTCCGTGCAGATCGCGATCCGCAAGGCCGGCCACATGTGCGAATACGCGGTGCTGGCGGTGCTCGTCTGGCGGGCGTCGAACGGGCCGGACCTGGGCCGCGTCCGTCCTTGGCCGGCGCGGCTGGCTTGGACGACCTGGGGCTTGGCGGTCGCGTACGCGGCGAGCGACGAGTTCCACCAATCGTTCGTGCCGAGCCGTGAAGGTTCGGTACGCGACGTCGCCATCGACACCGCCGGGGCGGCGTTCGCGGTCGGGACGATCTGGTGCGTCGGCCAGATCCGGCGGCGATGGCGATGAGCTGAGCGGTCGCGGTCAGGTCTCGACTCCGGCACGACTCAACTTATTTATATAAGGGAATTGTCCTAGCGCGGACGCATGTGGCCTCCTTGGGCGAACCATGAAGCGCCCGCTGCTCCTTCCCGCCTTGCTCATCGTGGTGGGGATCATGGGAGCGGAGCTGTCCGGCGGCTCGTGGCAGGTTGCGGCGATGGCGAGCGTCGTCGCGTGGCTCGCGGCGCTGTGGCCGCCGGCCCGGACCATCGCGCTGGGCGCGGGATTCTTCGCTGTCGGTCGGCTCGCGATGCTCTTGGATCCAGCGTCGCTCGCGCCGCACGACCTGCGGCGCATGTCGGGAACCGACCCGGAGATCGTGACCCTTCGCGGCACGATCCTTGAGACGCCGACTCTCCGGTTGGTGGAGCGGAAGGGGATCCTCGCGGGCCGGACCTTGGTGCGCGTCGGCGTGACGGCGATGCGTCGCGGCGATGCGTGGCAGCCCGCCATCGGCGACGTCGCGGTGGGCACGGCGGGAGCGCTGCCGGCGGAGTTCTTCCGGACCCAGCGTATCGAGGTCACCGGCGTGCTGCGTCTGCCGCCCGGGCCTGTCGCAGAAGGGCTCTTCGACTACCGGATGCATCTGCGGCTCCGCGGCGTGTGGAGGACGCTGTTGGCGGAAGGTCCAGCCGATTGGCGCCTCGCGCCGAACGCGTTGGCCACGGCGCCGTGGAGCGAGCGTTTCCTGCCGTGGGCGCGGGCGATGCTCTCCCGCGGTCTGCCCGACGACGAGGCGACGCGGCTGCTCGCGGCGATGGCCCTCGGATGGAAGACACCGCTCACGGGCGAGGTCGACGACGTGTTCATGCAGTCGGGGACGATGCATGTCTTCGCCATCTCAGGGCTGCACATCGCGTTGATCGCCGGGCTTCTGGTGCAGTCGTTGCGTTTGGCGCGGCTCTCCCGGGCCGGGTGCGGGGCGGTGGCGGTGCCGCTCATCTGGGCGTACGTCGGCGCGACCGGATGGCAACCGTCGGCCATCCGTTCGGCCATCATGAGCACGGTCGTGGTCGGAGGCTGGGCACTAGAACGTCCGAGCGACCTGGTGAACTCCTTGGCCGCGGCGGCGATCGCGGTGCTGCTATGGGACCCGGGCCAGCTCTTCCAGGCGGGGTTCCAGCTCTCGTTCGGCGCGGTGGCCGGACTCGCGCTGCTGGTGCCCCGGTTGGAACCCGTGTTCCTTCGGTGGCTCCGGATCGACGCGGATCCGTTCTTGCCGGACGAGCTGCGTCCCGGATGGCGACGGCGCCTCGACCTTCCGCTGCGTTGGCTGGCTCTCTCGATGGCGACCTGCGTCGGCGCCTTCGTCACGTCGCTGCCGTTGACGTGGCACCACTTCCATCTGCTCAACCCGGTGAGCTTGGTCGCGAACCTCGTCGTCGTCCCGCTCTCCAGCTTGGCGCTGGCGGCGGACTTCGCATCGCTCGCGACCGGGCCGTGGTGGCCTTGGCTGGGCGAGGTCTTCAACGCCAGCGCGTGGGTGTGGATGAAGGGCATGGTCGCGCTGAGCCGCATCGCGGCCGAGATGCCGGGCGGCCATTGGTACGTCGCGTCACCGGCGTGGGCATGGTGGGTGCCTTACTATGCGCTGCTCCTCGGCATCGTGAGCGGACGCGTCTGGCGACCGGCAGAAGTCCGGTGGTGGGGATGCGGCACGGCCCTTTGGCTCGGGGCGGCAGCGGTGGCGTGGATCGTCCGCCAGGGAGAGGCGCGCATCACGGTGCTCGGCGGAGGTGAGGCCGTGCTCGTGGATGCCCCGTGGCGCACGGAGGACATGTTGTTGGACGCCGGGGACCTGCGTTCCGGCGAAGGTCTGGTCGTGCCGTTCCTCCACGTGAACGGATTCGACCGGCTGCCGTTCTTCGCGGCGACGCGCGGCGATGTCCGGCATCTCGGCGGCGCGCCGTCCGTCGTCGCGGCGTTCTTGCCGCGGTGCGTGGTCTTCGGTCCGGAGAACGCGCGATCGAAGCCGCTCGGCGAGTTGCGGCGGACGGCTGCCGCCCTGGGGCTCCCGACGCGCGATGTCGCGCACGGCGAAAGGATCGCCGGCTGGGACGTGCTGCATCCGGCGAGAGAAGACCGTTTCCCGAAGCTCGCCGACAACGGGATGGTGCTGACGCGGGAAATCGGGGGCGTCCGCGTGTCATGGCTCGCAGACCTCGGGCGCGACGGTCAGCGGAGCTTGCTCGGACGAGGCGACGTGAAGACCGACGTCGTGGTGTGCGGGATGCCGTCCGACGGCGCACCGCTGGGCGATCCGCTGCTCGCGGCCACCGAGGCGCGCTTGGTCGTCGTCGCTTCCGGCGAACGGGCAACCCCGGCGCGGGTGAAAGAAGTCGTGCGGCGGCAGCTCGCAGAACGCGATGTGCCGGTGATCTTCACCGTCGACAGCGGTGCGGTGACGATGCGGATCCGGGACGGCGTGTGCGAAGTCGTCGCGATGGACGGCACGCGGATCCAGATCGAGGCCAGAGCGCGGGTGCCCCGAGGAGAAGCCGCGTCGACCGGTCAGGGCTTGGGCCGGTAAGGGGTGTTCGTGCCGGACCCGGGAGCCGTCCTCGGCGGGAGGGCCGGTTCGTTCGTGGCCGGAGACCGGCGCCGCGCCGCTGGTGCCAGTTTGATCGTCGGCGCGAAATCTTCGTTGGGGATCACGCTCGCCTCGCGGGCCATCCAGAAGGCGAGCAGGTAATCCACGCCGGGATGCGCGACCGGGGCGTCTTCGCCGCCGCCGATCTGGTAGGCCGACCGCACCCACTGGAAAGGGGCGACGGGCCGTCGGTCGAGCGGCTGCGCGAACTGGGCCCACTTCTCGCCTCCGACCTCGATCGTCGGCACGGTGGCGTCGCCGGACGCGTCGTGCGCCGCCGACCATCGCGGTGCATCGGGATACTGGCTGAGCACGCCCTGCAGGGTCGCTTGGGCGGTGAAGTCGTTGGGAGTGGGGTTGAACGCGCTCATGTAGCAAGCGGCCACGAGAGGGTTCAGCTGGGGTCCGCTGCCGCGCCAAAGCTGGGTGAGCCCGTCCTGGTAGGTGAGACGCCGCGTCTCGTTGGTCTCCATGCGGGAGAGCGCGAGCAGGTTGACCGCGGTGAAGGCGCCCGGGCGGCTGTCGCCGTACCGCACCAATCCTGTGGCTGGAAGGTCCAGAAAAGCTCGCGTCTTCTGGACGTAGGGGCCCGCGAAACGGTCCGGCCGGACCACGGCACCGGTACGGAGCACGGCGGTGGCGAGAGCCGGGGTGACGAACGTGACGTTGCCGCGGCCGTCGTCGAGCAGCCACTTGTCGGTCTCCAAGCGGTCGAGGACGAGGACCGCGGCAGCGGCGACGCGCTCGCGGATCTTCGCGTCGTTGCGGACGAACTGCCAGACCGCGGCGAAGCCGAGGTTGAGCGCTGCATGCTGGTCGCGGGACGGCCCCCCCAGCCATACGAGACCGGAGTTGGTGCCCGTCCCTTGGAACGCGAGGCGGCCGAATCCCGGACGGGCCGGGTCCTCGCCGCCGTAGGTGGCGTAGAACTTCGCGTAAGCGGGGTCGGCGGCGCGGCCGACGAAGCGCGGCAGATAGCCCGGACGTCCGGTGGCGCGCAGCAAGGACTCGATCCCTGTGAGCAGGTCGCGGATCGCCGGGAGGCTCGGGTTGTCGCCGACCACCGAGCGGTCGTCGCGGGTGACGGCATACCGGTAGGCATGGGCGGCGAGCAGCAGTCCCGTCCAGGCTGCGCTGTCCTCCAAGGCCTCGTAGCGGACGACCGACGTCCGTTCCTTGTCCGAGTAACGGATGCTCGCGACCAGGCCGCCGACCAGATGGCGGTCGCGGAGGTTGTCGATGTAGCCGTCCGCCCGTTTGCGCAAGGTGGCGAGCTCGTTGGTCCCGAGCTCGGTCCAGCGGGTGGAATAGCGCTCGCGGGCGATCCCGTCGAGAGCCTTGGTCTGCCGCTCGGTCAGTTGGGCGACCGCGGGCAGCGCCAGCGACAGCGCGGCGAGCAACGACCAGATGATGCGGAACGACATGGCTTTGAAAGTGCGGAGCCTCCCGCGACGAGGCAAGCTCGGCTGCGGTCAGCCGACGCGGCGGTACGCGACATGGTTCGTCGGGATCCCTTTGGCGTTGAAGCCCCGCTCGAAATCGGTCTTCACCTCCAGCAAACCGGGCGGTTCCGGGACGCGCACGAACCCTGCGTCGGCATCGAACACGCACTCCATCTGGGCGAAATAGCTCCGCTCGTCGGTGCGCAGGTAGACCACTCCATCCGGTGCGAGCGCGCGATGGACGAGCCGGGTGAAGGCCTCGTTGATCAAGCGGTTCTTCCAATGCCGGCGCTTGGGCCACGGATCGGGGAAGTAGATGTGGATGGCGCTGATGGATGCGGGCGGGACCATCCACTCCAGCACGTAGGCGGCTTCCAGGCGAAGGCCGCGGAGATTGGTGAGACCGGCACGGCGGCCCTTGCGGTCGATTTTTTTCAGCCGGCCGAGAAGGCGTTCCACGCCGATGATGTTGCGTCCCGGGTTGAGCGCGGCGTGCTGCGCGATGAAGGAGCCGTCGCCCGCGCCGAGCTCGATCTCGACGGGGTTGGAGTTCCCGAAGATCGCGGCGAGGTCGAGCCGCTGCATGATGTCCGGGCGGAGCAGGAGCACGCCTTCGGGCGGGATCCCGGCCGGGGCCGGGGCTGTCGTCGTTGCGGGAGGAGTGGCGGGCAGTTCCATCGTCGTGGACGCGAGTGAAGCGCAGTCCTCTCGTCCGGCACAACCAAACGCGACAGCGCCGGAAGCTGATGTCACTCCAGCGCCTGGCGAACCTTGGCTGAACCGATTGCCGCCGGATCCCGTCGCCACGGGTTTGCTGGCGGCGACATCGACGTCCTCCACGCACTTGGATGGGATCCCCTTCAGGAACGGCGACGGATCGTGGGCGAATTGTCGCATTACCCGGCGCCCCTACGGTCTTGCCCTGCTTGACCCCGTCCAACGGTGGAGTCCCTCGCTCGTCTTGTCCGGGCCGAAGGCCGCCTCCGCTATCGGATCGATGCCGAGCCCGTCGCCAAGCCTTTCGCGGAGCACCACGAGCATTTCCAGCGTGGGGAACTGAGACTAGTCCATCGCCCACCGTGTGACCGGGCGGCATCTCGTCGGCGAAGCGCAGGGGGGTGAAACGTTGACGAGGTTCGTCCGTTGGGGTGTCTTCTGCATTTCATTCCCCTCGCGGCCGACCTGGCCTCGCCGCTGACGAGATGGGGCAGCCGCCGGTCCTCGGGCACGGTCAGTCGGGTCGCGTGAAAGGCGCTTTCAACGCCTCCTGGCCGCCTTCGACCAGCTCCTCGCCGACGTCGGACAGGACCTTCACCTGCCGCTTCACCGTGCGGACGGAGCGCCGCGCCAAGCCGAGCAGGCCGCTCGGGATGATGAGCAGCGCGCCCATCGTCGCCAGCGCGAGCATGGGGTTGAACGACCGCATCGTGCGCATCGTGCGCCAGACCTCGCCGACCGGTTGTTCGGCCGGCTCGCGGACGCGGTGCAGCAGGTTCGTGACGAGCAGGCAGCCGAGCAGCGACAGGCCGAAGACGATGTGGTAATCCCGGATCGGTTGGCCGAGGAACTCGCCGAGCGGGTCGGGGATGCGTCCGAGCAGCCAGCCGCCGAGCGCCGGACCGAGCGCGGTCAGCAGGCTCGTCAGCGCGAAGAACGTCGAGACGTAAGCCGCGCGGCGTTCAGCCGGGACGAGCTTCACCATCAGATTGAACTGGCAGAGCTGCAGGCCCGCCGTCGTCGCGCCGATGACGAAGTAGTTCGCGTAGAGGTGCAGATTCCAGGTCGGCCCGGCGAGCGACCACGCCGCCAGCGCCACCAACGACCACACGGTCGCGGCCACCATGAGCACCGGCTTGCTGCCGAAGCGGTCCGCCAGCATCCCCCAGCCCTTCAAAGTCAGGATGCCGCCGAGGCTGGCCGTGGTCGTGAGCTTCACCACGTCGCCCACCGAAAGCCCGAGACCATCCATGAGGAACATCGTGTAGAACGGCATCCCGACATTCAGCAGCAACCCCCAGAGCCCGATGAACGCGATGAGCCAAAGGTAGTTCGCGTCGCGGAACACCGCCCGCAGGTCGTCGAGGGCGAGGACCCGGGCCGTCTTGGCCGTGACGCTGGCGGGGAACTTCATCCGCGTGAGGAAGAAGAGCCCTACCAAGCGTGAAGCGCCGGCGGCGGCGAAGATCCAGCCGAACGTGGCCAGCGACCGCCCCCCGCGGTCGGCCATGTGGCCCGCGAACATCACCACCAGCAGCGTCCACGCGCCGAAGAGCAGGTTGCGACGGCCGAAATACCGGCCGCTGATGCGCTCGGGCACCACCTCCGCGATCGCCGTGGACCACGTCACGCTGCCGATGCTGTTCGCGAGCGTCGCCACCAGCAGCAGGCCTCCGAAGGCGAGGTCCTGCCCGGAACTCAGCCACGGCAGGAACGACACCAGACCCCATGGCAGGGCGCTGAAGATGAAGCTGAGGCACATGATCTGGTAGGTCGAGAAGGCGCGCTGGAGCGCGGCCGTGACCACCGGTTGCGCGAAGTTGCAGAGGTGCGGCAGCGCCGCGGCGAGGCCGATGGCTTCCGGGCGCCAACCGAGGACGGAGACCGCGAACGCGATGACGAACGCGAAGTTCGGCATCGTGAGGTTCAGCATGGGCACGCTGAAACACGCCTCGATGGTCGAATATTTCAGCGTGAGCAGCAGGTCGCGATGGCGGAGGCGGTTCACTTGGCCCGACTTTGCTGATGGCCTCGCGGATATTCAAATGTCGGCAAGCACATCAGGCTGTGTCCCGGCGTGAACCCGTATCTGTTGCCGTGCCTGTTTGCTCAGCGCGGTGGTCAGTTGCCATGTCTTCCGCGTCTGCCACCAGACCCAATAGACCAGCAAGCGGGCAGCGCACATGAGCAGCGCCGCGACCGGACCGATGACGAAGTCATAAGCGGACAGGACGACGCAAGCCGCGAGCAGCGCCACACCCAGGGCAAGTTCCACCATGGTCGCGCGGAAGGCGCCCGGCATCCGGGCCGCGATGAACTTGTTCGTCCGCACGAACGGCGACCGGTGGTCGAACAGGCACTTGAGCCAACTTGCGCTGAAGACCCAGCCCAGTCCGAGATGGGTGAGGAAGGCGAGCGTGACCTCCCGCAGGCTGTGCCCCTCGTGCCGCAGGCTGTAGAACAGCGTGCCGAAACGCAGCACCATGAAGGTGACCAGCGTGAATCCAGACAGCACGACCAGATACGGCTGCAGCGGGTGCAGCCGCTCCATCCAGACCAGC
>JBBRQL010000114.1:0-12723 GCA_038226425.1 Verrucomicrobiota bacterium
TCGAAGGTGAGCTTCTCGGGCGTGACCGACGAACCCTTCTGCGAGGCCTCCTTGCTGGCGACTTCGTGCAAGGCCCAGTGCAGCAGGTGCGTCACGGTGTGATGGCGCTGGATGGCGGCACGGCGCCCGCAATCCAGTTGCATGGAGACTTGCGAGCCGACGGCGGGCGCGTCACCTCCCTCGATGAAGTGCAACCATGTGTTGCCCGATTTCTGGGTGTTGACGATGCGCCAGAGCTGGCCGCCGCCGGAGATCTCGCCGGTGTCGCCGACCTGGCCGCCCATCTCGGCGTAGCAGACGGAGCTATCGAGCACGACGACGGTCTTGTCCTTGAGCTGGACGACTTCTTGGACGGTTGCCGCGGCTTGGCCTTGGTCGTAGCCGATGAAGGCCGTGGGCGTCTTGGTCTCGATCTGGGAGAGCTCGATGACGGTCTTCTTCTGCGCGGCGCGGGCGCGGGCGCGCTGCTCTTCCATCAGCTTCTCGAAGCCTTCTTTGTCCACCGTCAGGCCGCGCTCACGGGCCATCAGTTCGGTGAGGTCGAGCGGGAAGCCCTGTTCGTCGTACAACCGGAACACGAAGGCGCCGGAGATCGGTTCAGCGGCTCCGCCCTGGGCCTGGGTGGAACGGGCCACCGGCCCGTTCTGCCGGGCAACCTGCCCGGCAGCCGGCGCGTACGGCAAGGAAGCCGGTGCCACATACGGCTGGGCGGCCTCGATGTCCGGCGTCCACAACCACCGATAAGACGTGCGCTCGTCAACGATGCCCGTGGCCCACGGGTTGCCGCAGACATAGCGGAACTTCTCCTGCAGATCCGCGTCCGAACGGATGTACCGGTCGAACCGCTCCTCTTGCCAGAGTACGCCGGTCGTGCCCTCCAGCTTGTTCACCTCTTTCGCCGAGAACGATTTGATGGAGTGGAAGATCTCGGACAACGGCCAGAACACCGGTTGTCCGGAGACATCGGTCTCTCTGATGCCGGGCTGGAAGACCATGTGGACGTGGTCCGGCATCACGCACGCCGCCACGAGACGGTACCGGCTGTCGCGCCAGCGCAGGATGCAGTCGAACACGATGTCACGGGCGGCGGCGGAAAGGGTGCGCCCGTCGAGGGTCTGGAAGTTCGCGGCGTAGATCGCCCACGGGTTTTCAAAATGCGGAAGATTCCTCTTCGAGTACACCGCACCCGGAGCGGCAGGCGGGTCGCCTGCCGCAACGGGCCGGTGGCCCGTTCCACCCGGACCACTTCCGGCCGTCTCGGCAACACCGCCAGAAGCCAGACGCACGACCTCTTCGTTGAAGAGCGCGATGCCCTTGTCCAACGTCTTGTTGAACGACTCTTCCTCGATCTTCAGCACGTCCTTCACATGCTGCTGCTTGGCACGGATCTCGGGGAAGACGTCGCCCATCGTGCGGACCAGCACGTCCACCAGCTTGTAGAAGAACGGTTCGTGGAAACCGAGCGTGCGACCGTAGCGCACGGCGCGGCGCAGGATGCGGCGGAGGACGTAGTTGCGGTCGGTGTTGCCCGGCTGGATGCCGTCGGCGATGGCGAAGCTGAGCGTGCGGATGTGGTCGGCGATGACGCGGAAGGCGATGTCGAGCTGGATCTGCTCCGCAGGAGGGCAGCCATCTTGGCTGCCAGTCCCGGCGGGCTTCCAGCCTGCCGGCTGTCCGTTGTCCGGCAGGCTGGAAGCCTGACCGGCCTGAGCAGGCTGGAAGCCTGCCCTCCTATCATCACCGGGCAACGTGCTGCCGTACTTCTTGCCGCTCATCTTCTCCAGCTCGTCGAAGATCGGGCGGAAGATGTCGGTCTCGTAGTTCGAGATCTTGGCGTTCTGGAAATCCGTCAGGCCGTTCGTGCCTTGGATGATCGAGGCGACGCGCTCGAATCCCATGCCGGTGTCCACGTGCTGCGCGGGCAGCGGCGAGAAGGTGCCGTCGGGGTTGGCGTTGTACTGGATGAAGACGTTGTTCCAGATCTCGATGCAGCGGGCGTCGGAGCCGTTCACGAGCGTCGCACCGGAGGTCTGCGCCTCGATATCGGTCTGCACCGGGCCGGGCCGCAGGTCGACATGGATCTCGGTGCAGGGACCGCACGGGCCGGTCTCGCCCATCATCCAGAAGTTGTCCTTCTTGCCGCCGTTGACGATGTGGATGTCCGGGTCGAGGCCGACGGAACGGAATTTCGCGGCCCACAGTTCCCACGCTTCCTGGTCGCGGTCGGCGGGATCGTTCTTGGTCTTGTCCGGCTGATAGATGGTCGCGTAGACGCGCTGCGGCGGGAACTTCCAGACCTCGATCACGAGTTCCCAGGCCCAGTCGATGGCCTCTTTCTTGAAGTAGTCGCCGAAGGACCAGTTGCCGAGCATCTCGAAGAACGTGTGGTGGTACGTGTCGAGGCCGACGTCATCGAGGTCGTTGTGCTTGCCGCCGGCGCGGATGCATTTCTGGGTGTCGGCCGCGCGGGTGTCGAGCGAGGGCACGGCACCGCCCCACTTGGAGACGTCGGCCTTGCGCTCGCCGAGGAAGATGGGGACGAACTGGTTCATGCCGGCGTTGGTGAACAGCAGGTTCGGGCTGTCCGGCATGAGCGAGGACGACGGGACGATGGTGTGCTGCTTGGACCGGAAGAAATCCAGGAAGCTCTGGCGGATCTGGGCGGAGGTCATGGGAGGGAAAGGGGATGGACCAACAAAGGCGGGAAGGCGCGAAGGTTTGCGGAGAACGACCAAAGAACGAAGGAAGCCAGCCGGGCCGGGCCGGACCCGTGCGGCTTCCGGCTTCGTGTCTTCGCGTCTTTGTTGTTCATCCCGTCGCTCAAAATGGAGCGCGGAAGCTAGGCGAGGCCGGGCGGGCCGGGCTAGGGCGAAGTTGGCTGCGCGAGGACGCGGCGGGTCGACCGCCCGCGGGTCAGCCCAGGCGGACCGTCAGGCTGTTGTCGATCCGCTTGGTCAGGTCGACGGGGTCGCCCACGGTGACCCGCTTCGGGTCCACCTGGTAGGCCCAGACGTTGAAGCGGGTGAGGCGGGCTTCGCCGTAGATGGTGGAGAAGGCACCGTCCACCGCGTCCGCGCCGTGGGCGACCTTGACCCGGCCGATGCGCGGGACGTTGAAGCGCGGGTCGAAGGTGAACCATCCGGTGCCGAGGTAGACCTCGCAGTAGGCGTGGAAATCCATCGGCGTGCCGGGGTCGAGGCTGCCGATGTCCGGCAGGTGGCCGGTCACGTAGCGCGCGGGCAGGTTGAAGGTGCGGCACAAGGCGATGGCCGCGTGGGCGAAATCACGGCAGACCCCGTAGCGACGACCGATCACCTCGGACGCGGACAGGTCGGAACGACCGGACAAGTAGCGGTACTCGATGTTGCGGTGGACCCAATCGCAGATGGCCTGGACGCGCTGGAGTCCGTTGGGGATGTGCCCGAAATTCTTCCACGCGAAATCCATCAGCTTGTCCGAATCGCAATAGCGGCTGGGCAGGGTGTAGCGCAGCAGGTCCGACGGGAGCTGGCCCACCGGCAGGACCGGTCCGCGCACGTCGCGGTCGTCGGGCCGGGAGGAGACGGCGACGAGCGCGTCGTGGAGGACATCGTTGCGGCCCGGCATGAGCGTGGCGCGATACGCGATGTTGCCGTGGCTGTCCTGGAACTCGTAGGAAGGCAGGCCGATGCCGAACGAGAGCTTCTCCTGCATCACCAGCACGCGGCCTTCGAGCCGTGGTCGGAGCACGAACAACACGGGCGTCGGGACGGAGGTCTCGTAGGCGAGGTCGCAGCCGACGCGCACGGTGATGTCCAGCGGTGTCCATTCCATCCGCCCAGCATGGCCCGGCACGGGGTTCCTGTCCGATTTCATTTCCGTCCGGACGGGGGAACCTCCGGCCCGGCTGAGGACGCCAGCCGGAGACGCCTGAGGAACTCCTGCGCGGCCTTGCTGTGGTGGTGCTCCTTGCGGCGCACGACACCGAGGACGCGCTTCGGCCGCGGCGCGGAGAGCGACCGGAAGACCGGCTGCGACGGACGCGCCGGGTCCCGCGCCATCGCCGGGACGAGCGAGATGCCGACGCCTGCCCGGACGAGCGCTTGCACGGTCTCCAGCTGGGCGCTGCGGAGCACGACCTGCGGGTGCAGCCCATGGCGGTCGCACAGGCGCAACGCTTGGTCGCCGAGGCAGTGGCCTTCCTTCATGAGGATGAACCGCTCGTCCTCCAGGTCGGCCAGACCGACCTTCGCCTTCTTCTCCAGCCGGTGGCCCGGCGGCAACGCGAGCAGCAGCTCTTCCTCGAAGAGCTTCTCCGACACGAACCGGTCGTCATGGACCGGCAGGCTGAGGACCGCGAGGTCGAGCTCGCAGGACGCCGCCGCGGAGAGCAGCTCCGCGGTGCGGTCCTCGTGGATCTCCACCTCGAGCCCGGGCCGGTCCCGCGCGAGCGCCGCCAGGACCGGCGGCAGCAGGTACGGCGCGATGGTCGGCAGGACGCCCACGCTCACGCGGCCGCGGAGCAGGCCCGACACGTCGGCGATGTCCCGGTGCGCGGCGTCGACCTCGCCGAGGATGCGCGCCGCGCGCAGCAGCAGCGCCTCGCCCGCGGCGGTGGGGACCGAGCGGCGCTTGAGCCGGCTGAAGAGCCGTTCGCCGAGCTCGTCCTCGAGCTTCTGCACCTGCTGGCTCAGCGACGGCTGCGAGACATGGCACTGCTCGGCCGCGCGGCTGAAGTTCCCGGTCCGCGCCACCGCGACCAGATATCGGAGCTGCTGAAGTTCCATAGCGGATGCCTATGGTCATCGCAGGAACCAAGTATTTCAACTATCGGAAGCGGTCGCCACATGCTACCTCCGCACTGACCGTCCGCCGGCGCACCGCCAGCGGGTCAGGCAACGACATCGGATGAACACCGTGCCGAATCCCCCGCTTCCGCCCACCCTCACCTCCACCACCGGCGCGCCGGTCGCCGACAACCAGGACAGCCTCACGGCCGGCCCGCGCGGCCCGGTGCTGATGCAGGACCACTGGCTCGTCGAGAAGCTGGCGCACTTCAACCGCGAGCGGATCCCTGAGCGGGTCGTGCACGCCAAGGGCTCGGCCGCGCACGGCACGCTGACCATCACCGGGGACGTCACGCGGCTCAGCAAGGCCGGGGTCTTCTCGGCCATCGGCAAGAAGACGCCTTGCATGGCGCGCTTCTCGACCGTCGCCGGCGAGCGGGGCGCGGCGGACGCGGAGCGAGACGTCCGCGGATTCGCGCTGAAGTTCTACACCGAGGAAGGCAACTGGGACGTCGTGGGCAACAACACTCCGGTCTTCTTCGTCCGCGACCCGATCAAGTTCCCCGATTTCATCCACACCCAGAAGCGCGACCCGGCGACCAATCTGCGCAACAACACCGCGGCGTGGGATTTCTGGTCGCTCTCGCCGGAATCGCTGCACCAGGTGACCATCCTGATGGGCGACCGCGGCCTGCCGAAGAACCTGCGGCAGATGCACGGCTTCGGCTCGCACACGTACAGCTTCATCGACGCGGCCGGCGGCCGGACCTGGGTGAAGTTCCATTTCCGCTCGCTGCAAGGAGTCGAGAACCTCACCGATGCCGAGGCCGCCGCCGTGGTGGCCGGCGACCGCGAGAGCTCGCAGCGGGACCTCCACGGGAGCATCGCGCGCGGAGAGTTCCCGCGCTGGAAGTTCAGCATCCAGACCATGTCCGATCCCCAGGCCGCGACGCATCGGCACAACCCGTTCGACGTGACGAAGGTCTGGTCCCAGAAGGAGTTCCCGCTGACCGAGGTCGGCATCCTGGAACTGGACCGCAACCCGGAGAACTACCACGCCGAGGTCGAGCAACTGGCCTTCTCTCCGGCGAACGTCGTGCCGGGGATCAGCCAATCGCCGGACCGCATGCTCCAGGCGCGGATCTTCGCCTACGCGGACGCGCAGCGGCACCGGATCGGCGTGAACTACCAGAGCCTGCCCGTGAACGCGCCCCGATGCCCGGTCTTCGCCTACCATCGCGACGGCGCGATGCGGAACGACGGCAATTCTGGCGGCGCCGTGAACTATGAGCCGAACAGCTTCGGCGGTCCGCGCCAGGATCCGGCCTTCGCCGAGCCGCCGCTGAAGCTCTCAGGTGATGCGGCGCGCCATGACCATCGCGCCGGCCACGACGACTATTCCCAGGCCGGTGACCTTTTCCGCCTGATGCCTCCGGACGCGAAGCTGCGGCTCTTCGGGAACATCGGGCGCCACATGGCGGCGGTGCCGCGGGAGATCCAACTGCGGCAGCTCTGCCACTTCTTCCGTGCCGATCCGGCCTATGGCCTGGGCGTCGCGAAGGAGCTCGGCATCGACCTGGCCCAGCACATGCCGGCGATGCGCTGAACCCGCGGGCGGATCAGCGGACCATCCAGTCCACGATCGCCTTCTGGGCGTGGAGGCGGTTCTCGGCCTCGGTGAAGATCGTGTCGGCGTGCGCCTCGAAGGTGGCCTCGTCGATCTCCTTGCCGCGGTAGGCGGGCAGGCAGTGCATCACCAGCGCGCCGGGCTTCGCCAGCTTCACGAGGTCGGCGTTGATCTGGTAGCCGGCCAGGTCCTTGGTCCGCTGGGCGGATTCCGATTCCTTGCCCATGGAGACCCACACGTCGGTGTAGAGCAGGTCGGCTTGCCTCGCGGCGAGGCCCACGTCGGTGAGAAGCTCCAACGTGCCGGAACCGATCATGATGCGCTCGACCGTCTGGGACTCGTGATGGCCGGTCCACGGAACGGGTGATCCGGCCGAAGCGCGGCGGATGACCGCCTCCGCGGGCCAGTAGGCCTTGGGCGCGGCGAGGCGGAGATGGAACCCGAGCCGGGCGGCGGCCCAGAGCCAGGAGACCGGCACGTTGCACGCGGCGTCGCCGACGAAGGTCACGGTCTTGCCGGTGATCGGCGTGCCGGTGCGCTCCTCGTAGGTGAAGATGTCGGTGAGGATCTGGCAGGGGTGCTCGTCGTCGGTGAGGGCGTTGACCGTCGGGATCTTCGCGTGGGCGGCGAACTCCTCGACGTCGGACTGGGCGAAGGTGCGGATCACCGCGCCGTGTATCATCCGGCCGAGCACGCGGGCGGTGTCCTTGATCGGTTCGCCGCGGCCGAGCTGGATGTCGTTCGCGTTGAGGAAGAGCACCTCGGCGCCGAGCTCGCGCAGGCCGACCTCGAAGCTCACGCGGGTGCGGGTCGACGACTTGCTGAAGATCAACGCCCACGTCTGGCCGGCGAGCGGTCGTGCGTGGGTCGCGCGGTCCCGCTTGAAACCGGCGACACGGTCGAGGATCGCGCGCAGATCGGCGCCGGTCAGGGCTTCAAGGCTCAGCAGGTGTCTCATGGCGGCTGGAATCCGGGACTACCCGGAAAGCGATTCTGTTACGCCAACCTAGGCGATGACGTCACGAACGAACTTGCGGAACGAACTCCGCTGAGGGCTTGGATCCGCCGGGCTCCGACGATATAGCTCGCCACGTCACCGCGCCGGATCGCCCGACCGACCGGGCCGGGGACCGACACCGAAGACCGCCATGAAGACCATCGCCCGCATCCCGACCCTGTTCGCCGCTCTCACGCTCACGCTCGCGCCCGCGGGCGCCGCCGTGGATTTCGCCAAGGACATCGTGCCCATCCTCCAGTCGCGCTGCATCGAGTGCCACGGCCCGGACAAGCAGAAGGGCAAGCTGCGCCTCGACTCCAAGGCGGATTTCTTCAAGGGCGGCAAGGACGGCGAGATCGTGAAGCCCGGCAACGCCGGCGAGAGCGACCTCGTGAAGCGCACGCTGCTGCCTTCCGACAACGACGACCGCATGCCGCCGAAGGGCGAGGCGCTCACCGCCGCGCAGATCGAGGTGCTGAAGACCTGGGTCAACGAAGGCGCCAAGTGGCCCGACGGCGTGGTCGTCCCGCCGCCCGCTCCGTCGGCGGCGGCACCCGCGGCCGCCGCGGCCCCTACCCCCTCCGGACCGCCGCGGCCGACCGTCCCGGTCCCGGTGCTGCCGAAAGATTTCAAGCCGTCCGCCGGCGAGACCGCGGCCATCGCGACCTTGGCCAAGGCCGGAATCGATGTGCGCCTCGTCGCGCAGGACAGCCCGTGGCACGAGGTCAACCTCCGCCTCGTCGGCACCAACGTGACGGACCAGACCATCGCGCCGCTCAAGGACGTCGCCAGCCTCGTCGAGCTGCGCCTCGGCACCACCAAGGTCACCGACCAAGGGCTCGCCGTGGTGAAGCACCTGCCGCATCTCCAGGTGCTCGGTCTTGAGCTCACCGGTGTCACCGACGCCGGAGTCGCCCAGCTCAAGGACCTGGCGAACCTCACCTACCTCAACCTCTACGGCACGTCCGTCACCGACGCGGCGCTCGATTCGCTCAAGGAGATGAAGTTCCTGCGCAGCTTGTATCTCTGGCAGACCAAGGTGACGCCCGCTGGCGTGAAGAAGCTCCAGGAGGCGTTGCCCGGCCTGAGCATCAACACCGGCGCCGAGCTCGCCGCGATGGTCTCGACCAACGCGCCGGCCGCGGTCGTGGAACCGAAGAAGGACGAGCCGAAGAAGTGAGCGGAGCGGACCCCGCGACGGAGGCTTGGCAACCTGCCAAAGGACTCGCCGCCCGATCGGTCCGACAACGAGAACCCCGCGGGCACCGGAGCGCCCGCGGGGTCTGTCTATCCGTTGGGCGCAGGGCGCCCACAGGTTCAGCGGCTCAAGCGGTAGAAGCGCGTCGCCCGATCGGCCGCGACCGCCAAGGGGCTGCCTCCCGCGACAGCGGTGAAGGTGCCGTTGACCGTGTCGGAGGCCTGGAGGACGCCGTCCGTCCAAGTGAGCGAAAGTCCGGCCGCGGTCTTGGTCCACGTCAACACCGGGGCCGCGGAGGAAGCCGCGGTGGCGGCGTCGAAGTGCGCCTTGATCTGCGCGGCGCCCAGCGCCTTGCCGTAGATCGCGACCTCGTCGATCGCGCCAGTGAACGACTCGCCGCCGCCGCCGCCCTTCTGGCCGACGGACCAGAGCGCGTCGACCGCCACGGCACCGACCGACGAGGCCGCCGAGGCGACCGCGACGCCGTTGCGGTAGAGGTCCCATTTGGCGCCGTCGTAGGTGCCGGCGAGGTGGATCCAGCTGCTGCCGCCGAGGTCGCCGGCCGGGACCGGGAAGGTCGCGCCGTGCGTGCCGCCGGCGTCGGTGGACGACACCGAGTAGCTGGCCCCGGAATCGACGATGGCGAGCGAGACCGCGGCATCGGCGGCGAAGTTGATGCCGTGGGCGACGACCTGCGCTACAGGCTTCTGGTCGGCGGCCGGCTTGATCCAGGCCTCGAGCGTGACCTGTCCGGTCACCGCGAGCGCGGCGGAGTCGCCGAGCGAGACGTAGGGGTTGCCGCCGTCGAAGGAAAGCGCGGAGTTGGCGCTGTCGAAGCCGGCGAAGGCCGGAGCGGCCGGGCCCGCGACCGAGGCGGGCGCGAAGAGGATGTTGCCGCCGGCCGATACACCTGCCGTGCCGAGGTTCGGGACGGGCTGGTAGGCCGGCTCGCCTAGGCGGAGATATTCCACCGGCGCGTCGGCGAGCACGACCGCGGCGTAGGGGGTGTCGCGGAGGCTGTTCGTGCCGGCCTTGTAGTGCGCGGCGATCTGGGCGGCGCTGAGGATGTCGCCGTAGAGCGCGACCTCGGCGACGGTGCCATTGTACGGGTTCTCGCCGAGCTGCGTGTTGTTGTAGGAGCCGATGGCGAGGCCGGCGGCGCCGTTCACCGCCTCGGCGCCGTGGTCGTCGGTGTTCGCCTGGTAATCGCTGGTGCCCTGCGCGACCTGTTCACCGTTCACGTACATCGTGGCCGTCTTGGCCGGGCCGTCCCACACGGTGACGACGTGGTTCCACGTGCCCTTCTTGCCGGCATCAGGGTTCGACGCTTGGCCGGTGATGTTGATGCCGGTGGAGGATCCGCTGCCGGTGTAGGTGCGGAAATTCCATCCGGTCGTCGGCGAGCGCTGGAAGTAGACCCAGCCCTGGCGGTTCACGCCGGAGTAGGAGTAGCGGTTCATGATGGGCGCGGGCCCGGGGCTGTCGGAGACCTCATCGCCCGGCTGGAACCAGGACTCGATCGTGAAGGACTGGTCGGCCGGCGGGTTCAGCTTCTCGGACCAGGGGACCAAGGTCTGCACGCCGCCGCCAGAGACTTTGGCGCGATAACGTGCCGCGGTGGCCGCGGTGCCGGCCACGGCGCCGGAGACGGGATGGTCGACACCCGCGGCGTGGAGGCCGTTGCCGGCGACGCCGGCGGTGCCGAAGTTGACCGCGACATCGGTATCGGGCGAGGCGTCGCCGAGGCGGAGATACGCGGCCGGGGCCGAGGCGAGCACGAGCGCGTCATAAGGCGTCGCACGGAGGCTGTTCGTGCCGTTCTGGTAATGCGCGAGCACCTGCGCCGCGGTGAGCTTCGCGGTATAGAGCGCGACCTCGTCCACCGCGCCGGTGAACGGGTTCGAGCCCGGCTCCGTGTTGTTGTAGGAACCGATGGACAAGCCCGCCGCGCCGCGGACGGCCTCGGCGCCGTGGTCGTCGGTGTTCGCCGCGTAGCCGCCGGTGCCCTGCGCGACCTGCTCGCCGTCCACGTACATCGTCGCCGTGGTGCTGGCACCGTCATAGACGACGACGACGTGGTTCCACGTCCCGGCCGTGCCCGCGCCGGTCGCAGAAGCTTGGCCGGTGATGTTGATGCCGGTGGAGGATCCGCTGCCGATGTAGGTGCGGAAGTTCCAGCCGGTCGCCGGCGAACGTTGGAAGAAGACCCAGCCCTGCCGGTTCACGCCGGAGTAGGAATAGCGGTTCATCAGCGGGGACGGCCCCGGGGAATCGGTCACCTCGACCGTCGGCTGGATCCACGCCTCGATGGTGAAATCCTTGTCGCCAGCAGGATTCAGCGCGGCTTGGAACGGGATGATCGTGCGCGAGCCGTTGAAATACGCGGCGCCGTCGCGGCTGCCCGCGATACCGCCGCCGACGGGATGGACGTTGAAGTTGGTCGCGTTGCCGGCCGCGCCGATCGAGCCGGAGTTCAGGTTCAGGTTCGTCCGGACCGCTGCTTGGAAGCGGTAATACGTGAGCGGCTGGTCCGCGAGCACGGTGGACGGATAGTCCGCGGCGAAAGCGGGGACCGGTGCGCAGGCGACCGCCGACGCGATGGAGAGGACCCAAGCGTGGGCCCGACGAGGATTTGGATGCATCATGGTTTCGTCGGCCGGGGGCACGCCCCGGCCTTAGGATAGGAAAGCTACCATGGCTTCTTCCGATCTTCCAAGTGCCAGCGGTGAAGATTGGGCAACGCTGCGGACACGGGCCGGCAGCGCCGCTCAGGCCGTCTGCCGAGGGGTGCGGCTTGCTCTGTAAAAAGAGGTGGATCTGGAACGCAGGAAAACAGGGACGGAGCCGGCAAAGCTTCCGCTTTCCTGCCTTCCTGTTTTCCAGATTCTACTTCCGGCCGGTGTCTTCTACGGACGAAGTCCAACCATGCTCCGGCTGTTGCGTCCGTTACTTCGGATCGCACCCAGCGTGACGTCTTCCCGTGACAGCCGGGCCGGCGTCGGGCAAACGTCTCGAATAGTTCCGGAGGACCTCGCGTCCGGCCGGAGCAGAACGCCGTCCCGCAAGATCCGATGCGCAACTCCCGAGGCCTCCTCCATCGCTTGTGGGCGGTGCTGTGCCTCGCGGCCTACGTCGGCGTGGCGACATCCTTGCTGCCCGCCGCGGTCGCTTTGGTCGCTTGGGCCGACGGCGATCACCGGGTGATGCTGGTTTCCGGCGAGAACGGCGTAAGCATCGTCCTCGGCCACGGCGGATCCGGTGCGGCGATGGATCCGTCGCATGAGCATTGCCCCGTGTCGCGGACGCTGATGCTGCTTGCGGAACCGCCGACCACGGCCGATCCGGACCACGTGCTGAACTTCTCTGCCTGCCATCCGAGCACGCTCTGCGCGGCCTCGATGCCGGCACCGACCGGTGCCGCGCAACCGGCGGCCACCGCTTCCCGGTCCTTCTCCGTGGCGCGCCCTGTCGCAGCGAACCGGCTCGACGCGAAGCCGCTCGCCATCCCGCCGCCGGACCTGCCGGTCGCGGTCGTCCGCACGACGGTGTTGTTGGTCTGATCCCCCTTCCGGCCCGGTTGGACGCACGCGCGTCCAACCGGGCTTTTCCGTGCCCGGCTGCCGCCGGGTTGCGGTCGCCTTCTCCACTTGTTCCCGTCCGTGCCGAAGCCCCTTCCCTTTCCTGCCGAGATGAAATCGCTCCCGAGAACTTTCCTTGCCCTTGTGCTCCTGCTGCGCGCCGTCGCCGACGACACGCCCGCCGCGGCTCCTTCCGCGACCGCCGCCGCGTTGGCGCAGGAAGCCGCGGTCCACAACCCCGAGCTCCGCTTCTACGAGGCCGAGCTCGATGCCGCCCGGGCGCTGCGCCGGACCTCCGGCCGGCAAGCGCTGCCGGAGGTCTCCGGGAGCGTCGGGCAGAAGCGATCGACCGATGCCGGCGGCGGCTTCGTCGGCGACGGCGTCGCGTGGAGCGTCGGCGTCACACAGTCGTTCGAGTGGCCTGGCCGCCTCGGCCTGCGCAAGGCCATCGCGGACCAGGACGTCGCGTTGGCCGAGCTCGGGCTGGCCCGCTTCCGGACCGCGTTGTCCGCGCGCGTCCGCGGCCAGGCCCATGCGCTGACCGCTGCGGACGAGAA